>JAAUTZ010000038.1 GCA_012031225.1 Chloroflexaceae bacterium
TTTGCGAAGCGATCTTAATGACACGCCCTTCGCCGAATGGTTCCACCGGAGCCGCGCCCGTGCCCGCTTCCGGGGCTGGTGCGGCTGTTGGGGCGGGGCTGGGCCACCACCACAAGCAGAAACCACAACACTCAGCATCACGACGAGCGAAAGCATACTCAACAGTCGTTTCATACGGGTTTCTTTCCTCCTTGCAAACCAAACATTGGGTTGGCTTTTGATACAGACATTTACGCAGCACCACTGTCTTGTTCGTCGCATTGAAGTCTGCTGAGAATGTGTAGGGTGATCTGGTACAGCGATGCTGTTTCCGTGAGGATGGTGCTAACTTCGCACCAGATACCTATTGGGAGCGCAAATTCTAAGAGACACTATCAGCAGATATTAGGTAGAGTCTTGCCGTGATTATGCAAGATGGAACGTCGCTCTTCATCGCTAGAAAGTAGATGCTATCATATAGCGTGGTTGCGTAATACAGAGTAGTCTAATGGATAGCCCTCTATTTGTCAAGCAAATCTTAAGATGGACCGTCAGTCCCGCATGGCAGGACGGGGCAGGGGGATCGGGGCAGGGGCTAGGCAGCAGGGGCAAGCCCCTAGCACCCGCCCCCTAATCCACCGCTACCCCTGCAAACAGATCGTGCTGCACATTGGCGGGCGGCTCCGGCACGGCTTGCATAAACGTTTCGCCGCCCGCCAGCAAGCGCGACAGTAGCCCAATCACACTCTGGGCAAGGGTTGGGTTAACGATCTGGCTGGCGTGGCACTGCACCGCCGCCGTCCGTTGCCGCCCGACCACGCGGTAGTCAATCCGCGCATGCACCGGAAACGATGTATCCACCAAGCGCGTCAGATCGAGATCATGGTTGCGCCCAAAGCGGCGTGGGTCGTTGCCAAAGAGCGGCATCAGCTTGACGAACAGGCGCAGCAGCGCACGCGGAAAGACCACGTAATACAGCTTCTGCGGCTGATAGGGGGGCAACCCAGCCGGATCACTGATCCGCGCATCGCCCGCCGCATGGAATGCCTGCACCGTCGCTCGATGCGTCGCAATATGATCGGGGTGACGGTAGCCGCCAATCGGATCAAAGGTTAGCACCACCTGCGGGCGCACGCGGCGGATTGTCTGCGTGATCTGGGCTGCGAGCGTATCGAGCGGAGCCTGCACCAGCGCGTGCGGGTGCTGATTATCCGGTGCGCCTTCCATCCCCGAATCGCGGTAGCCCAGCAACTCCACCTCCGCCAAGCCGAGCTTCCGCGCCGCGCACTGCAATTCAGCCACCCGCACCGCCCGTTCCGTGCCATATTGAGCGAGAAATTCAGGGTCAATCACGCCCGCCTCGCCGCCCGTTGTACACACCAGATACACCGCCGCCCCCGCCCAACTATACAGCGCAAGCGTGCCGCCGGGCCCAAACGCCTCATCATCGGGGTGGGCAAACACCGCCAGCAAACGCGGGCGGGCAGTTGCATCAAGCTCGCGCCGATGGATGATTTCCGTCCCTAAAGGGCTTGTCATAGGATTGCATCCCTTACAGATCATTTCAACATCAGTCTATCCTCTGGTATACTATAGCATAGAGCAACCGCACCGACAGGAGCAAACCCGATGGGAACCTATGCCTACACCCTGCGCCGCATGTACAATGCCCTGCTGCTGCCCTACCTCCAGCGCACCCCACACAGTGGCCCCACTGAGGCAATCACGATCCAGACCAGCGACGGGGTGCCGCTTGCCGCGATGCTGCTGCCCCGTGGCAAGCCCGATCTGCTCGTGATCTGTCACGGCTTTGCCGCCAGCAAGCACTACATGGGCATTGTGTGGCTAGCCGAAGCACTCGTTGGGGAATGGGATGTGCTGACCTTCGACTGGCGCGGCTACGGCGAAAGTGGCGGGCGGGCTAGTCTCGGAGGCGATGAAGCCCACGACTTGATCGCCGTGCTGCGCTACGCCCGTGAGCGGGGCTACCGTCACGTTGGCTTGATTGCCGAGAGCATGGGCGGCTTGATCGCCCTGCACACGATTGGCACGGCAATGCAGCAAGGCTTGCCCTACCCCGACTTCCCCTATCCCGAACGGATGGCAACGCTCGCTGCCCCCGCCGATCTTGCCCTGACAACTGGCCCGCGCCCTTTGCTCGTTGAACATCTTGCGCCGCAGACGTGGGCCCATCCGGTGACCCGGCTGATGGGCTTCAAAATGGGCCGCCCCAACATTGCCCGCCCGCTCGATGTCGTCAGCGCAATTCGCATCCCGCTACTCGTGCTGCACGGCGATGCCGATACAACGGTGCTGGTTGCGAATGCCTATGCGATCAAGCAGCGCAACCCACAGGCACGGCTGAAGATCTACCCCGGCGTAGATCACGGCGTAACCTTTATGCGTAGCCACGTCGGGCGCGAACTGGTGCAGGACTTGACCGACTTCTTCCACGCCATGCCCACGGATACGCTGCCCAGTCTACCGCTCCCGCTTGAGCTTGCGCCCCCGTTGGCTAGCGAGCTGCCCATATGAGCCACACCCCAGACCCGGCTGCCCGGTCCACCGCCCCGATCACCCTGCTGGTGGGGCCGGTGGCTAGCGCAAAAACCCAGCACGCCCGCGCCGCATTCGCTGCTGTCGCCACCGGGCGGGCGGTGCTGATCCTGCCCGAACGCACCCAGCGCGATGACATGCAAGCCCAACTCGCCCAAGCCGGCGAGCTTGACCGCCGCACCGTGCTAACGCTTGAGCAGTTTGTGCGCCGGATCGTCGCCGACGCGCACCTACCCGATCTACCCATCGCCGGGATTGTGCGGGCCCTGCAAATCCGGGCGACAGTCCGCGAGCTGCTCGCCGCCGAACAATTGCCCACCCTGCACGCCGTTGCGTTGAAGCCGGGCATGCTCGCCAACCTGAGCTACCTCCTGCACGACCTTGCCAGCAGCCAGACCGCCCCCGCCCACCTCGCGCACGCCGCCCTCTTTGCCTACGACAGCGAACTCAGTGCGCTGGCCCAAGCCTACACCGCCCGTCTGCAAGCGCAAGGCTTAGCCGATGATGATCGGCTGCTCGACCTCGCAATCAGCACGGTTGCCGCCTATCCGCGCCTTGTGCAGCACCTCGAACTGGTGATCCTCGACAGCTTCGATCAGTTCACGCCCGCCCAGATCGCGCTGCTGCTAACCCTCGCCCGGCACGGCATCCGCATCCTGATCACCCTCACGGGCGAAGCACAGCCGCGTCCAGCGTTGGTGCGTTTCGAGCGCACGCGGGCTACGCTCGGGGAGGCATGTGCGGCGGCAAGCATCGCCTGTGCCGTGCAGCACCTGCCTGCGCCCGACCCCACCCCCCGACCATCCCGTGCAACACCTGCGAGCGCACCTGTTTGCGCTCACCCCGCCCGTACCTAGCGCGGCTGATGGCTTCCTCACCTGCATCAGTGCCGCCGACCGCGAGCGCGAAGTACGCGCTGTGTTGCGCCACGTTGCGGCGTGGCTGGCACAGGGCATGCCCGCCAACCAGATTGGCATCGTTGTGCGCCAGCGTGGAACAGTCTACACCCCCTTGCTGCGCGAGGTTGCCAGTGAGTACGGCATTCCCCTGCACGTTGTTGCCGGACGACCACTGCTTGAACTACCCGCCCTTGTCGCCCGCATGAACGTGTTGCGCCTGCCATTGGAGCGGTGGCATCCGGCGAGCGTGGCGGAGGTGTGGCGCAGCATCACCGATGGGCGTGTGCCGTTTGACATGTTGCCCCCTGCGTGCCAGACCATCCCCGCCCCCTTGACGAGCTACGAGCAGCTTGCAAGCATGCTTGATCGGCTGGTGTGGCTGCACGGCACGCATAGTATCGCGCACGTCGAGCGGGTCCTGCACGAGCTAGCCACGCAAGCCGCCGTCGTGCCTGACCCCGCCGCGAGTGCTGATGCGCTTGAAGCCGAAGACGAAGATCACCCGGAGCGCAACCTTGCCCTCAATCCGGCACAGGCTACCGCCCTGCTCGCAGTGATAGCGGCGTTTCAGGCGTGGCTTCAGCCGCCGCCCCACGCGGGCTACGCTGCACGCACGCAATGGGCCATTGCGCGGACCGTCACACCAATTGACCTCGATAGCTTGAGCGATGCCGAGCGGCAAGCGTGGCAACAACACCTCCGTGCCGATGACCCGGCCCTGCATGCGTGGTATACCAGCCTGATGCAGCTGAGCGAAGCCGCCGAGCTTGCCGAAGAACCCGACCCAGACTACCCCACCTTCATCAGTGAGCTAGCCGCCGTAGTACGCGCCAGCAGTGCACCCGACAATCAGCCCGACGCGGTGCAGGTGCTGACCACCACCGCGATTCGGGGGCGCGTGTTTGCGGGCGTGGCGATGCTCGGCTTGGTAGATGGCGACTATCCCCAAACGCCAAGCGAGCTACCCTTCTACACCCGTAGCGAGCGGGCGATGCTCCGGCGCGACGGCATCACCCTGCCGATGCCCCACCCCGCCGATGAGCGCACCCTGTTTTACGAAGCCGTGACCCGCGCCAATGCCCACCTCATCCTAAGCCGCCCCTACCTCGATGAGCGCGGCAACATCCTGCCCGCCTCGCCCTACCTGCACGCCGTCGAGCAACTCTACCACGCCGCCAGTATCACCTACGAACGCATCACCGCTGGCGCACTGCCCACCGCCGCTACCGCCCAATCGTTGCCCGAAGCGTGGATCGCCCTGCTTTCGACGGACCCTGCCGACCTCCCCGATCCACTGCCAGCACCATTGGCACAGGCCCGCGATCAAACAGGTGCGCCGCAGCTTGCGCTGCTGCGGCAGGCGGTAGCGATTGAGCAGCACCGCGAAGGCACGGCGGCGTATGGGCCCCACGAGGGCAAGCTGGATGATGCCGACCTGATCGCCGCCCTCGCCGAACTGTACGGCGCAGGGCATGCGTGGAGCGTGACCCAACTGAACGACTACATCACCTGCCCGTTTCGGTTTGTGGCGGGGCATCTCCTGCGCCTGAGCTACCGCCACAACCCTAGCGAGGGGTTAGATCGGGCGGGCGTGGGGCGGCTGTACCACGCGATCTTGCAGCAGGCGGGAGCAGCGTGGCGACGCGATCAGCTAGCATTGACTGCCGACCACAGCCCAGCGATCCTTGCCGCGCTCGAAACCGCCATTGCCGATGTGCTAGCGCGTGCGCCCACCGATTACGGCTTCGAGCCGGGCGTATTCTGGGCGTGGGAGCGGCAGGACGTGCAACGCCGCCTGACGCGGGCCGTCGGGCGTATGCTCAACAGCAAGCACCCCTATGGCGCACCCCAGATCGCCGCCGTAGAGCAGACCTTTGGCATGGGGCAAGGTGTGCCGGCCCTGCACCTCGCTACGCCGCATGGTGCGGTGCGCCTGCGCGGGCGCATAGACCGCATAGATCAGTTCCCCGATCAGAGCCTCGCCGTGATAGATTACAAAAGCAGCAGTACCCCGCGCAAGCCTGAGGATCTCGTTCGTGCGCGGGATGTGCAAGCGGGGGTGTATCTGCTGGCGGCACAGGCCCTGTTTGCGCCCAATCAGCAGGCAGTGCGCGAAGCCCGCTTCTTCCATCTTGGCAGCGGACGGTTTAGTGCCGCGTTGGAGGCGGACCCTGACGCAGAGGTTGTATTGCGCGAGCGGATCGGGGCAGTGCTAGCAGGGGTGCAGGCCGGTGATTTCAGCGTGCGCCCCACCGATGAGTGCCCGCCGACATGCGCGTACATGGCGATCTGCCGCCGCAACCTCGCCAAGCGCGACGCACATGCCGAGCAAGAATAGATGTGAGGTATCAGGTATCAGGGGCTAGCAGTTACCACTTGCCGCAAAGCCTGACACCTAGTACCTGATACCTACCCCCTAGCCCGCTCAGGGTTTGCTGGTTTCGCGGCGGCGCGTGCGGATCGTGCGCTCAATCTCGCGCCCCGTGTCGCGCTGCCGTTGGCGACGCACCCGCTGCGTCTCCTCGCGGGTACTCACCTCACGCGGCTGCCGCCGGATCGGAGTCACTTCTTCTAGCTCTTCAAGTTCATCCCAATCTTCAAGCTCTTCGTGCCATTGCTTCATGACGTGGGGGGCAACCATTCTTTGCTTCTTTGCCATTGTTTCTACTGTCCCTCAACCTTGCTTCATAAAGGCTAGTAACGATAACCTGCACAGACTAGTCCGAGTGGAATCGGGTGCAAGTCTGCCTGCACACATCCTTGTGGCTAACGTATCGCCGGAAGGACTCACACACACGCGGGGGTTGCGAGCGAGGCGGCAAGCATGAACCGATGAAAACATGAACCTTCTTTGGTGTGGCTAAACATCGTGTACACCCTGCTACGATTAGGGGTTACTCTTCTTGATAGACCGAGTATAGCATATCCTCAAACGTGTGTCAATATGATTGCAAAGGGATAGAGTCAAGAACATTTGACACCGCTTGCACAGCCTGCTACACTAGCAGCTAATCTACACCCCCAACCGATGCAGGGGAAGTCCGGTGCAATTCCGGCACTGTCGCGCAACGGTAACGTTCGCTGAACGAAGTCCGAATACCTGCCCGTGTTGGATGTGTTCGTTTGCACCCTCGCGGAAAGGGGCAACGGGCAAGCGCACCGCCACCGCACAAATCTGACGGTGTGGCATGCAGAGAGATGGCTCCGCACGGCAGTCGTCTTTTTTTGTTGCAATGCGGACAGGTATGGCACATACAGAATTCACGCTAGGGCATCGGGTGTGGGCGTGGTGGCAAAAGCCCTCGCCGATGCGCGTGTCGCTCACCTTTGGCGGCTTACTGGCAATTTTGGCGGGCGCGTTCCTGCTCAGCCTCGTGGCTGGCTCAGTGCCTATTCCGCTCGATGCGGTGCTGACGATCCTGCTGGGTGGGCGAGCCGAGCGGGCTGTGTGGGCGACTATCGTGCTGGATGTACGCCTGCCGCGTGCGATCACTGCGACGCTCGCCGGAGCCGCGCTGGCCGTGAGTGGGGTGCAGATGCAAACCCTCTTTCGCAATCCGCTTGCCGATCCATATGTGCTGGGGGTCAGCTCTGGCGCGAGTCTCGGCGTTGCGCTCGTGGTGCTCGGCGTGGGCGCAGCGAGCAGCACGGCGTTGCTGAGTGTGGCTGGCTGGCTCAACAATGTGAGTATTACGCTGGCCGCTGTGCTGGGCGCAACGACGGTGCTGCTACTCGTGCTGCTCGTCTCACGCCACATCCGCAGCACCGTTACCCTGCTCATTCTAGGGCTGATGCTGGGCTACCTGACGAGTGCCATCGTCAGCCTGCTGATGGCATTCAGCCTCAGCGAACGGATGCAAGCCTATATTGCGTGGACGTTCGGTAGCTTTGGCGGGGTGACGTGGGGGCAGATGCCGATCTTTGCGCCAACGATCCTGCTCGGCTTGGGGCTAGCCCTGCTGCACACCAAAGCCCTGAATGCGCTGCTACTCGGCGAAGCCTACGCGAGCAGCATGGGCTTGGCGGTGGCTCCGGCGCGGCGCAGGGTCATCGTAAGCGCAGCCGTCCTCGCCGGAACCGTCACCGCCTTTTGTGGGCCTATCGGCTTTCTCGGCATTGCCGTACCGCACTTCTGCCGCGCCCTGCTGCACACCGCCGATCATCGCGTGCTATTGCCCGCCACGATCACGCTCGGCGCAAGCTGTGCCTTGCTTGTAGATGTGATCGCGCAGCTGCCCGGCAGCAACACCGTGCTGCCCCTCAATGCGATGCTGGCTTTGATTGGTGCGCCAGTTGTCGATGGGTGATCTTCCAACGCAGCCGCACCAGTGCCGGACTCTGATGCCGCCTCCCCCCGCCCCAATCCTGCACGCCACCGATCTATGCATTGGCTATGCGGGTACGCCGCCGCGCACAGTTGCCAGTGGCTTGCAGCTGCGCCTGCACGCCGGCGAATTGGTTGCCCTCCTAGGCCCCAACGGAGCGGGCAAATCCACACTGATCCGCACGCTGGCGGGCATGCAGCCCCCGCTGGCCGGCACGGTGCAGCTTGATGGGGTTGATCTCACGGCACTGCCTGCCCGCGAACGCGCCCGCCGCCTGAGTGTCGTGCTGACCGAACGTCCGGCGGTGGAGCAACTGCTTGTGCGTGATCTGGTGGCATTGGGGCGCCACCCCTACACCGATTGGTTTGGCAACCTTAGGGCGGCAGACCATATCACGATTGAACAATCGCTGGTGGCCGTGGCGGCTCTCGAATTGGCAGATCGCCCCTTCCACACCTTGAGTGACGGCGAACGCCAGCGCGTGCTGATTGCACGGGCACTGGCCCAAGAGCCGCGCCTGCTGATCCTCGATGAGCCAACCGCCTTTCTCGATTTGCCGCGCCGCGTGAGTATGCTGCATTTGTTGCGCCGCTTGGCCCACCGCACACGGCGGGCGATTCTGCTCTCAACCCACGATCTGGAACTCGCCCTGCACACCGCCGATCTGCTCTGGCTGCTGGATGAGGACGGCACCCTGTACACTGGCGCACCCGAAGATTTGGTGCTAGCGGGCACACTGGCGCGGGTATTTGCCCGCGATGGGGTGGTGTTTGATGGGCAGAGCGGGAGCTTTCGTAGCCCCGCGAGTAGCCACAGCACAGCCCACCTGCACGCGCAGGCGGTGCCCGCATTGTGGCAAATCTGGACCGAGCGGGCTTTGCAGCGCGGCGGGGTGCAGGTAGTAGCCGCCCAGACCCCCGCCGCATGGCAGATTACGCTTGTGCCGAGCGACACCGCGCCTGATGCGATGGTCTGGCGGGTACAGCCCACCACCGCCGCCGCGCCCCCCGTGACGTGCGCCTCGCTGTATGCGCTGGTGCGGCATGTCGTTGGGCGAGATGCGCCCTAGCCCCCTGTGCTATACTGCATGATAGCGGCGAGCCAAGCTGATATACGGCGGCCCACCGCCTCAAGGAGCAGCCGATGGCAACCAACGAGACGTACCAACTCGCGCATGCCCTCGCCGATGTGCTACCAGCGCAGGGCACATGGACGGCGGCGGACTATTGCTGGCTCACGGAGCGCACCAACCGCCTGATTGAATTGGCAGATGGGCGTTTGGAGGTGTTACCGATGCCGACTGAACAGCACCAACGGATCGTGCTGGCCCTGTACCGCCTGCTCTATGCCTACATCCTCGCCACCCACCCGCACGGCATCCTGCTGGTGGCTCCGCTGCGGCTGCGGCTTAGCCCGCACCGCTACCGTGAGCCAGACCTGCTCTACCTGCACGCGCCCGACGATCCGCGCCGCACCGACACCCACTGGGATGGGGCGGATCTGGTGCTTGAGGTGGTTAGTCCGAGCAATGCCGAGCTGGATCAGGTGACGAAGCGACGCGAGTATGCCGCGCACGGTATTCCCGAATATTGGATTGTAGACCCGCTCGCAGCCACGTTGACGGTGCTGGTACTGCCCGATCAGCAGCACGCCTACAGCGAACATGGCTGCTTTCGCCCCGGTATGCTCGCCACCTCGCCAACATTCGCCGGACTACAGCTAGATGTGCAGACGGTATTCGGTGGGGCGTAGGCGTTGGGGTCAGGTGCTAGGGATCAGGGGTCAGGTGCTAGGGGTCAGGGGTCAGGTGCTAGAGGTCAGATCAGGCAGAGGAGCGGGGATAGGGTACAAAGCTGCCATAGCCCTGTCCCCTGCCCCGCTTGCTGAACACGAGCCGCCTATAGCTCGATGCGTGTACCGAGCAGCTTGAGGAACTGATTGATGAGGTCGGGATGGGTGGGCCATGCTGGGCCACTCACGAGATTGCCTTCAGTGTGGGCTTGGCTCGCGGGGATGTCTACGAACTTGCCGCCCGCACGGGTGACATCGGGGCCGCAGGCGGGATAGGCGGAACACTCGCGCCCTTCGAGTACGCCTGCCGCCGCAAGCACTTGGGCCCCGTGGCAGATCGAGGCGACGGGCTTGTTGGTCTCAAAGAAGTAGCGCACCATCTCCAGCACACGCGGGTTCAGGCGGATGTACTCCGGCGCACGCCCACCGGGAATCACGAGTGCGTCGTAATCTTCCGCCCGTATCTCATCGAAGTTGGCATTCAAGACAAAGTTGTGACCGGGCTTCTCGCTGTAGGTTTGGTCGCCCTCGAAATCGTGAACAGCCGTGCGGACGAACTGGCCACTGGTTTTTTCGGGGCAGACGGCGTGGCACACATGCCCCACCGCTTGCAGCGTCTGGAAGGGAACCATCACTTCGTAGTCTTCGACATAATCACCGACGATAAACAGGATGTTTTTGGCAGCCATTGGCACATCTCCTCTTGGTGGTCTTACATTGATACACCGCATTGGGCCAGTGCTATTCATAGCGCACTAGCATTACTTTCATAGTGCTTTTAGTATACCATACGAATGAGGCAGGTGAGGGGCGGACTTGGGCAACCGAGCCGCACGAAACGCGGCTGGTTGCGAAATATCCGTGAACTAGCCGTACCGGTTACGCGCCTGCCCTCCCCCCTGCGAATTGCACTAGGCAGGGTGAGGAGAATGTAGTATAATCATCAGATGACAGAAACACCGTTCACCCTTGACAGGTTTGCTGCTGCCCGCCAGCGCATTGCGCCCTATGTGCGCCATACGCCCATGCTGCCTGCACCCTTGCTGCACCACGATAGCCCGCATGGGCTACAGCTCAAGCTCGAAAATATGCAGATCGCGGGGTCGTTCAAGGTACGCGGCGCATTTAATACCCTGCTCAGCCTTGAACCCGAACAGCAGCAGCGTGGGGTCGTCGCGTCGTCGGGCGGCAATCATGGGCTAGCGGTGGCGTGTGCCGCGCAACGCTTGGGGATCCCCGCCACGATCTACCTGCCTGCCACAGCCACCCCAGATCGGGTTGCCCGCATTCACCAATTCGGGGTTGATCTGGTCACGCACGGCACATCATGGGATGAAGCCCACGCCCGCGCCCTTGCCCACGCCGAAGCAGATGGGCTGGCGTATGTGCATCCGTTTGACGATCCCCGCACTGTGATCGGGCAGGGCACGCTGGCGCTGGAACTGCTCGATGATCTACCCGATCTGGATTGCGTGGTGATTGCGATTGGGGGAGGCGGCTTAATCGCAGGCATGGCGGCCGTGCTGAAGCAGAGCCGCCCGCAGATCCGCATCATTGGGGTCGAGCCGAAGGGCGCGGCAAGTATGCACCACAGCCTGCAACGCGGCTTTGCCGAGCGGCTGCCGGAGCCATCCAACACGATTGCCGATACGCTCGCGCCGCGCAAAGTGGGGGATTATACCTTTGCGTTGGCGCAACAGTATGTGGATACGGTGGTGCAAGTAGACGATCTGGCAATGGTGCATGCGATGCGCTGGCTGTGGCGCGAGTGCAACCAGCTGGTTGAGCCAGCTGGGGTAGCGGTCATCGCCGCCCTGCATAGCGGTGTCGCCGATCTGCACGGGGCGGTTGCGCCGGTTGCTGTAATCTGTGGCGGCAACGCAGCAGCGGGCAGCGTGTTCGAGCTGTACCAGCAGGCGATTCGGAGCTGAACAGGTAGGATACGCCACGCATGCCCGGACACCTCAGTGCGAGCCAGATCACCCCGCACCGTGATCGCTACATCCACGAACTGCTCACCTTCTGCCGCCAGCGCAGCATCTCTAGCACCGGCGAAGGCATGACCGCCATGAGTCAGATGGTGATTGAGCGGCTGCAACGGCTCGGCGCACGCACGAGCGTCTACACCGTTGGGCAGAGCTACCCCTTCATTTTTGCCGAGATTGGGCACGGCCCACGCACGCTCCTGCTCTACAATCACTATGATGTGCAGCCTGCCCGCCGTGAAGATGGCTGGCAGCACGACCCCTTCGAGCCGGAGATTCGAGATGGGCGCGTGTATGCGCGGGGCGTTGCCGATAACAAAGCCAACCTGCTGTTCCGCATCCAGAGCATCGAAGCCTACCTCAAGGCCCACGGCGAACTGCCGCTGCGGGTGTGTTTTCTGATCGAAGGGGAGGAGGAGATCGGTAGCCCCCACATCGAACGCTTTGTGCAGCAGCACCGCGAGTTGATCGCGGCCGATGGCTGTATCTGGGAGGTGGGGCGCAGAGGCTTTGACAATCGCCCGTTGATCTATCTCGGGATGCGCGGCATCCTGATGGTGGAACTGAGCCTGATGGCCGCCGCCAACGAGATCCATTCGTCGTGGGCCAATATTGTCGAGAACCCCGCCAACGCGCTGCTGGATCGGCTGCGGGCGGTGCTGGATACGCTGAGCGACTCCGCCGGAAGGCCGACCTTCGGCGGCTTGCTCGATGAACTGCCCCAACCATCCGCCACCGATCTGGAGTTGATTGAGCGCATCCCGTTCGATCTGGCCACGTTTCAGGTCGAGCGCGATGTGTTGCTCCGGGCCGATGTGAGCGATCCGCGTGATGCCTTGCGCCGCCTGTTCTTCGAGCCAACCTGCAACCTGTGTGGCTTGAGTGTGGGGCACGGTGCGCTCGGCATTAAGACCGTTGTGCCCAACCGGGCCGTGGCAAAGCTCGACCTGCGCCTGCCACTCGGACTCACCCCAGATCTCGTCGAAGCTCGGCTCCGCACGCACCTGCACACACACGGCTTCGATGATGTGCATGTGCAACGTTTGGGCGCGTTGCAACCCGCCCGCACCAATCCCGATGCCGAGATCGTGCGCGTGACGAGCGCAGCTGTCCAGACGGTGTACGGGGTGGAGCCGATCATCTACCCCACCATGCCTGCTTCGGGGCCAATGTACGAGCTGTGCCACGCACAGGGCATTCCCGCGCTGACATTTGGGGCGGGGCACGCGGGTGATAATGTGCATGCCGCCAATGAGAATATCTACCTCGATGATTACTTTCAGGCGCTCCAAGCCTTTGGCGATCTGCTCTGGCGGTTCGGGCAGAGCTAGCGCGGCACAGTAGCCCGATCCCCGTTCGCCCCCTACCTACGGCGTGCTCGTGCAGCTTCAGCCCTGCCGCGTATTGCAGCTCCCCCTTGACAATCGTTGATTGATCACGTATTATAAGAACATAAGTTCAGGTGGTTTATTACTCACGCATAGGAGGGAGCAATGGCGAATCGGATTAGTCACGTCACCTTATACGTCCACGATCAGGATGAAGCAGCGGCTTTTTACACCGAGAAGATGGGCTTCAAGAAGCTTTTTGACGAACCGATGAGTGAGGATCTCCGTTGGGTTACGGTAGGGTTGCCGGGCGACTCTGTGGAACTCGTGTTTGAGCCGCTGGCGTGGCGTGCAGATGATGCAGAATTTGTTCGGCGTGCAACTGACATCATCGGCTATCAAGAGCTTCTTCTTCACGTAGATGATTGCCACGCGCTGTGTGCGGAGCTACAAGAACGCGGGATACCGGCAGAACTGACTGAGGAGCCGTGGGGTATTCAGGCTACGGTGCGGGATCTGTATGGTAATATGATTACGCTTATCCAACCTCCGCAGATGGATGCCTAACACCTGCATTCCGTTTGTTTGATGCTTCATGACGCTACCTTGCAGGCCTGCCCTGCACTTCCAATTCCACCAGAGAGCCGTGCTTAATAGTACGGCTCTTATCAAACTCGCGCCACAGCCCCGCGCCTCTTGACAAACCGACAGTTTAGTGCTAAACTTCAGCCTATGGATGAATATCATGAACATAGCCCCCACTTGAAGCGCGGCGTGCGGCTGGCGAGCGTCTTGGCATGGGTGCGGCTGGCGCGGGTGTTCCAGAAGATCAGCGCGATCTCGGCCCGGCAATTCCGCGAATTTGACCTGAGCCAAGCCCAATTCGATGTGCTGGCCCAGATCGGCCCAGCCGAAGGGCTGACCCAGCAGGAGCTAGCCCGTAAGCTCCTCGTGACCAAAGGCAATATCTCGCAACTGCTGGCCCGCATGGAGCAACACGGCTTGATCGAGCGTGTGCAGGATGGCCGCTGCAACGGACTGCACCTGACGGCCACCGGACGCGAGCTAGCCCACACCGTTGTGCCGCAGCACGAAGCCCTGATTAGCGGACTGCTTGCCCCCCTGAGCGAAGACGAGCAGCGCGAGTTGCTGCGCCTGCTCCGCAAGCTGGATCGCGGGCTGGCGTGATCGGGGGATCGGGGGATTGGGCGGCGGCTGACAGCCCGCACCAGTAACGAGCATGGCCATAGCTTGGGGCTAAACGTTCTGGAACACGAAGATGTACTCGTGCTTGAAGATGTAGAAGCCGCCCATCAATGCCCGATACCGCCAGAGCTGCTGCTGCGTGCGTTTGCCCGTTGTCTCCTCGAAATTCTTCACCACGATGCTCTTGAGCATAAAACCCTGCTGCTGCACCGCTTGCATCGTCTGAAAGCCGAGCGGGACCCACTCGCCCTTCACATACTTGTCGCCAATCACCAGTGCAAGGTAACGGCCCCGTTCGAGCACGGGCTGCACCTGTGCTGCAAGCTGGCTCATGCGCTCCAGAAAAGCATCGAGCGAGGCCGCATTGGACAAGTCGTGTGGATCCTCGCTGAACTTGATAATGTCGAAGTAGGGCGGGTGCATCAGCACCAGCTGCACCGTCTCGCGCCCATACGCCCGCAGCAGGGCGGGGTAATCTGTGCGGGTGCTATCGCCCACGACAATCTCGGCCTGTGTGCCATATGGGTTTGGCTCGGAGGCAATCCGCTGGCGCGCCGCCGCCGCCACAGATGCTTGCAGTTCGATGCCGAGCGTATTGCGCCCAAGCCGTTGCCCCTCGATCAACGTTGTGCCTGATCCCGCAAAGGGATCCAAGACCCAATCGCCCAGCTTGGTGTAGCGGCGCATCATCTGGTGCGGAATCTGCGGGATGAAGTTGCCCCAGTAATCTGCCATATGTGCGCCCGATGAGTCACGCCGATCAATGACCCACAGGCTATCGGTGAGAATATCATCGTACTCTTTCCACCGATTCAGATTGATGTCGTTGATTGCTGAGGTACGTTCCTCGCTGATGCTTTTGACCAGCCGCTCAATGTAGTAGTGGGCGCGTTCCGTAGTGTGCGCGGCGACAATCTGATCGAGGGCTTCGTGCAGGTGTGTACGCAGCATGGCAATCATCGCGGGCGAATTGGCTGCGGCGGGCGGCGGGGTTGTCGCTTGATCGAGGGCGGCCCGGATGCGCTCAATCTGGGCGGACACGGCCGCCTGCGTGGTTTCGGCCAGTGCTTGCACCAGTTCATCGAGCAGGGCGGCACGCGGCAGGTACAGCAGATCGGGCACGGGGGAAGCGGCGGGCTGCACCAATTCATCAAACAGTGGTATCGGGTCTTGTGTTTCCATTGTTCCCTTCTCGCTCGTGGGCAGGTCTCGAAGTATTGTAGCATGGGCTACGATATATAGCACACCCTTACGCCTTGTATTTTGCCGCGCCATAGCCACCACACGCCACGCCCAAACCGCTTGCGCGATCCTAAAAAACACAGCGGTCCCGCGCTTGCCCAAGAGAAGCCATAGATGCGCCATCCGTGTCAGGAGAATATGCTATACTACACAAGCAAGAAAACTTATAAACATCGTCCGTATTGATATAATTCGCAACATGTAGGGGATGCCGTATGCTAGGGAGCGAAACCCAACAACGGGTGCGCGAAGCACTTCGTCAGCTAGACCACGCTTTGATTGAAGAGGCGGCTTTGGAGAACACAATTCGCAAAAACGCACAACAGTTCCGCGAGGTATTCTTCAGTGCCTTTGGCTTTGTAGAGCAAGAGAGCCTACAGATGCAAGAGATTCTGGTGAAGCTGAATCGCCCCGAAGCCAATCAGTTGCAAGTGCTTCCGCGTGGGCGGGCCCATTTTGCGATCCACCTTGATCCAGAGCTAGCCTTTGAGCATAAGCCCCACGCGGCTTCACGCGGCTTCACCCAGACCCTGCAATCGCGCACACCTGAACTGAGTGCGCGGTTCTTTGCACTGTTTCTGCCCCCGCGCACAGGCTTGCTGCGATCCTACACAATCTTTGCCGATGGCACTTGGAAGCGCACCACCTATACGTTGTTTGATGGGCAGGTGAAAGCCAAGAGTACCCTTGTGCCTCGTTTTAATGCCGAGATGCTCACGATGGAAGCGGTTGATCTCGTCGGCTATGCCTGCCTCGTGCATCCGATCTGGTCGCCACTGGCTGAACTTGCAGCGACAATAACGGCGGAGATGCTGAAGGATCGCACCCGCATCAAGTCGCACCTGATCCACCGCATACAGGCGCAGCGCGTCGGAGCCGTACCCGTCCACGAATAACCCCACCTGCGCCATGCCCGTTGCGGCGCGGACGAAGACATTGCCCTACGAAGCGCGGCCCGCCATCATTGCCGAAGCAGACGGCAGAGCAGGTAGTGATGCCGGGCGCAGGTTGTTAGCAGTTTGTTAACTGATACCATGCACGAACTACCCGTCACACAAGGTATACTGAGTATTGTGCTAGAAGCTGCCGAGCAAGCAGGCAGCTACCCCGTGCAGCGGATTGATCTTGTGATCGGTACGCTCAGCAGCATCGTAGATGATTCGGTACAGTTTTATTTCGATGCGCTCAGTGCGGGCACGCTCGCCCAAGGCGCACAGCTCAGCTTTCGGCGCGTGCTAGCCACGCTGACGTGCGGGGCGTGCGGCTATCAGGCGCAGGTGATCGCGCCGCTACCGGATTGTTGTGCGGCGTGTGGCAGCACCGAAGTATTGGTCGAAGATGGGATGGAGTTCTACGTCGAAGCTATCGAAGTGGAGGAGCCGAACAATGCATGTTCCAATTGTGAAATCAATCCTGACGAGCAATGACCAGATCGCCGCCGAGAACAAAGCCGTGCTGGATCAGCACGGGGTCGTCGCGGTCAACCTGATGGCATCGCCGGGGGCCGGCAAAACGAGCCTGATCCTAGCTACGGCGCGCTCCCTTCCGGCTGCGTTACGCCCAGCCGTGATTGAGGGCGATCTCGCATCCAGTATTGATGCCGAACTGATGGCGAAAAACGGGATTCCGGTGGTGCAGATCAACACCGGCGGCAACTGCCACCTCGATGCGCCGATGATCCGCTCGGCTTTCCCGCACCTACCCTTCGGCGAGTTTGAGCTACTGCTGATCGAGAATGTCGGCAACCTTGTGTGCCCCGCCAACTTTGCGCTGGGAGCGCACCTTGCGCTGGTTGTGGCGAGTGTGCCCGAAGGCCATGATAAGCCCTACAAGTATCCGGGCATGTTTGCCGCCGCCGATGTGGTCGTGCTGAATAAGGTTGAGCTGAAAGAGGTCTTTGAATTTGATCCGGATTACTTCTGGCGCGGCG
This sequence comes from Chloroflexaceae bacterium, assembly GCA_012031225.1. Classification (GTDB taxonomy): domain Bacteria; phylum Chloroflexota; class Chloroflexia; order Chloroflexales; family Chloroflexaceae; genus JAAUTZ01. The sequence goes on from JAAUTZ010000038.1 coordinate 17,242, forward strand.
TGCAGATGCTCAAGCCCGAAGCCCCGATCTTTGAGGTCTCGTGCCGCACCGGAGCCGGTGTGGCAGAATGGGCGGCGTGGCTTGCCCAGCATGTGGCAGGCGTAGCCACCCAGAACACATAACACGCACAGAGCGCAAGAAAGGAACCGGCAATGTGTCTCGGCGTACCGGGTAAGGTGTTGACCTTGGATGAGAACTCCTTCGGCATAACGATGGGGCGCGTCAGCTTTGGTGGGATTGTTAAGGAAGTTTGCTTGGCGTATGTGCCAGAGGTGCAGGTGGGCGATTTCGTGGTGGTGCATGTCGGCTTTGCGATCAGCACGATTGATGAGCAGGAGGCGATCAAGGTGTTCGCGTTGCTGCGTGATATGGGTGAATTGGATGAGCTAGAGATCGCGCAGCCTACCGCGAGCCTGCCGCCCACCGTGCCCGCCCCGTGAGCGATCAGCCCCAATCCAGAAGGAGCGACGATGAAGTTTGTAGATGAATATCGTAGCGAAGCTGATGCACAGCGATTTGTCCAACTCATCAAACAGACCGCGACCCGGGAGTGGACGCTGATGGAGATTTGCGGGGGGCAAACCCACACCCTGATTAAATCCGGCATTGACCAACTCCTGCCGGATGCGATCACATTGGTGCATGGGCCCGGCTGCCCGGTATGTGTCACGCCGCTGGAGATGATTGATCGGGCGATTGCGATTGCCCGCCGCCCCGAAGTGATCCTGACCTCATTTGGCGATATGCTGCGGGTGCCCGGCTCGGCAACCGATCTGCTCAGGGTCAAGGCCAGCGGCGGCGATGTGCGGATCGTCTACTCGCCGCTTGATGCCGTCAAGCTCGCCCAGCAGCACCCAGAGCGGCAGGTCGTCTTTTTTGCCGTCGGCTTTGAAACGACGGCTCCCGCCAATGCGATGGCGGTCTGGTCGGCGGCCCGGCAGGGCCTAGCGAACTTCTCGATCCTCTGCTCGCATGTGCTTGTGCCGCCCGCAATGGAAGCCCTGCTCAGCTCGCCCGATACCCTGATTGACGGCTTCCTTGCGGCGGGGCATGTGTGCGCCGTGATGGGCTATGCGGAGTATGAGCCACTGGCCGAGAAGCACCAGATCCCGATTGTGGTGACGGGCTTTGAGCCACTCGATCTGCTCGAAGGGATCTATCGCACGGTGCTCGCACTGGAAGAAAACCGCGCCGAAGTGGAGAACCAGTATGTACGCGCCGTGACCCGCAGCGGCAACCGAGCCGCCCAGAATCTAGTGCAGCAGGTGTTTATGGTCTGTGATCGGCAGTGGCGCGGGATCGGCATGATCCCCCAGAGTGGCTACTGCCTGCGCCCCGAATATGCCCGCTACAACGCCGAGCTACGCTTTCAGGTGGGCAACCTGACCGCGCAAGAATCGCCGTTGTGCATCTCCGGCTTGATTATGCAGGGGCGGGCCAAGCCCTGCGACTGTAGCGCATTTGGCACGCTCTGCACGCCGGAGCAACCGCTCGGTGCGCCGATGGTCTCATCTGAAGGAGCCTGCGCCGCCTACTACCACTACGGCACCCACCGTGAGGAGCAACCCCATGAGCCAGCCCCCGCTTGATCCAACCCTTGCGCTAGCTGATGTCGGGGCAGCCTTGCTAGCCCAGCAATGCCCCTTCCCCATCAGCGATTACCCACAGGTGCTGATGGCGCACGGCGGCGGTGGGCGGCTCACCCAGCAATTGATCGAGCGGATGTTCGTGCCCGCCTTCCGCAACCCGCAGCTCGAAGGGCTGCACGATGGGGCCGTGCTAACGGTGGGCAACACGCCGGATGATCCGACACAAGGCACGCGCTTGGCGTTCTCCACCGACTCGTATGTGATCCAGCCGTTGTTCTTTCCGGGCGGCGATATTGGCGCATTAGCCGTGCATGGCACAGTCAACGATCTGGCGATGTGTGGAGCCCAGCCGCTTGCGCTCTCCTCTGCGCTGATCCTCGAAGAGGGCTTGCCAATGGCCGATCTCTGGCGCATCGTGCAATCTATGCAGCAGGCTGCCCAGCACGTCGGGGTGCCCATTGTCACCGGCGATACAAAGGTGGTGGATCGCGGCAAAGGCGATGGCGTGTTTATCAATACGGCGGGGATCGGCGTAATTCCGGCGGGCGTGCAGCTTGGCCCCAGCCGCGCCCGCGCCGGCGATGTGGTGATCGTGAGTGGGGCCATTGCCGTACACGGGATTGCGATTATGTCGGTACGCGAGGGGCTAGCCTTCGAGACCACCCTTGCCAGCGACACTGCGCCCCTGCATACGCTGGTTGCCGATCTGCTGGCGGCGGGCGGCGCGGCGGTGCATGTCCTGCGCGACCCGACCCGCGGCGGGCTAGCCAGTGCCCTAAATGAGATTGCGGCGCAGGCACGGGTAGGCATCCGCCTTGATGAAGCCAGCATCCCGCTGGCCGAAGAGGTGCGCGGCGCGTGCGAGATATTGGGGCTAGACCCGCTGTATGTAGCGAACGAGGGCAAGTGCCTTGTGATCGTAGCCCACGACGCGGCAGATGCTGTGCTCGCGGCGATGCACGCCAACCCGGATGGTGCGGAGGCGGCGGTGATTGGCACGGTGGTAGCCGAGCATGCCGGCACGGTGGTAATTCGTAGCCGCATCGGAGGCACGCGGGTGGTGGATATGCTCAGTGGCGAGCAGCTGCCGCGTATTTGCTAAGGGCGCGTGTCAGGCAAGATCTGCCCGAAAACCATACCGGACATACAAACCTACCCCCTAAACATATATGCACTGAAACCTGAACCCTGAAACCTAATCGCTGAGACCTGACCCATCCCATGCTTTTGCGTCATTGCACACTACCCGCTATAATGACACAACAGGTATTTCCTGTGGGTAATTGGTACGTGTGCAAGGATTGCACCGCGAAACGTTTAATTAACAGGATTTTGTTTGTGTGTTCGCACACAGCAGTAGGTATCACGACCGGGAGCCACATGTCGTTAGGACAGCTTACATCTGAACAGATCCAAGCTACGCCGATCCCCCAGCCTGAAACGGTGGATCAGGTGTTGCTGCGTGTGATGAGTGCCATTGAGACGGCAACGACCCTCGATGAACTGCTCCTGCTTGCGCTGAACGAGATCGGGCGGACTGTCAATGGGCAGCCCACGATGATGGCTTTGCTCGCGGATGATGGGGCCCACATCGAGATTGTCAATAGCTTCCCGCCGCGCATCGTGCCGATCCGTGCGATTGCCCTGCACGACGCGCCCTACCTCCAGCAGGTTGTCCAGACGCGCCAGCCGCTTCAGCTCACCAATCTTGATCCCGTTGCACTGCACCCGGAAATGGTGAAAGTCTTTCGTGACGGTGAAATCCAAACGCTGCTGTTGATGCCCCTGATCGCACAGGATCGGGTCATTAGCCTGCTTGGGCTAGCAGGGGAAGGTACCCCGCGCTCCTTCAGCGAGGATGAACTCCAGCTACTGCGGATCCTGATGGTTCCGCTCGCTTCAGCATTGGCCGCATTCCTGACCACCGAAGCCGCCCGCCGCCGCCGCCGTGAGCTAGATACCTTGAATGAGATTGCCGCCACAATCACGTCCTCGCTTGATGCGCGAGATGTCTACCACGAAGTTGTGCGGCACATCAATGAGTATTTTGAGGTGGATGCCGGTTCGCTCCTCCTACAGGATGAGACCAACGGCGATCTCGTATTTGTGATGACGCTTGAATCCCACAAAGAAAAGCTGGCGGGGGTGCGTGTTCCGCGTGGGCAGGGCGTGGTGGGGCACGTCGCTGAGACACAGCGGTATGAGATTGTGCTGGATGCCCAGAACGACCCGCGCTTCTACCGCGAAGTCAGCGAGTCCATCGGCTACGTGACGCGCTCGATCCTGTGCGTGCCCATGGTTATCAAGGGGCGCACGATTGGCGTGATCGAGCTACTCAACAAGATGGACGGGCAATTTACCGATGAGGACGCGCAACGCTTGATGAGCATGGCCGCAACGATTGCCGTAGCGATTGAGAATGCCCGCCTGTTCCAAGAAGTCAACATGGGCCGCAATCGCTTTGAGGCAATTCTCAACTCGACCACCGAAGCAATCTTGATGGCAAACATGCACGGCATCATCGTCACCGCGAACACCACCGCCGCCCGCATCTTCCGGGTGAGCGACAAAGCCGCACTGGTGGGGGGCACCACCGATGAGTTGCTGCGCGGGCTGCGCGAACGGGCCCACGAGGTTAGCTCACCGGCGTGGCTCAATGAGGACGAAGCCAACCGCAGCCTGTCGGCCGTTGTCGAATTTGAACTACACGATGTCCAACCGGCGTACTGGCGGCATCTCTCGTTGCCCGTGTTTAGCAGCAATGACAATGAGCAGGTGATCGGGCAGCTCTACCTGTTCCGCGATATTTCGCACGAACGCGAGCTAGCCCAACTCCGCGACGACTACACCGGCATGCTCGTGCATGATCTGCGTGCGCCGCTCACGGCGATTATGAATGGGATCACGATGGTGCGGCGGGGCTTGGGCGGGCCCGTCTCGGAGCAGCAGCAGGAGTTGCTCGGCATCTCGCTCAACAGCAGCCAAATCATGCTGGAGATGGTCAACACGCTGCTGGATATTGCGCGGATGGAGCAAGGCCGCCTGCCGCTCGACATTGTACCGATCTCGATCTATGCGCTTAGCGATGAAGCCCTTGCCCGCCTCCGCGCATCTGCCCACGATAACGATATAGATCTGGCTTTGCAATTGCCAATCGGGTTGCCGCCCTTCGAGGCCGACCGCGATAAGCTCTTCCGCATCTTGCAGAACCTGCTGGACAATGCGATCAAGTTCTCGCCCTTGAAATCGCAGATCATTCTCGGTGCGGCGTTGCTTCGGATACAGGCCGGGCAGAGTAGCTGGTGCGTTGCGCCGACACCTACCGGTGAGGCTCCGCAGACGTTCCCCACAATGGACGATGGCGATTGGATCGTGATTTGGGTCACGGATCACGGGGTTGGTATTCCCAAGCAATACCACGAGAAGATCTTCGAGAAGTTTGGGCAGGTGCGCGGCAAGAAGGTGCGGGGCACGGGGCTGGGGCTAACCTTCTGCAAATTGGCCACCGAGTCGCACGGCGGGCATATTTGGGTCGAGAGTGTGGAAGGCAAAGGCAGTACCTTCGCGCTAGCCCTGCCCTTCAGCCGCGAGTATGAGCAGGGCTAGCTGCGGCCTAGTTGCCGTATCGCCCTAGCAGCAGCCACCACGCCACCCCAACGTGCAGCAGCACAAACAGCGGTACGGCGATGACGAAGGCGGTGGTGCGGATTTTGTGCCGAAAGATAATCATCCCCGCTAGCCCGCCAAATGCCCCCCCGATCAAGCTCAGCAGCAGCAATGCCCGTTCGGGCACGCGCCCGCGCCCACTGCGCCCCGTATCGCGTTTCGCCTGTAGCTTATCGAAGCCGAACATGGCAAACGTTGCGAGGGTTCCGCCGAGGAGCCACGCCGGATAGAGGGCCAGCCCCAGCGCAAATACCAAGCTCGCAGTCGTGCCGCCCCACAGGGTTATGCCCGTCACCATGGCCCGATTGGTGTGTGACCCACGTCGCTTACGCTGAGTGATCCGAGCGGGCATAGCCGATTCCTTCCTGTAAGGTATATTGGGCAACGAGCGTGGGGAGCAGGCTAAACAGGCCTTCCACGCGCTCCCGGATAGCATCCCGCAACCCGCGAAACACCTCTAGCTCGGAGCTTCCGCTCTGGCGGCGCAGGCGTTCGGGCTGGGGAATGCTCCAGTGCAACAGCACGGGCACATGCAGAAAGGTGGGGCAATCCTCGCGGGCGAAATCGCACACACTCACGCCGATCTGGGCGGGAAAGTGTTGCAGCACCTCAATCCCTTTGGGCGTGTGCTGGCTCAAATCCAAGCCAACTTCCTGCATCACAACATAGGTGAGGGGGTGAATTTGCTGTGGGCGATTGCCTGCACTCCGCACGGGAATCCGCCCGCCGCTCAGGTGGCGCACCCACGCTTCCGCCATTTGCGAGCGGATGCTGTTGCCCGTACACAGGAACAGGATCGGCACCGCCGGCAGGCTTGCCGGATCGGGGATGGGCAGCTGCAACGCCGCTGCCACCTGCGCTAGCCCGATCCGAAGCTGGGTGTGGCTCAGGCTATAGAATAGGACGCGCCCATCGGCATCGCTGCGGTGCAATTGCACAAAGCCGGACTGCCGCAAGATGCCCAAATGGTACGAGATTAAATTTTGGGGCTGCTGCAATAGCTCAACCAACTCGCTAACTTGATGATCGCTAAAGCGCAGCGTGTGGATGATGCGCCAGCGTGTATCATCGGCGAGTACCTTAAGCAGGCTCAGCGCATCTGCCTGCGCTAGATCAGGGGTGAGGAGGGTAATCGGGCGGGCTGTAGCCATATGCTCAAAACCGTTTCTGTTTATGCATGCGCGGCGGGTAGGGCTTGCTGGGCAAGGGCGATGGCTCCTAGCACCCCCGCTTGATTGCCCAATCGCGGCGCAACAATATAGTCGGCAAGGCCGCCTTCCTGTAGGGCGGCGGCTTGGATATAGCCGTTCAAGTAGCGTTGCACGTTGGTGCGGATCATGGGCAGCAGGTGCGGCTGAGCCATCACGCCACCGCCCATGATGATGCGCTGCGGCGAAAGCGTGCAGATGAAGCTCTGCAACGCGAGCGCAAGGTAGTGCGCCTGCAACGCCCACGCCGGATGTTCGGGCGACAGGTGCTGCGCGGGCACGCCCCACCGCACCGCCAGTGCAGGCCCACAGGTCAGCCCTTCGAGGCAATCGCCATGAAACGGGCAATGCCCAGCATACGGATCAGCCGCCGGATCACGCGGCAGGCGGATGTGCCCTAGCTCCGGATGTACCAAGCCGTGCAGCAAGCTGCCATTGACCATCACGCCACCGCCTACGCCCGTGCCAATCGTGAGGTAGATGAAGGTGGCCACATCTTGGGCGGCTCCCCAGCGATGCTCGCCTAATGCTGCGCCATTTACATCGGTGTCAAAGGCAATCGGTACACCGAGTGCTGCACCGAGCATACCCGCGACATTGGTGTGCTGCCAGCCGGGTTTGGGCGTGGTGGTGATGTAGCCATAGGTAGGCGAGGCTGGGTGCGGGTCAGCTGGGCCAAAGGCGGCCACACCGATTGCCCCAAGCTGCCCGTAGCAGGCTTGCTGTTCCTGAAAAAAGGTGATCGCGTGAGCGAGGGTTTCAGCCGGCGTTGTCGTCGGGAAGCGCACCTCTGCGCGAATATCATCAGGGGCAGTGCCGACGGCACACACAAATTTCGTCCCCCCAGCTTCGATTCCCCCTACCAGCAGCGATGCGTGCATTGGGTTATCCTTTGGCTACAGCTAGCTACAGCTTTCTCTTATCTTTGTATTGTCCCTGAGACGGGCCTGTCTGTCAACTCTTACGCGCAACCGCGAGACTGGCGGGCATCAACCAATAGCCGAACGAGTTGTCCGGTGAGCTTCCCTGACACCTAGCCCCTAGCGCACCTGCACCTCTGCCAGCACCAGCGCATCGGTGCCGCTTAGGGCGGGATCGGCGGGCACGCCCCCCACGAGCGGCAGGCGTTGCCCTGTCGTGGGGTCGTACCAGCCGATCAGGATGCGGTACGTACCTGTTTGCGCGGGTAGCTCGAGCGGAATCTCAAGCGGCATATACCGCCCCACTTGCCATGTGCTGGTGGGGTAGGGCAGATCAAGCTGGGCAACTCGTTGGCCCTGCCCATCCACCACATGCACAAACAGCCAATCATCGTGGGGCAGCGGCGCACGCACCAGCCAATGGCACGTCAGCGTCAGGCGGGTGGCCGGCGCAAGCTGATCGAGCGCAGGAGCGGCATTGCAGCCGTGCAAGCCCAGCACAGCGCCAAAGGTTACAGGGGCGCGTGTCGGCTGTATTGCTACCTCTGGCGGCACATCGTAAATCCACGCATAGTCTACGCCGTGAATGGTGACAACATGGAGGGGCGGAACCTGCCCATAGAAGCGGTCAGAAGGGGGCAGCGGCGCACCGCCTTGGACCTCGCTCAGATAGACAACCAGATAGCCCGCATTGCGGCGTAGCTCGCCCTCACGCGGAAAGAAGGCTTGGGCCCCCGCTTTCATGTATGGGTTGAGCGAGGTAATCATGCGGCTGACGGTGAGAACACCGGTAATATCCTCTTGCTGATTCAGCCAATCCGCCACCAGATTGAAGCCCTCGCCCCAGCCCGCACTCAGGGTGCGGGCCCCCATCGGCGCACCACCGAGCAGTTGATTGAAGGCGGCGATGCTGTAGGGGTGCCAGAGCGCAATGTTGAGCGTTGCGAGGAGTGCAAGCAGAGCCACGCCCCCACGCTGCCACAGGCGGGCTGCCGCAGGGCGGAGGCGGGCGGTTGCCCCAGCGAGCAAGCCGCCCCAGCCGGCCGCCGCCAGCACATCCAGCAACGGAAACACCGGCAAGATGTAGCGGTTGAACTGCTTGGCAAACAGGCTCATCGCACATACAAACAGCACCACAAAGACGATCAGGAGCAGCAGCGTGGGGCGGGCGGGGCGCACCACCGGCTGCCGCCACACCACCGGCAGGAGCAGCAGGCCCAGCATAGTGAGCGGCGTGAGCCGGAGCGCAATTGCCACCGGATAGTGCAGCACGCCCGGCACGTCGGTGCGCTGCCCCAGAAAGAAGTTACCACTCTGATGGGGTTGGATGCCCTCCGCTGTCACCCCCACCTTGAACAGTTCCAGCACCTGTAGCGGCGCAGCCCACAGAGCCGGATAGAGCAGCAGCAGCACGCCAAGATAGACCCCGCCCCAGATCAGCGCATCGGAGCTTGCCTGCCGCAGCCACTGCCGCCCGCAGCGTTCCTGCCAGCGCACCGCCCCGATCACCAGCAGGCTAAACGGTATAAGGATCACGCCCGGCGACTTGCTCAGCACGGCAAACGCCGCCCCCGCTGCCGCCAGTGCCAGCCAGTGCGGGCGATGGAGCGGGCTGTGCCGCCAGCTTGCCAGTGCCACAAGGCTGAGCAGCACGCCACTACTCAGCAGCGCATCTACGTGTAGCAGGCGGCTGTAAGCGACGAAGAATGGATCGGTTGCCCAGAACACCGCTGCCAGCACTGCTATCGGGAGCCAGATCAGGCGGCGCAAGAGCGCAAACGCTACAAGCAGGATGGCCGTGTGCATCAGGACAACAGCGAGCCGCGCCGATGCGAGCAACAGCGCGAACGAGTCCGTCGGCAGGATGCCCGCCCGCAACAGCCCCTCGCGCACCGACGTGCCAATCGCACCGAGCCACATCGTCGTTACGCCGGGGTGCGGGGTGATCGCTGTGCCCGCCGGATCGCCGGCTTGCAGGGCTTGCAGGAACAGCTTGCTGCGCCGTAGCCAGAACTCGGCTTCATCGTGGGTGACAAACAAGCCCAAGTTTAACACACGCGGAAGCAGGAATAGCAACGCCAACCCTAGCCACAGCCCTAGTGTTTGCAACCTGCGCCACTGCACGGCTAGCGCATCCCTTCAGGGGCGGGCGGCTCCGGTGCGCCCAGCGTCATCGGGAGTAGCAGCGCATTGCCGCCCGCATCCGGTGCGTCGGGCGGTGGCGGCGTAGCAACGGGCAGCCGCGCAAAGGTTGCCGGATCGTACAGCCCTAGGGCCAGCCAATACGCGCCGTCGGCTAGATCGGGCGGGAGCGGCAGCACATGCCGCCATGTGTAGACCCGCGCAGCTTGCCATGTTGCGAGCGGTGCGCTCAGTCCGGCGGGCGGCACATCGGCTTGGGCAAGGCGGTTGCCCTGCTGATCGAGCAGGTGCAGAAACAGGAGCGGCTCCGGCAGGGGCGGGCTAGCACTGTGCCATTGCAGCGTCACATCGAGCTGATCGGCGGTGGGGCGGGCAAGGCTGTAGCCCCGTAGCGTGACGGTATGCGGCGCAGCCCCAAACTGGTCAGCGCGTTCGTGCTGCATGCGCGGCGGGATCTGGTAGATCCGGGCGTGCGGCACGCCATGCAACGTAACCGTATGCACAGGCGTAGCACGCGGGTAGAATTGATCGAAGGGCGGAAAGACGATCCCCTGCGTCTGGTAGATGTAGACCACCGCGTAGCCCGCCTGATCGGGGATGGTGCTGCCGCGTGGCGTGATGATCTGTGCGCCGTGTTGCAAGTAAGGCCCCACAACATTCGCTTTGATCGAGAGGGTCAGCACGCCCGTAATATCCTCCTGCTGATTCAGCCACGCCGCCACTTGGTCGTAGCCTTCGCCCCACCCAGAGGAGAACATCCACGTTCCGGCGCGGGTTCCGCCCAACAGTTGGTTGAACGCAACAATCGCATACGGATGCCAGAAGGCGGCATTCAGCGCGGCGAGGGCAATCAGCGTAGTGAGGGTTGCCTGTTGCACCAGCGTGTGCAGGCGCGGCTGAACAGTGCGCGTGAGCCACGCCATCCCACCGACGATGCCCGCCGCCGCGAGGATGTTCAGAGCGGGAAAGACGGGCACGATATAACGGTTGAACTTCTTGGGGAAGCCGCTCATAGCGAGCGTGAACAGCAGCACAAACAGCCCCAAGATCAGCAGGGTGCGCTGGAATGGCTGCACCTGAGGCTGCCGCCACACCACCGGCAGCAGCAGCAAGCCCAGCAGCATGTGGGGTGTGGTTCGCATAAGGATAGCCATCAGGTAGAAATCCCAGCCCGGCACCGGATTGACGCGCCCCATGTAGTAGTTGCCAACTTGGTGGGGCTGTGCGCCTTCCGCCGTCACCCCCGTTGTAAACAGTGCGAGCACTTGCAATGGAGCGGCCCACAGCGCGGGGTAGAGCAGGAGCAAGGTGAGGGCATAGGCACTGCCCCAGACCACCCCCGCCCGCACTGCCTGCATCAGCCAGCCGCGCCAGCCCTGCGGCGCAAGGCGGGCCTGCCAATACGCATATAGCACCACCACCCCCGCAAACGGCACAAGCATGATGCCGGGCGATTTGCTCAATACGGCAAACGCCGCAGCAACGCCCGATGCCACCAGCCAGTAGGGGCGGATGTGCGGGCGCGGATCATCGAGCCAACACGCCAGCGCGAGGATGCTCAACGTTGCGCCAGTCATCAGCAGCGCATCCACATGCAGCAGGCGGCTGTAGGCAATCACAAACGGATCGGCGGCCCAAAACACCGCACCGAGCAGGGCAATCGGCGGCTCGACGAGGCGCAGCAGCATGGCATAGCCCAGCAAGATCGCGGCGGTATGTGCGAGCGCAAGTGGCAGACGCATCAACGCCATCTGCGTGGCATAGTCCATATTCGCCACCATGCCGCTGGACTCTACCGCCTGCCGCAGCAGGATGCCCGCACTGCCTAGCCACATCGTCGTTACGCCGGGGTGGGTCGAGATTGCGGTATCGCCGAAGTTGCCCGTGCTTAGGGCGTTCAGGAAGATCAGCGAGCGGCGCGTCCAGAAATTGACTTCATCGTCGGTGACAAACTGCCCCAGATTCAACACACGCGGCAAGAGGGCAATCAAGCCGACGGTGAGCCACAGCACCGCCGGATGCAGCGCAACGTGAACCAGCGCAGGTGTGGGCACAGGGCTAACGAGGGGAGCTGGGCGGGTCGAACTGGTCTCGCTCACGGGGTTGGCTCCTGTGCGCTCGCAGTACCCAACTCGATAGGCAACAGCAGCGCATTGCCGCCCGCATTTGGTGCATCGGGTGGAGGTGGAGGAGCGACGGGCAGCCGCCCCAATGTTGCCGGATCGTACAGCCCCACTGCCAACCAATACGGGCCCGGCGGCAGATCGGCAGGAAGCAACAGCGGGTGCGTCCATGTGTAGGTGCGGCGCGGGGACCACGCGGCGAGCGGCAAGCTATCGCCAAGCAGGGGGACATCGGCTTGGGCAAGGCGGTTGCCAGCCGCATCAAGCAGGTGCAAGAACAGCAACGGCTCCGGCTGCGGGCGGGCAGGCGTGGGCAGCTGCCATTGCAGGGTAACGCTGAGTGCGCTGGTGGTATGCGCGAGGCTATAGCCGCGTAGCACGAGCGGTGCATTAGGCAGGCCAAACTGATCGTTGCGGGCGACATCTACGGGTGGCGGAACATGGTAGATCCACGCATACGCAACGCCGTGAATGGTGACGGTATGCACGGGAAGTTCGCGCCCATAGAAGGCATCGAAGGGCGGGCGTAGGCGTTCGCGCTGCGGTGCGGCAACATCTATCACAACGTAGCCCGTCTGCGCTGGCAACACGCCTTGCTCGGCGGCGGTGGTTTGGGCACCATACACAAGGTAGGGCTGCAATGGGCGGCGGAGCGTGCTTGCAATTCGCACACCGGTAATCTCTGGTTGTTGGTTTAGCCACGCCGCCACCTGCTCCATGCCCTCGCCCCAGCTAATCACAAAGGTGCGTGCGCCCATCGGTGCGCCACCGAGTGCCTGATTAAACGCGGCTATGTGATAGGGGTGCCACCACCACCCATTGAGGAGGGCGAGCGCGGCAATCGTGGCCGCCCCCAATGGCAGGGCCCGGGCCGGCGCGGGGGGCTGCCGCAGGCGGGCAAGCCATGTCACGGCGGCACTGAGCGCAACCGCCGCAAGGATGTTGACGGCGGGAAAGACCATCACGAGGTAGCGGTTGAACTTCTTCGGGAAAAGGCTCATTGCCAGCGTGAACAGCAGGATAAACACGACGAGCACAAGCAGGCTGCGGCGGGCAGCAGGCGTTAGCCCCAGCAGTGGCTCCAGCCGCAACCACACCAATGGCAACAGCAGTAGCCCCAGCAGGCTGATCGGGGTGGTGCGGAGGGCGAGCGCAACTGGATAGAACAGCATACCCGGCGTATCCAGCACTTGCCCCAGAAAGAAGTTACCCTGCATATGTGGTACGGCTCCTTCTGCCTCCACCCCAAAGCGCAACCAGCCATACACTCCCAGCGGATCGGACCATACGGCGGGATAGACCACCACAAGTGTCAGCAGGAATGTGCCCCCCCACGCCGCGCCCGTTGTGAGGATGTGGCGCACGGGGTTGCCTGTTGCGGGCGCGGCAAGGATCGCCATGCCTGCAATGATTGGCAGCAGCACCAGTGCGGGCGATTTGCTGAGGACGGCAAGTCCGGCGCACACTGCCGAGAGCAGCAGATAGCCCCATTGCGGGCGGTGCTGCCAGTAGATACATGCCGCCAAGAGGCTGAGTGTAGCCAAACTTGTCATCAGCCCATCTACGTGCAAGATCCGGCTGAACGCCAACACAAACGGATCGGTAGCCCACAACACCGCCGCGAGCAGCGCAACCGCAAATGGCAACATGCGCTGCAAGAGTACGAAGCCCAGCACAATTGCCCCCGTATGCACCAGCGCGGCAGGCAGGCGATAGAACAGCACCAGCGTGGCATAGTCGGGGTTGGGGAGCCAGCCCGCCGCCGCCACGCTATCCCGGAGCCACAGCCCCGCCGCACCGAGCCACATCGTCGTGACACCCGGATGCGAGCTGATCGCCGTAGCCGCATAGTCACCCATGCGGATCGCCTCACGGAAGCGTTGCGAACGCTCAAACCAGAATGTCACCTCATCGAGCGTGACAAAGCCGCCCAAGCTGTGCAAGCGTAGGGGCAGGGCAATCGCTACGAGCAGCAGCAGGGACCACCCGTGCCGGGCACGAAAGCGCAAGCGAGATTGTTCATTGGGCAGCGTTTGCAAGATGTGCATCATTTACCTAACGCACCACAAGCGGCAACAGCAGCGCATTGCCGCCCGCATCAGGGGCTATGGGCGGCGCAGGCGTGGCTACCGACAGGCGGGCAAATGTTACTGGATTGTACAGCCCGATAGCCAGCCAGTACGTATCCGGCGGCAGATCGGCGGGCACGGGCAGGGGATGCGCCCACGTCAGGGTGCGCCCTACTTGCCATGACGTTGGGGGCTGGGCGGTTCCGGCGGGCGACACGTCAATCTGGGCCACTTTCTGCCCCTGTGGATCCAGCACATGCACAAACATCAGGTACTCCTGCATCGGTGGCTGCTGGGCCTGCCACTGCACCGTCAAGGTGATGCCGTGCCCGCCGCGCAAGCCCTCCAGATCGGTCTGGGTGCCGCGTAGGGTCAGGGCATCGCCGAAGGTTGCATTGTGCAGATCGGCGATGGGCGGCGCAAGCTGATATACAGATGCGAGTGTTACGCCATGTGCCTGCACGGTATAGACAGGCGTTTGGTTGGCATACACGGCTCCAAATGGCGCGGCGGGTATGCCCCGTTGGGTATGGCGCACGTAGATCAGGGCGTAGCCATCCTGCACCGCGAATTGCCCATTGCGCGGCGTGCTACTCTGTGCGCCACGCATCAGGAAGGGTTGTAGCGAGTTAATCATGGTGCTGGACACGCGCACCCCCGTAATATCGGGCTGCCCATTCAGCCAACGCGCTGCCTCGCCTAGCCCCTCGCCATCGCCGATCAGGAAGGTACGCTCGGCGCGAGGTGCGCCCCCGACGATCTGATTATAGGCGATCACGCCGTAGGGGTGCCACCAGAGCATATTCAGCGCGGCGAGGCTAATCAATGCCGCCACCCCGAACGGCAACACTCGCGCTGCAAGCGGAACAGCCCCACCGCGCAGATCACGCAGGCGCAGCAAGGCCCACACCCAGCCCGTCGCAGCGAGGATGTCGAGGGCGGGAAACACAGGCACACTGTAGCGGTTGAGCTTTTTAGGGAATAGGCTCATCGCAAGTACAAATACTAAGATGTAGGCGGCCAACAACGCCAGCATGCGCCGCGTGCTAGCACTGTCAGCATCGCGCCGCCACACGAACGGCAGCAACAGCAATCCGATCAGCGTGAGTGGGGTTGTCCGCATGAGCAGTGCAACCGGATAGTAACGAGCATCGGGGGTATCGGTTGCTTGCCCCAAGAAGAAGTTGCCGATCACATGCGGGCTTGCGCCTTCAATTTCCACGCCGACCCGCATTTGCTGCCACGCCCGCGCCGGATCCACCCATAACGCCGGATAACACAGCCACAGCGTTAGGGCGAAGGTGGCTGCCCACGCCCCTAGCGCAAGCAGCACGCGACGCAGGGGCATGCCGTCGTAGTGCCATGCCGCAATCCCCGCCAAGCCAATGATCGGGATCACGGCCACGCCGGGCGATTTGCTCAAGGTGGCCAGTGCGCCTGCCCCCGCCGAGAGCAGCAGATATGCCGGATGCCCGCCGCGCACCCAGAAGATGCCGCCGGCCAACAGGCTGAGCGTAGCAAAGGTGGTCGTCAAGCCATCTACGTGGAGGATGCGGGCATAGGCAACAACAAACGGATCCGTTGCCCAGAATGCCGCCGCCAACAGCGCAAGCGCGACTCCGCCCGGCTCTGGACTGCGGGTGGCAAACAGGCGATGCAGCAGCAGATAGCCGAGCAGCACCCCGCAGGTATGCACCAGCGCAATTGGCAGGCGCGAGAGGGTCAGGCTGAGCGGGAAGGGGACATCGGCCAGCACGCCCGCCGCGACGAGGCTGTCGCGCAGGAGAATGCCCGCGCTGCCCAGCCACATCGTGGTTACGCCGGGGTGGGTAGACTGCGCGGTCTCAGCAAAATTGCCGCTCTGCATGGCATCAAGGAAGCGCATCGAGCGCGGCATCCAGAAGTTGATCTCATCGCTATCGAGGAACAGGTGCAGCGTTAGCAGGCGCGGCACGCCCGCTAGCAGCAACACGCCCACCAACAGGAGCAGGCGCACAGCGAGGCGCACCCCGCGTGCTGCTGGTGCGCTCGTAGTGGGGGCTGCGCTCGACGGGGCTGCGGCTGATGGAGATAGCATACGCTCGTGTGCTGACATATTTTTTGGCTGTGCCTCGTGTGTATCCTAGCACAGGACGGCGTGCGGTGCAATGTGAAGGAGGTGATAGGGATTAGGTGGGCGGGGATCAGGTGGCAGCGAATCCTGATCTGCCACCTGATCCCCGTTGCTACTCTGGTAGGGCAATCGTGATCAAGCGGTGGCTCATATCCACCGTATTATCCACGACAATCTTGTCGCCGATGCACGAGACTAGCGTGAGTTGCTCGCGCCCCTGTGGGAGAATGAAGTTGACCTGATCCGGCGTAACCCAAAGTTGCTCGGCAACGCGGTAGGTAAACACCTGCCCGGCCTCATTGTGCAGCGCAATCGTGGCACCCACCTGAAGTTCGTGCAGCCGCGCAAACGGCGCGGGAATCTCCGGCGCATCGCGGAAGCGCAGCACATGCCCCCACAGCACGACATTCTCACCTGCGCCGGGCAGGGCACTGTAGAAGTACCAGCCAATATCATGCTTGGGCACAATCGGCACGCGCTCGGTATCTAAGCCCACTGGCACAAGCGGCTGATCAACGGCAATTGCATCAATCACGACCCGGATCGGATCACCCGCCAGAACCGCCGGTTGGGGCACAGCTGTCACGGCAATCCGTGGCTCGGCGGCGGCATCTAGCTCCGGCAGATCGAGCGGCACATCCGGCGCACGCGCAGGCTGCACAGGCACCCCAACGGTTGCTGTTGCGAGGGGCACGGGTACAGTCGGCAAGGGTTGCCCGCTTGCACCACAGCCCTGTATGAAGAATATGCTTCCGAATAGCAGGATAAGCCAACGTTGAAACATTCCTGTAACTCCTCTCATCAGACTTGCCAATATAGTATATAATAGAATCACAATAATTCGCTCTACGTCTCCAACGTAATTGTTAACATTGCGGCGAACATCAGGGGGATGGTTGCCCGCAGGGGAGAAGTGTCGTATGCACAAGCCACATCGAACGCGGCTGTACTTTATTGCCTTTGTTGCCAGCATCGGAGCTACGCTGCTCGTGCTGTTTGGTTCTGCCCATGCGCCAATGCTGCGCTCCGTCGCCGCCCAGACCGTCATCACCCCAACAGTAACGGCGCAGCCAATTGCGACGAACACGCCTACACCCGAAGTGGGTGGCCCAACACCAACCGCTACGCCGCCTAGTGTCGCCACACCTACACCCGAAGGCGGCGACCCAACACCAACCGTTACCCGCATTCCAGTTACCTTCGTTCCGGCTAGCCCTACGGCTACGCCCGAAGTGGGCGGCCCAACACCAACCGCTACGCCGCCTAGTGCTGCCACACCTACACCACCGAAGGCCCGAAGGGCCGGCCC
>JAAUTZ010000129.1 GCA_012031225.1 Chloroflexaceae bacterium
CCCTAGCACCTGACCCCTGACACCCGATACCTGACCCCTGACCCCTGACACCCGATCCCTGACCCCTACGCACCAATTATAGAACACTTGTTGTCCCTAATCGCACCCGACACAACCCACCTTTCGCCCATCCCGATCAGCAATTCCCACCCCACCGCACACATTACAGCATGATGACACTTGCCCCGCCCTCCCCGCAAAGTGCGGTATAATAAGCCCACGTATACAACACACGGAGAGCCAAGCCCAAATGACCGACTCCAACCCAACCAGCACCCCCGCATCGCTCCAAACCAACGTCCTCTACTACGGCGACAACCTACCCGTCTTGCAGGAACACATCCCATCCGCTAGCGTAGACTTGATCTACCTCGACCCGCCCTTCAACAGCAGCCGCAACTACAACGTGCTGTTCAAAGACGAGAGCGGCTACGAAGCCGATGCCCAGATCACCGCCTTCAAAGATACGTGGCACTGGGATCGCACCGCCCACGCCACCTACCACGATCTCATCACGGCCTCATCCACCACCATCAGCAGCATGATCGAAGCCCTCTACCACCTCATCGGCCCCAACCAGATGATGGCTTACCTCGTCATGATGACCGCCCGCCTCGTCCAGCTGCACCGCATCCTCAAGCCCACCGGCAGCCTCTACCTGCACTGCGATCCCACCGCCAGCCACTACCTCAAAATCGTACTGGATGCCATCTTCGGCAAAGAGCAATTCCAAAACGAAATCATCTGGAAGCGCACCAGTGCCCACAGCTCGGCCCGCCGCTATGGCCCCGTCCACGATGTGATCTTCTTCTACACCCGCAGCGATACCTTCACATGGAATGAACAACCCCAACCCTACAGCGAAGAATACCTCCGCAAGTTCTACCGCCACATAGATGAAGACGGGCGACGCTACACCCTCAGCGACCTGATGGCCGCAGGCAAGCGCAAAGGCGAATCCGGCAAGGTTTGGCGCGGCATTGATCCGAACGAGAAGAACAACCACTGGAAATTCACCGTCCAACGCCTCGACGAACTCGATGCCGAAGGGCGCATCTACTGGCCCCTCAAAGGTGCTGTCCCCCGCTACAAACGCTACCTCGACGAGATGGAAGGGCTTGCTTTACAAAGCGTCTGGACTGACATCCCCCCGCTTGGCGCACACGCCAAAGAGCGACTCGGCTACCCCACCCAGAAGCCAGTCAGCCTGCTTGAGCGCATCATCTACGCCAGCAGCAACCCCGGCGATGTTGTGCTGGACCCCTTCTGTGGCTGCGGCACGGCTATCGTTGCCGCCCAACAGCTCAACCGCCGCTGGATCGGCATTGACATCACCCACCTCGCCGTCGCACTCCAAAAGAAACGCATGCTCGATGTGTTTGACCTCAAGCCCAAGCTCGACTACACCGTCATCGGCGAGCCGCAAGACCTCGCCTCAGCCCGCCAACTCTTCCAAGATGACCCGTTCCAGTTCCAGTTCTGGGCTACCTCGCTGCTCGGTGCAATGCCGCTCGGCGGCGAAGCGGGCAGCAAGCAGGGCACGAAAGGCGCAGATCGCGGCATTGATGGGCTACTCAAATTCAGCGAAGGCAAAAACCGCTACGCCTCCGTGATCGTCCAAGTCAAAGGTGGGCGCGTCGGCAGCAAAGACGTGCGCGATCTGCGCGGCACACTCGAACGCGAAAAAGCCGCCATCGCCATTCTCATCACCCTCCAACCTGCCACTCGTGAAATGCTTACCGAAGCCACCCAAGCAGGTATGTACACCTCTGAGCTGTGGCAGCGCAGCTACCCGCGCATCCAGATCGTCACCATCGAGGAGTTGCTGAGCGGGCACGGCGTAGAACTCCCCCCCTCGATTGATCCCTTCAAACGCGCCGAACGGGCCCAGCCCAACACCGCCGAACAGCACGGCTTGGAACTGTGAGCTAGTGTGGTATACTGACCGTGCTGAGAATGCTGCGTATGCCCAACGCCGGAGCGCACCCAGCCCACCCTGACGAAGATCCCAGTAGCCCAATCGGAGGATTACCCATGCGCCTCGTGCGGCTTGCCCTGCTCCTCATCCTGTGGACGTTGCCCGCTCCCCCCGCCAGCCATGCAGCCCCGCTTGCCCAAGCAGGCCTCCCCCCCGCCATCACCACCGATCCCGTTAGCAACCTCACCAGCACCAGCGCCACCCTCAATGCCACCGTCAACCCCAACGGCTCACCCACCACCGTCCAGTTCCTCTGGGGCACCGATCCGATCTACGACGTGCGGACCACCCCCGCCCGCACCGTCACCGGAACCACCGCCCAAGCCGTCCAAGCCCCCCTCACCGATCTGCAACCCGGCACAACCTACTTCGTGCAAGCCATCGCCCGCAATGCCACCGGCTCGGCCGAAGGGTTGCGCCGCACCATCACCACCACCGGCGATCCCCAGCAAGGCGCAGACCTATCCGTCGCCCAACTCGACTCGCCCGACGCAACCATCGGCAAACCCATCACCTACACCGCCACCATCCGCAACGCTGGCCCGCTCACCGCCGCCGCTACCGTCCTCACCGCCACCGTGCCCATCTCCGCCCAAATCATCAGCTCCAACCCCAGCTTCCCCACCTGCTCGCCCCTCATCTACGTCTTCAACGAACTGCGCTGCACGCTCGGCAACCTCCCCGCAGGCGCACGCCGCACCGTGCAGTTTGTCGTCATTGCCTCCCAAGCTGGCAACATCCTCAGCACCGTCAGCGTGGCGAGCCGCACCTTCGACCCCAACCGCCTCAACAACACGGATCGCCTCACCACCCGCGTGAATGCCGCCCCGCCCAACACCACCGCCGAACTGCTTGTCACCCCTGAACGGGGCGGCACCCTGCACATCACCAACACGCAAGGGCTAACGCTCGCCCTTGTTGTCCCCCCGCGTGCTGTCATCAAGCCCACCAGCATCATCTACACCGATTTCCCCGCCGGCCCCCCGCGCCCGCTCCATAGCAGCTTAACCTTCGCTGGCCGTGCGTTCCAATTCGATACCTTCCAAGATGGCGTAATCCAACCCGAATTTCGCCTGCTGCGCCCCGCCACCCTCACCGTGCAATATGATCGCCAGCTCGTCCCCATCACCGCCACCGAATACCTGCTCCTGCTGCGTTACAACCTGCGCGAACCCAACCCCAGCATCGCATGGCAAACCTTCGGCATCACCACCCAAACCGTGCGCGGCGATCTGCTCCACACCCAGCTGCCCCAGCTCGGCGAATTTGCCCTTGTCATCCTCCCGCCTACCCGCCCCGTCGCCTACCTCCCCCTCGTGCGCCGCCTACCCTAAATCCCGCCTCACCCCGCGCCAGATGTGGTATCATATCCGCAAGCAGTCATCCGCCAGCTATGCGCGAAGGGGCTACGATGTCAGCAACACCACTGGTCAGTGTCATCATCCCAACCTACAATCGGGCGCACATCATCGAACGCGCCATTCGCAGCGTTCTCAACCAAACCTACCCCAACCTCGAAATCTGTGTCGTGGATGATGCCTCCACCGACAATACCGCCGAGGTTCTCACTGCTATCAGCGACCCTCGCCTGCGCTACATACGCCTCACCCAGAATCAGGGCGGCGGCGGCGCACGCAATGTCGGCATCGAAGCCACCACCGGGATGTACATCGCCTTCCTCGACTCCGACGACGAGTGGCTCCCAACCATGCTCGAACGCCTCCTCACCTATCTCATGCAGGCGGATCGGCGCGTCGGTGCAGTCTACTGCGACTACTACGTCTACGATGATGTGCAGCAGCAGATCAGCCTCACCCGCTCGCCCATGTACACCGAGCGCGAAGTCTACCCCCAACTCCTCAATGGCTGGACGCAAGCCCTCTCGACTTTCCTGCTGCGCCGCTGCCCACTCCTTGCCGTCGGCATGTTCGATCCGCGCCTGCCCCGCATGCAAGATTACGAGCTGTGGGTGCGCCTCGCCCAAATCTGCGACTTCCACGCCATAGATGAGCCGCTCGTCATCAAGCACGAATTTGCCTCCGCCCAAACCTCGCGCAACCTCACCTCGATCAACCGCGCCCTCGACATCTTCATGGGCCAGTGGCAAACCATGCTCCACCGCGACATCGGCGTAGCCAAAACCGAACGCCTCCGCCAAATCTTCCTCCAATACGCCTACCTTGCCCACGCCATGACCCTCTCCGAACACGGCCAACGCTGGGAGTCGTTCAAGACCGTCGTCGCCTGCCGCCGCACCACCGGACCCATCCCCCTCAAGCGGCTGATCCGGGTCATGCTGCCCATCCTCTTTGGCTACCGGGTCTACTTCTTCGCCCTCTCCTTCCAAAGCAAGCTGGTGCGCTGGCGCAGCGGGCGCGAAGCCGCCTGATCGTACCCCCACTAGCCCGCCAGCCCCACCAACCCAGCAGCATTGCCCACCCCAACAAAAAACCGTGCCCCACGGCACGGCTCCCCATCCTCACCTGTCACCTAACACCCACCCCCTAAAGCCTAGCACCCGCCCCCGCTACTGATCCAGATCACTCAGGCGTACCGTCTTGCGCGTGCCAAACTTCACCGTCTTCTGGCCTTCGCTACTCATCTGCCCGCTCTGCTCAAGGTTGGTAATCTCCTGCTGCATCGTCTGCGCCAAATCCACCTCACCCTGACTCAGCAGGCGCGTCACCGCACTCTTCAGCTTCTGCGTAGCCGCCGCCACATTGCCCGATTGCAGATCTTGCAGCGCACGAGTTTGCAGCTTAAACGCACTCACCTTCTCCACAATATTCATCACCGGCGCATGCACTTGCTGAAT
Source organism: Chloroflexaceae bacterium (assembly GCA_012031225.1). Taxonomy (GTDB): domain Bacteria; phylum Chloroflexota; class Chloroflexia; order Chloroflexales; family Chloroflexaceae; genus JAAUTZ01. Next base: position 4,794 of record JAAUTZ010000129.1, read on the forward strand.
CAGGCTCGCATCTTGCGTAAACGTCAGCATAATATCAAGGCGCGACTTTGCCCCCTGCATCTGCATCGCCGGCACATCATACGTCGCTTCCGCCTGCCCAATCCGATACTGCCCCACCGGGCGCGGATCCACCAGCAGCTCAATCAGCAACGTGCGCCCCTGCCCCGACTCCAGCTCACCCAGCGGCACATGCACATCACGCTCCGAAATCGGCTGATACCCCAGATTGTCAATCAAGGGAATCACCTGCCACACCGCGCGTGGGTTCACGCCTTGCACCAGCCGCAGCGTCAGGTTCGCATTGCGGATCGCCGTCGCTTGGGCCCGTTGCACCGTCAGTTGGAAATACTCCACCATCTGATCCGGCTTGTGGATATAATCCGCCGTGCCCCCCGAACGGTTCGACATATCAATCAGCAAATCCTCATTCCAATCCTTGCCCACCCCCAACGCCGTGATCGGAATGCCTTTACGCCCAGCATGCTCGGCTTGCACAAGGCACTCCTTCTCATTCTCCGTCTGCCCATCCGTCAGCAGCACCAGCCGCCGGATCATCCCCGTGTCGGCTTTATCTAGCTCCTTCAGCGCATCCACCAACGCCGGCGCAATCCGGGTTCCGCCCGCATCGCGGATCTGGCTCACCTCACGCTGCATCGCCGCCCGATCCACCACCGCCGTAGACGGGATCAACACCTTCGTGCGATGATCAAACACCACCACCGACACGGTATCGTCCTGCCCCAACAAATCCAGCGCAGCCGCCGTCGCCTTCCGCACGCGGTCGATCTTCTCGCCCTTCATCGAGCCACTGCGATCCAGCACAAAGCTCACATTCACCGGAACCCGCACCTGCGCCACACTCGCCGAGGGCATCATCTCGAGCAGCACATAGGCCACTTGGGCCGTATTCGTCGCCGCCAAATAAGGCCGCGCGAGGGTTACTTTCAGCGTGACTTCATCTGCCATACCGCTATCCTTTGTCTCTGTTATGCTTGAAAGTGAACAATCCGCAGGAAGCTCTCCGGCTTGAGCGAAGCCCCCCCAACCAGTGCCCCATCAATATCCGCCTGCGCCATCAGCTCATCCACATTATCCGGCTTCACGCTCCCGCCATACTGAATCCGCACCGCATCCGCCGTCGCTTGCCCATACAGCTCGGCCAGCGTTGCGCGGATCGTCGCGTGCATCTGCTGGGCATCCGCTGGGGTCGCCGTATCACCCGTGCCAATCGCCCAGATCGGCTCATACGCCAGCACCAGTTCCGCCATCTGGGCCCCACTCACGCCCGCCAATGCCGCCCGCACCTGCGCCACCACCACCGCCCCAGCCTGCCCCGCATCACGTTGCGGCTTGCTCTCCCCAATCGCAAGGATCACCTTCAAGCCATGCTTCAAGGCCGCATGCACCTTGCGGTTGACAATCTCATCCGTATCGCCAAAATATTGGCGGCGTTCGCTATGCCCAATAATCGTATAGGCACAGCCCACATCCGTCAGCATCAGCGGCGAGATCGCCCCCGTATACGCGCCCTGCTCCTCGTAGAACACATCCTGCGCGGCCAGTGCCACCGGGCTGCCCGCCAATGCCCCCCGCAGCCGATCCAGTGCCGTGTAGGGCGCACACAGCACCACCTCGCGCCCACTCACATCGCCCAGCCCCGCCAGCAACTCGCCGGCAAAGGCTTCCGCTTCACCCAACGTTTTGTACATCTTCCAGTTTGCAGCCAAGATCGGTGTACGCACCGCAGACCTCCTCTACTATTGCTATCATTAGAATAGAATACCCGGCAACACAAACACCATCACCACCCCAATCGCAGCCGTCACACCCAACACGGCTTTGTTCCACCGCCAAATCTTCTCGCCATCAAAGGGCGCAACCGGAATCAAGTTGAACAGCCCCAGCCACGAATTGATGTTATACCCCACAAGACAGAGCAACACCCAAAAGCCATCTACCGGCACGGCTCCACTCTGGAGAACCAGCAACGCCAACGCAAACAGCGTCGCCAACCCAAAGTTGCTCGCCGGCCCTGCCAGCGCAATCAGCCCACTGCGGCGGGCCGTGAGGCTCCCGCCCCGATGCCACACCGCGCCCGGTGCCGCCAAAAACCAGCCACTAAACGCCACGAGGATCGAGATCAGCAACATCCCATCGTTGGATTTGAAGAACGCCTGCGCCCCGTATTGGCGGGCAACCACCCGATGCGCCAGCTCATGCACCACAAAGCCAACCCCACCCGTCACGCCCGCAATCAGCAGAAATGTGAGAAACTCAGCCCGAAAGATCTGCCCGCCCGCAAACGCAATCGCAAACGCCAGCGATGTCCCGGCCCACGCCTTGAGCAGTTCCAGATTATCATTGATGCGCCCGTCAAACAAATCCTCGCCGGGCACGGTAAACATCCGATTCATGGATTAGCTATCCTTCTCTAGGTTACTTTGTTTGGATCCAAGCCGTGCCGCTTGCCAGCACCGCCACTACCGAGACGTTCAATTCGTCCAGCCGTGTTCACCAATCAGGGGCACAAACCGTACTTTGCCCAACTGCTCCGTCAGCACCTCACCATCCTGACACGTCGCCCGGATCAACAGTTGCTGATCGTAGCTCCCCACCGGAATCACCAGCCGCCCACAGTGCGCCAGTTGGCTCAACAGGGGACGCGGAATCCACGGCGATGCTGCCGCCACACTAATCGCATCGAAGGGCGCATGTTCCGGCAAGCCTTCCGTGCCGTCGCCCTCCACCACCGAGATATTTGTATAGCCCAGCTGCGCCAGCCGTTCACGGGCACTGCCCGCCAACACCGGCGAACGCTCAATCGTATAGACGTGTGCCGCCAGCAGGCTCAGCACCGCCGCCGCATAGCCCGATCCCGTCCCCACATCCAGCACCCGCTCCGAACCATCAAGGCGCAGGGCTTGCAGCATATACGCCACCATAAACGGCTGCGAGATCGTCTGCCCATCCTCAATCGGCAGGGCACAATCGGCATACGCATATTCACGCATTTTCGCAGGCACAAACACATGCCGCGGGACTTGGGTCATCGCGTGCAACACACGCTGATCCGCAATGCCGCGTGCCGTGAGCTGCTGCCCAATCATCGCCTGTTGGCGTTCGTGGTAGGCCTGCTCACGCTCGAAGACGCGCCGCAACAGAGCCAAAACATTCATGGGTAGCATTGTAGCACATGGCTTTCGTCACGGCTAATGCCCTGCCATATCCGCCCCGGCTCTGATCTTCCTGAACCACCACCCCTCGCCCCACCCAGAGCCACCCCTGCCTCTGGTATAATGACAGACACATGGGTACACCGCGACAACTATCACGTAGGATCGCCAATGACTGAAGCTATACGATGGCTGGTACGAGTGACTACGGTACGGCTGATAATCGTGGGAATCGTGAGGATAGTAGGGCTGGTAGGGCTAGGGTTGCTAGCGGTGGCATGCGCCCCCACCGCCACCCCGCCCGCATCCGTAGCAGAACTGCCCGCAGCAACCCCGCCCCCACC
>JAAUTZ010000039.1 GCA_012031225.1 Chloroflexaceae bacterium
CAATTGTTCTTTGTGGTTTCTCATCAGGGCGGGCATAGACATCGGCATTTGAGCTACCCATAATAAATGCCCCAGCAGGAACCTCGATGAACGGAGGGAGGCGATATTGCTGGGCGAGAGCTGTGGCTGCTTGTTCACGTGCAAGTTCTGCTGGTGGGGTTGGCGTGTCTCTAGTATTGGAATTCTGGCTGCCACTCCCGCCTACGATTGCTGTAGTTGGGCTGTCTGTTTGTTCACTGATTACATTGGAGCAAGGAAGATCGTGGTATGCGGTTATTTTAACTTGACATGTGTTATACTCAATTAGCACATCCTCACGTGTCTCTTGCCCTGATGGAGCGTAGACACCTAGTGCGGTACCGTACTGATATGCAAACACGTAGATCCTTTTGTACCCTGCTGGTGGGCTTGTAACGTTAAGTGATCCAAACTGTTCTCCTTCTGGTAGTAAGACCTTAGACAAAATTTGTATGTTAAAAAATGAAATGGAGAGTTCAGCACCTAAACTATTTGTGATCTTAATCTCTTCAAGAAAAGGACAATCAACTTGTTGCTCTTCTCCAACACCACCAGTACAATTGTCTATTTCGTAGTTTTCGTCGCGTACTGTAAATGTCGGTGTTCCTATGATTTTGATTTCTACAGGGCTTGTATCCTGATGTGGTCGGCCGCAACTACCGAGAAACAGCAGAGGAATGATAAGCCATATAAGTTTACCGGCTATCTGCGACGCTGTGTACACCATAACATACTCCTCAACGTGAGAAAAAGTTAGTTGAATTCGCACTTGTGTTCATGTGATCGCCTTTGCATGCGTATGCTTTCCATACAATCTATTATAGCACGGCTTGCCCAGAAACCTTACTAACTCTACTATAGCAATTCTACGTGACCTGAAAGCCAGTCAATCTGCGCCTCTGCTATCGCACAAACGAACTAGCTTGGTTCCAGATAGCCTCAATCGGGTTCTGGCTCGGGTTGTGTGGTGCAGACCACAGACAGGGGATCGTCTACGCATCCACCGCATATCCGCCAGTGCCGCTTGCCCCTAGCGGCGGTACTCGTCGCCGCAATCCCCGATGCGGCGCAGCAAGTCGCGCCCCTGTGCCTGCACCTCCGCTAGCGCGTGGCGATCCGCGTCGGTCAATGCCAATTGGAACACCCGCGCCGTCTCATGGCGATGCTCGCGGATGCTCAGGCGTGCGCCGACAATTACCCCCGCTACCGCCGGGCGTTCGAGGATCGCCGCCACCGCAACATTGGCAATGCTAACCTCGTGGCGGGTGGCGATCCGGTGCAGTGCGTTGAGCAGCTGCTGGAATAGACTCCACCCACCCCATAGATCAATCATCTGCTTATACTTGCGTAGGCTGGCGGTTCCAAGCTGACTCTGGGTCGGTTCGGGCGTACCCAGCCACGCCTCACTCAGCAGCCCGCCGCACAGCGTCCCGTAGGTCAGCAGATGGATGCCCTGCTCAGCGCAGTAGGCGGCCATATAGTTCATGGGGCGCGTATCTACCAGCGAATACTGCACCTGATTGGACACGATGCGAATACCCAGATCCGTAATGATCCGCAGGTGTTCCGTATCGAAATTAGTCAGGGCGAGGTGGCGAATCTTACCCGTCTCGCGTAGCTCTGCGAGATACTTGAGCGCATCGAGATACGACGGATTGGCGTAATCCCACCAGTGGAACTGAAGCAGATCAAGCTGCTCCACCTGCATCCGCCGCAGCGAGATATGCACGGCATCCTCCACCATCTGGCGGGTGATGCGGGTGGGGCGGGGCACCCATTTGGTAAAGGCTTGGACATGCTCTAGTGCTGCTGGGCCCTGCTGCTGGGCCAAGCGTTGGCGGAATGCGCCGATCAGATCTTCGGCAGGCCCATAGTGGTCGGCAAGATCCCACGTTGTAAAGCCATTCGCGTGATAGTTGAGCATCTCTGCCACAGCTACTGCTGGATCTATGCGCCCGTGTGCGCCAGATACTTGCCACATTCCATTGAGGATGCGGCACATCCGCAGATCAGGCGTGAAGGGCAGATAGGCGTGGGCAGGTAATGGCTTTCCCAGTTGGTTCATACGCTCGTTCGATCCTTTGTGTCCATGCTGAGTTGAGCTAATCCACTTTAGATAGTATACCTAAAAATGGTACCCAGAGGGAACCAATCCGTACAGTTTATCACCTATTTACCATATATTCCACACCACAATCTATGTTATACTAAAATAAATAAAATTCGCGGGAACCTTTCATTTTCAAAATATAAGTCTACATATCTTGCTAGGGTGTGTGCCACCGTATGTCGTTTGACGCAAATCAACGCACGATTGACGTGGAGCACCACCCCTCAGAAATAGACCCACCGTTCTTGTTCGGTTTTTCCCTCACCGACGAAACAGATGACAACACCCGCGTATGGTGAATCCGACAACGCCGCGCTGTTTCAGCGACAGCTGGACATGCCGCATGTGAGGGCTTTTGGTATGGTGAATGAATCGTTCGAAAAAGAGGCTTGGATTGATGAGTATGCACAGGCTTTAGAACTTAGCCAAACCGCACCAGTTGCGCTAGCGGATGCGCCTGCGCCTGCCAGTGTGCCAACTACCCAATTCTACGTCTTGCAATCACCTGCGCGAGATGCCCTGTATACCCACCTGTTTCAGGCTACGCCGCACCTCTTACGGATTGAAGATTACACCGAGCTGCTACAGGCAGGCTTGCAGCACGCGCTTTGGCTGCTGCCTGATTTCAGTGTAGCGGTGATCTGGCTGTATGAGCAACGCACGGGCAAACTTGCCCTTACCGCCTATACGGGGCTTGCCCTGAATGAGCAGGAAACGGGGTGGCTGCGCTCATGCCAAATCTATCCGGGTGAGCCATCGGCGGGGGTAGCGTTCCAGCGCAATGAGATCATCCTCTCGATCAACCACGCACCGCATCCTGACGAGTTGCGTGAGGAGTTGGTAGCGATCAATCGCATCCGCCAGAACCACTTACCGCCGAGCGTGCTGAGCCTGTGCATTCCCCTGCGCCTGCCGGATGAAAAAGCCGCACTTGGCATCCTTGAATTGATCTGCACACAGGTGCAGGGTGCGCCGATCAGCGATGCCCTGAGCTGTGAACTAATGCCTGAACTGCGGGCGGCTGTCACAAGCTATAGCCAATTGCTCGCCACCGCAATCCACAACAAGCGGCTCTACGATATATCCGAGCGACACTGCCGCCGCTTAGATGGCTTCGATGCGGTGGTGACGGCAATCAGCACGGCTACCGATCTGCCCGATCTGCTGCGAAGTGTGCTAGGCGTGGTGATCGGCTTGCAGCCCTTCACCGGCGGCGCAATCCTGCTGCTCGATCCGGCACAGGCCCGGCTCACGCTCGGCTTTGCCGAAAACCTGCCCGAAAGCTACTGCACCGCCGTGCGTGCGTTCCAAGTCATTGGCTCATCGTTTGAGGAGGTGGTGCGCTATGGGCAGCCTGCCCTGCGCCCCCTGATGGAAGAACGCTGCGAAGCCCAGCTGGTGGTTGCTGGCTACGAGAGTGGCATGTATCTGCCCCTGCTGGCCGGTGGTACGGTGGTGGGGGTGCTGGCGTTGTTTGGCGATGCCAATATGTACCATCAGGTGGAGATGCCCTACTTGATGCCATTGATGAACCAGATTGGCTTTGCGATTGCCAACGTGCGCCTGTATGAGGATAGCCAGATCGAACGCCAACGCCTCAGCACAGTGGTCAATAGCATTGCGGAGGGGGTCGTGGTGCTGGATCGGCAAGGGCGGCTTGTGCTTGCCAACGAAGCGGCGATGGAACTTCTCAGCCTTGATACGATCCCCTATCAGCAGCCGATGAACGAGATGCCCGACTTCTACGCGATCCGCGATCTGGGTGGTGCGCCCCTACCCGTTGAGCAACTGCCGATGTCCCGGGCCTTGTCGGGCGAGACATTCTACGATTATCGGGTGTTGCTACGCGGCGCAAGCGGGCAGAACAGCGTGATGAGCTTTAGCGGCTCACCCGCTCGCGCCGATCAGCAGCAGCCGATTGACGGGGCGGTGGTGGTATTCCGTGATATTACCGCACTGCAACGCATCGAACGCGCCAAAGATGAGTTTCTCGCAGTTGCCGCGCACGAGTTGCGTAGCCCGCTAGCAGCGGTGCGCGGCTACACCGAGCAACTCCTGCGCCGCGAACGGGATCGCCCAGAGCGGGATGAGCGCGATTTGCGCGGGCTGACGATCCTGTCTGAAGAAGTGGCCCATATGTTGCGGATGGTGGACAATCTGCTGGATGTGTCCCGCTTGGATGCGGGGCAGCTTGATCTCCAACTGCAACAGGTGGATGTGATCCAACTCGTGCAGCGTGTGCTGGATCAGCAGCGTATGACGGCGAGCGCACGCGAGGTGCTGCTGCACTGTGCCTGCACTGAGCTATTTGTGCTGTGTGATGCGTTACGGATTCGGCAGGTGCTAACCAACCTGATCGGTAATGCACTGAAGTACAGCCCGTCGGACACGTCTGTCGAGGTGCGGATTGCGGTGCAGGATGGTCCACGTAGCACGAGTGAGGCGACTGCCGAGCCACAGCGCGAGGTGCTGTTTGCGATTAGTGATGCTGGCAGCGGGATTGAGCCAGAGCTGCAAGCGCGGCTGTTTGAACGGTTCTACCGCGTGAAGAACCGCCGCGAAGAGGGGCTAGGCTTGGGCCTCTATCTCAGCCGCGAATTCGTGTTGCTGCACGGCGGGCGGATCTGGGTGGATAGCACCGTAGGCAAAGGCAGCACCTTTTCTTTCACTCTGCCCTTGCGCTACGATGAACTGTGCCTATAGCCAAGCGATGCGCTGCAACTGCAACAATTGGCAATGCGAGCCGTGCGGCGTACCCATCGGCTCACGTTGCTGCGAGTAGCCCCTTGATGCCATCCCACATAAAATAGAACCCGAAGATAACCGTCACCGCAATTGTGATGATGCGGCTGTGTTGAGCGAGCAGATCATTGGCGCGTTGCAGGATTTGGCTGGCTGCTTGGGGAGCAATGATCGAAATCAGGATCGCGGCGAAGAGGACGATCTGCGCGAGCACAATGTAGAGGAGAAAGGCGATAGCTGCCGTCGTGAGCGTGAGATCTGAGGAACCGATGATCGCTAGAGCCGAGAGGGTAAAGACCCACAGCTTGGGCGCAATGCCGACTAGCAACGCGCCGAAGCCAAACGCTTTGAGCGGTGGAAGCTCACCCAGCGACTCCATCCACTTTGGCGGGGGCGCATCGAGGTCTTCCTCTTTGAGAGCTTTGCGTACCCCCGTCGTGAGCAGCAGGATCCCGACCACTAGCAGCAGGGTGGAGACCACCGGTGAAGGGCCGCCATCACTTTTATCGTTGCTTGCCGAAGCCAACATAATCGCCCCAAAGATTAGCCCCTGTAGCAGGCGCGTGAATGTCATGCCCCCCACAAAGGCACCCGCTTTGGCAATGCCTTGCGGACTACCCAACAGCAGAAAAACGATAATGACCCACGCTGGCGCAAAGATTGCACCCAGAATCAACGGTAGCATCTCGATCAGGACTGACCCCATCTTGGTACTCCTCGTGATAACTCCAGTCGCGGGAGTTACATCTACGCCATTTAATATGAGCTATAGTGATTGTTCGTCCCTAGCAGCATACGCTATTTCCTGCAAACATACAACTAGCCGATAAATTCGGGAGGCGGTATGCCTGCCCGTGTGATTTACACCCAGCACGAACGGTGTTGTTCTTTGGGGGATACAGGGCGTGACCGATGAAGAGGAATCGGGAGGGCTTGAAGAGCCGTGTTACTGACACGACTCTTCAAGCTCTTCAAAGTTTGGTTGCTAGGCTCCGTCCGCGTTACTCGCTCAAGGCCCGCACAATGAGCGGCAGATAGACGCGGTTCTGCGCTTCCGAGACGGTGACAATCAGGCTGCTCGTAACACTACTCGCCCCATTCTGGGCTGTCACGCGCACGGTTTGCGTTCCCGTTGTGCTCCACGTATAGCTGACGTTGGGGGTGCCTTGGCCAGTTGTGGGGGCAGGATCCCATGTGTACGTGATGGGCGTAGTCGCATTGGCCGGCGTGATTGTTGCGCTGTAGCTGCTCGTGCCGCCAAGCAGGCCAGTGCTGCTGCCGTTGATCGTCACGCCCGTCAAGCCAATTGGCACAGCCGTCACTTCGACTTGGAAATCAGCAGTGACTGGCTGCGACAAGCCGTTGACATTTTGGATAGTGGCGGTGACGGTTTGGGGGCCCGGGCTGTTGAAGCGGAAGGTTGCAATCCGTTCGCCCTGCCCGCTTTCAGGCACAGGCGACCAGCGAATCTGGAGCGGTTGGGTCGCATTGGCCGGTTGGATCTGATCCACCGCAACTTGGACTGGCGTACCGACAACGGCACTCGGATCGCCGCGCAGGGTGGCTCCCGTGAGCGGCACACCTTCCGGTGCAGAGAGCTGCCCCTTGCCCGTGAAGATATTCGTGCGTCCGGCGGGGTTGGCTGCTTCGACGTAGAACAAAACATTGCCGCCGCCAGCGGGCACAGGCACTTCACTTGTCCAGACATTGGGCACGTCAGAGCGGGTAAAGGTGGTGGGCAGCCACGCATTGCCGACGTTGTATACCCCTGTAACAGTGATCTGTTCTTGAGTGAAGTTGGTATCTGTCACTCGCGCCACGATCAGGTTTGTGCCGACTTGGGCAAGTGCCACGTTCGGGCGTAGTTCGGATAGGTCTTTGACCACTTGCACATTTTCGATCACGGGTGCCGTGCGGATGTTCCGCATTTCATCATCATCATCGGCTTCTGGATCGAGGTACTTCACACGCAACACGAGTTGCGAATACGTGCGGAGCCGCCCAGTGAGTGCTGCTGGGGTATCATCAACGATGAATTGGGCAGGGTTGACGATGATCTGGGCAAGCTGGCGCACCTCATCGCCACTGACGATCTCGGTTGTACTGAAATCGAAGAACTTATCGGGATACCACGTCCCAATCAGTTCGGGGGCAGAGATCGGGCGGGTTGGGTCAGGGAGCAGGTTGGTGTCTTGCGAGATCACCTGCGAGACCTTCATGGGATAGTTGGGGATGGTTTGGAACCTGCCGCCAAGGAAGGTCACATCTTGGACCTGAATCTGCGTATCCGAATCGGGGCTACGCAGGCTCAAGTCATAGACGAATTCAGGGAGTGCAGGTAAACCATTTTGGGTGGCGGTAATGATCCGGGCTTGGGGCGGGATGCCTAGCCCCTGCTGCACAAAGCTGTCCTCAGCGGTGACGCTTGTCAGGAGCGGATACTTCGCGCCGGTACGCCCCACCGTATTATCTGGATCAATCTGCACGGTGAAGGTAATCACGCGCTCAAACACCCCCTCTGGTGGAATCACAATCGCCGGGGGCACTTCCGCTAGCGATTGCTCCTCAGCGGGGAATGGCTGTGGGATAGGGGATTTGAAGCGGATAAACGGCAAGCCATACAGGGTCATGATCTGCAAGGTTTTCACATCATGCACATCCATAAAGGTGGCATTGCGGATGTAGCGTTGCTTGGTGCGGGCAAGGGCGGTGCCCACAGCCTGCCCTTCATAGACGTAGGGGCCTTCGGATGCAAAGACTTCACGGGCAAGCTCTTCGGTGAAGAAGACCGTCATGCGCTCGCCGTAGCCAACGAGATCCGCATCGCCGTAGCCATAGCCAGTATTGCCAATCCAGATGCCACCCTGCGTCAGGTAGGCCTGCGGAAAGTCTATGGCATAGGAGACTGGGGTGGTATTAGCCAGTGCGCTCAGCTCAACATTCAGCCCACCATGGCAGCCGACGGTGTAGCAGATCGTGTTGTGGAAGTACCGCTGTGAACCGAGCGAAGTGCCCGGCACAGCAGATTGGATCGTCTCTGCGAAGAAGGTGCGATTTGGCTCGGTAGCTGGCTCGGCTTGCCAATGATCGTAGTGGGCATTGGGCGATTGCAAGACGAACGGGCTGAGCTGGGTGTAGCCAGCGGGGTTGGTGAAGTCGTTGAAGTCATCGTTGAACCACGCGCTCTTGAGCTCGTCTACATTCCATGTGTTGCTATCGAGCAGGCGAATGCGTGAGTCTGGGTTGATCCCGATCTGGAGGAAGGTATTACGCAGAGCGCGTGCCTGATCTTGCAGGAAGTCGTAGCCAGCGGAAAAGGCGGCTGGCTCACTATCATTGGGCACTTCGATAGTCAAAGGCACATCGCCGTTGGCATACGGGGTCAGGTAGTTCATGATCTCGGTGGGGGTCTCTACCAGCCGCCCAACGCTGAGGTCGGGGATGTAGAGCGGGTGATACGAGAGCGCATAGGGTGTGCGTGTGCCGTAGATGTTGTCGGTAAGGTAGGTGCCGAAATTGAGTGAGCCGCCCAGTGGTGTGTTCAGATCAATGATGCCAGAGGGATCCTCGCCGCTCAGGTAGGGCAGGTATTCGAGTTCATTGGCGACGGTTGCCAGATCTGGCACGCGGTAGAAGGGGATCACCGCATCCCCCCCGACAATCACAATATGCTCAGCGTTGGGGAACAGTGGCGATTGTTGGGCTACGCCAGCGATGGGGCGTGAAGGGTTGCGGAACACCGCCGCCGTGAGAATTTCTTTCACGAGTTCGGCGACCCGATTGGCATAGAAGGGATTGTTTGCGTTGGTATCCCACGCGGCATAGGTGGCAGCGATGGGCTGTGCGCCTTCGAGCGTTGCGAGATCGAAGATTTCGCCTTTAACTTCCTCGCGGGCGGCAAGCTGACTGATGGCCGTGGTGATCGCATTGATCGCCGTTTCGTCCTGCGGATACTGCTGGAGCATGCGGGCGGTGTTCAGCACAAACACGGTACGCACATCCTCATCGGCTTCGCTCGGCAGCAGGGCCGCTGGCACTTCGCCAGCGGGTTGCTCCAAGCCACTCCCGTTCACCTCGATTTCGAGCGTATACGGCTGATCAGGATCGAATACGCTATTCGCTCCTTCAACACTCAGGTAGTACACGCCCGTCCGCCACATAACTGTGGCAATGCGCTCATCAGTCGTACCGAGCGCGGTGCTGTATCCGGTAATCGTTGCGCCTGCACCTTTGGCACGCGGCGCACCTTTAGCACGCGGCGCACCTTTAGCACGCGGCGCACCTTTGGCACGCGGCGCACCTTTGGCGCGTGGCGCACTTTTGGCGGCATCTTCAGCATCGAATACGTTTTCCAGACCACTATTGCCCTCAATCGGGCTATCCGGTGCCGTTGCAAGCAGGATGTCATAGTCGGCGGGTAGGTTGGTAAGGGTGATCACCAACGTCGAACCGGGTTCTTTGATCAAGAACTTGAACCAATCGAGGTCGTCTTCACTGTCAATCGTTCCCGTGATTACTTGCCGCCACGAAATGACAGCATCATTCGTTCCGGCTCCAACTGGGTTGGCTTGATCAGGATTGGCGAGGTCATCATTCGGCTCGCTTTCACTGATCGGGGGTAGCTCGATCACGTCATTCTGGATGAGCGGTGGTGGAGTACGCGGCGCGGCCGGAGCCGCCTCCGCAATGTCGGACTGAACGGGGCGGGCGAGTGGAACCAGCAAGACTGATGCGATCAAGAGCAGCAGCAGACTTCGCAAGAATGGATGTTTCATTGATGTGTTCTCCCTTTAAACACGATACGCATGCAGGTGACAATAATCCCGTAAACGGGTGTTTGGACAAGCCAGTTGGATGAACCATGTAGCCCTATCTTGTGAGCGGACTACTTCCCCCGATGGTCTCTCTATACCGGAAAATCGGCGGTATAGATTGGCTAGGCCACTGCTACATCGTGCGACAGTGGCAGGTGATATTGCTCAGCCAATGCGCGGACACGGTCAAGATCGCGTTGGGCATCGAGCTGGATAAAGGTCTGGGTCGCTTCATGTAATAATTTCTGGGCGACATCACGTTGGTTTAGGGTTGCTGCCAACTGGGCCTGCCAATAGGCGACTTTGCCGACATCGTAGGGTGAGTCGGCTTCCGTCAAGGTTTCCCGCGCAAGGGCAAAGTAGGTATCCGCGTGGTGATGTTCGCCTTGGGCAAAGGCGATCTGCCCCAACACACGCTGGGCAATGCCCTGCTCTAAGGTCATGCCCATACTCTCGGCTTCTTGCAACGACTGCTGGGCATACTGCTTGGCGGCGGGATAGTCCTCTAGATTGAGGCTGGCTTCGGCTCCCAGCCGTAATGTTTCAGGAATGAATGTCCGTGATTTGATCCGTTCGAGCGTTTCCAAGCTGTGGCGCACGATTGCTAGCACCGCCTGCGGCTCACCATTCAGCTTGAAGATCTCGGCCCGATTGAGGTCTGTCATCACCACGCCCCAAGCCGAGCCAATCTGATTGAAGCATTCGCCACTATATACATAGAGGTCATACGCTCGTTGGAGTTCATTCCGCCCAACAAGGATGTAAGCGATATTGTTGGCGGCATAGGCAATGCCCACAATGTCGCCGATGCTTTCGCTGATCTCTTTGGCTTGCTCATAGCAGGCAATCGCCTCGTGCCAGCGGCCCATTTGGTCATACACCGCACCGAGATCGTTGAGGATGCGGCTCTTCCCACTGATGTCGTCGTGCAGTTGCTCCCAGATGGTGCGGGCTTCCTCAAGGGCGTGAATACTAGAACCAAGCTCACCAATATCAGATTGGATCACACCCTTCAGGCGGAGCACGTTGGCCCGGTCGGCTAGATCACCTTGCTCATCGGTAATCTGGAGACTGTGGTTAATCCACTCCAGTGCCTCGTGCATAGCACCCCGCCGGTAGTAAATCTTTGCACCGAGCAGGTAGCACCGTGCTAGTTCAGGACGGGTGCTGTTATTGGCGAGAGCCATGCCTTGTTCGAGCCAGCGAAAGGCGGTGTCAAATTCAGAGCTTTGTTCTTCGACACTCGCCAACATGCGGTGCAGGCGCACACGGGTTTCGCGGTAGTTTTCGGCGTGGACATCGAGCAAGCCGAGCGCCTCAAGGAAACACGCCACCGCATCATCGGTTTCACCGAGCAGGGCAAAGATCATGCCGCGCCGCTCGTATAGGTCAATCACTTGCCGGATACGCTGATCGGGATCGGTGGACATCGGCAGGTGCGGCACAATTTCCAGCGCACTGGCAAACAGGCTCAAGGCCTCGCGGTTCGCGTAGCGTTGCTGGGCCTGCTGCCCCGCAAGGATGTGATAGGCAAAGGCTTCCGCCCACACTTCGGCGAGCAGGTAGTGGCGGGCAATCACCGAGAGGACGTTCTGGCGGGCTTGCGGATCGTCACTGGTGAGGGCTTCAAGGCGCAGGGCAACTTGGCGGTGCAGCTCACGCCGCCGCGCAAAAAGGATTGTCTCGTAAGCAACATCACGTAGCAGGGCGTGGCGGAATAGATAACTCTGGTCGTTCTCTTGGAAATCGGGCTGGGTGACTTCGGCATGGATCAATGCTTCTAGCACACTATCGAGTAGGCTGCGGTGGGGGTAGATCCCAGCGACTATCGGCTGCTGGAAGCGTCGCCCGACAACCGAGGCGATTTGCACCATGTCGTACTGCGGTTCGGGCAGCTTATCGAGGCGGGCGATCACCAAGCCCTCGATACTACGTGGCAAGGCGGCTTCATCGAGCGGGCGCGTGAGATACCAATCGCCGCGTGGATTGCGGGCAAGAATGCCCGATGCAATCAAGGTACGGATCAGCTCCTCGATGTAAAACGGGTTGCCTTGCGTGCGCTCCACAAGGCTTCGCATTGCTGGGGGCGGGTTGTGATCGAGCAGTGCCGCGAGCAAGGCTTCACCCTTCTCGTGCGATAGTTCGTGGACGGTGAGGCGCAAGGTGGTGGGTAAGGCTTGCCACGCCTCAGCTATCGGTGGCGTAGGGCGATAGTTCAGCAGCATCAGGAGTGGCTTATCCTGAATTGCCTGCGCCAGATCCTCAAGCAGCTCAAGCGACGATGCATCCGCCCACTGAATATCTTCTAGCACAAGCATAACTGGGGTTGTTTGGGCGGCCCCAATAAACAGGGCGACAATGAGTTCATGCAAGCGATCATAGCGTTGCTCAGGCGTGAGGGCACGGGTCAGCTGTGTCTCTTGCACCGCTACACCGAGCGCATCGGCAAGCAGTGGCGCAAAGCGCACCAGTGCAGGGGCATGGCGCGTGACAGCCTGTTCGAGGGCATCAAGCATTGCCAGTGCCACTGTATCGGTATCGCTGCGGTTGCTGCTGCGCTTGGGGCTAATCTCCAGCAAGGCTCGCAACGGGAGCCGGATAGTGGCATAGGGGGTGCTTTGCTCGTAGCTCTGGCATTCGCCGGTGTAGATCACGAAATTCTCAACGGTGTCAGGCGCAACTGCCGGATCGCCCGCTAGCACCATCTGATGCACGAGTTCGCTACACAGGCGCGTCTTGCCAATACCCGCCTCCCCGATTAGCGCAATCACGCGCCCGGTACCATTCAACGCCTGCCCGGCCGCATCCAACATCTGCGCGAGTTCGGTATCGCGCCCCACTAGCTTGACGTGTGGCAGGGCGGTATCCGAACGCAAGGGGATGCGGCTATCAGCATCCCGCCCCTGCACCACGCCGGGCTTGATCGGCTCCTTTAGCCCCTTGAGTTGCAACGGCACATGGTCTATCACTGCCACCTGCTGCTCGACAATGGTGCGCGTGAAAGGCGAGATCATGACCATGCTGTCGGCGGCTTTCGCCATCAGGCGAGCGGAAAGATTGACCGTGGAACCCATCACCGTGTATTCATAGCGTTGTGCGCCGCCAACCCGCCCGGCAAATACCGTGCCCGTATTGATCCCAATCCGTTGGAGCAGTGCCGGCAGAGTGCCGTATCGGGCGGTGTACGGAGCGAGATACGGCGCAAACAGGGTGTGGATTTCGGTGTTGGCTTCGTGCAGTGCTTGGCGCAGATCAAGCGCACAATGCACGACCCGCAGCGGGTCATCCTCGTGGGCTGTCGGTGCGCCAAACAACGCCATGAGCTTATCCCCGTGGGTTGCCATATCCACCTTGTTGACGCTGCCGTCATAGTGATGGATGACTTGCTGGGCCCGCCGGAAGTAGGCATTGAGGACACTCGCGGCGAGTTCGGGCGTATCGTTCAGGATTTCGAGCATATCGCTAAAGTTGTGGAAATTGGCAAACATCACCGAGACCGGACGAAACTCGCCCATCTCAGTTGCCCGCGAATCGAGGAAGCGTTGGGGCAAGCCCCGCACTAAGTACGGGCGCAACGCCGCAACTTGGGTTGCCAGCATCTCGAGCGTGGTGAAGTCGTGCCCGTGCGGGATCAGCAGGGGATCGGTGCGGTGCGGCAGGTCTGGTTCAGGCAGGTCAAGGATGCGCTGGAAGCCGCGATCTGCACCCCCAAACCGTGCGCCTTGCAGCAGCTGCGCGGTCTGATCGGTGACAACCACCTCGCCGGGTGCGGCGATCTCTTGCGCGGCAGCCACTTGATTGACCTCGCGCCCCGTAATCACCAACTCAATATGGGTGGTATCGCCCACCTCTGCCGCAAACAGACGGCCACTGTGAACCCCAACGCGCAGGCGCAGCTTGAAGGTTCCGGCGCGTGTCCGCAAATTGGCGAAGGTGGCCATACGCCGTTGCATCGCAAGGGCGGCACTACTCGCGGCGGCGGCGTGCTGGCTTTGGAGCATCTCCTCATCGAAGAAGGCGGTCAGGGCATCGCCCCCGAATTTGAGCAACAGGCCCTGATGCCGAGCAACTTCTTCAACCAAGGCATCAAACAGTTGATTGACAATCCCACTGACTTCTTCTGCGCCCTGTCGGCCAATCGTGCTGAGCTGCTCCGACAGTGCCGTGAAGCCGCTCAAGTCAGCAAAGAGGAGGCTGCCCTGCCAGAATGTGCCGGTCACTTCACCGGGGACGGGGTAGGTTAGCTGGCGTTGCACGAGGCGCATGGGGATATAGGCGGCATGTGCTTGGAGCAGTCCACGCAAATGCGTGGCAAGCTCGGCGCGTACCTCTACAGGCAGATCGCCGGTTTGCTCGAACTGAGCCTGAAGCACAGGCGAAAGGTGTTCAAGCAGCATGCTGTGCAGCACAGTTACGGACATAGATCAGCACCTCAGTAACGGCAGACAGGTTCGGTTGCGGTGACGTGCAGTGCATTTCCCCCGCACTGCAACTGATTAGGTTTCTATTATAGCATATCACGATGAGCTTCTCCTGTGCATAAAGAACTGGTTATAATATTACGGAAACATCTATGACAGGTTGCAAGCCGGCTTGCCCTAGCGCACCGTACATACAGGAACGAAACAATGCTGCTATCTTGCATACCCATCCACCGGTTGAAGGAGATTGCCAATGCCAATCCTGAACCCTGACCAGAGCACGCACGCAGCTCCGCCTGATCCGGCGGTGGTTGCCTTGACGGTGTACGCGGGAGCGCAAGGGTATCGCTTCTGGGTACGGCGGGGCACGAATCTGCGGCGCGTGCTGCTGGCCCTCAGCTTGTCGCCCTATGCCCCCCTCACGCGCCAACGCAACTGTGGCGGGCGCGGGCTGTGTGCCACATGCGGCGTGTGGCTAGAGCAGGGTGAGCCGCCGCCCACCCACTGGCACGATGCGCTTGCGGCACAGTATGGTTATCCACGCCTCTCGTGCCAGATCACGCTGGAGGCGGATCTGACCGTGCGCCTGCTCACCGATAAGCTGATCTGGGGCCAGCGTGATCCTCTGCGCCGCAGCCGTGCGTGGGCTGCGGAAAGCCCCTCAGATAGCGTTGATTAACCCGTCAGAGGGGCTGGCTGCGCTGGCTTGCACGCTCTGCGCGTCCGATTGATCGCATCCAATCTAGGCTGATCGCAGCCTCAGCAAAGGATAACTGCACCAATGACACACCGCGAACAGATATTTACATGGGAGTGGCAACTTGAGTCTGAGCCGGAACAGATCTGGCCCCTCATTAGCGATGCCAATCGCTTCAATCGGGATATTGGCTTCCCCGATATTGAGGAGCTAGAGATCACCGCCGATGGACACAAGCTGTATCGCTACCGTACCGATACGCCGGGCATGGAGATTGTCTGGGAAGAGGAGACGTATGAGTGGATTGAGCCATTCTATCAGCGCAATGTGCATCGCTTTCGCAGTGGCATCTGGGCCTATGGCGAGGCGGTGGTGCAGCTTACGCCGCGCCTGCCGAGTGGCTCGCACTTGATCTATACCTTTCGCATGATCCCTAGCAACCTACTTGGCTTGGTCTACACGCCGTTGCAGATGCGGCTAGTGAATGGGGCCAAGATGGATCAGGTGGTGCGCCGCTATGATCTGATTGCACAGGTGCGCGGCATCCAGCATGCCACCGCCGCTGCCCAATTTGTGGCGGGTGGGCAGGAGCGGCTAGCGCAGTTGAGCGAACGCTTGCTGGCGCGTGTCCCAGCCCCCGCCTTGGTTGAATTACTGATCAACTTCGTGAGTACGGCAAGCGAGTATGATCTCGTGCGGGTGCGCCCCTACAAGCTCGCCGATCTGTGGCAACAGCCGCGCCGCACGGTGCTAGAGCTGTTCCTGCACGCCACCCGGATCGGCATGTTTCAGTTGCAGTGGGAGATGCTCTGCCCCATGTGCCGCAACGCCCAAGAGCACCGCTCGACGCTGCATGATGTGGCGCAGGAGGGGCACTGCGATTTCTGTGAGGTGGATTTCACGGTCAACTTTGATCAGTCGGTTGAACTCGTGTTTCGGCTCGATCCGCAGATTCGCGCTACACCGGATCAGAAGTTCTGCACTGGTGGGCCGCAGTTCACCCCGCACATCCTGATGCAGCATATCATCCAGCCGGGCGCGGAATTTGGGTGGCAGCCGTTGCTGTTGGAGTATGGGCGGTATCGCTTGCGGAGCTTTCGCAAGACCGGTGCGCTAATGGTGACGGTGAGTGATGCGGGTACAACCCGGACCACGCTTGCCCTGCCAGATACGGAGTGGCAATTTGCGCCGCTGGAGCTTGCGCCGCAGCCAATCCTCATGCTACGCAATGTGGGTGCGAGCGCGCAGACGGTGCTGTTTGAGCGGATGGCGTGGAGCGACCAATCGGTGACGGCGGCTGAAGTGACCGCCCTGCAAACCTTCCGCGATCTGTTCAGCCGCGAAGCCTTGCGCCCCGATGAGCAGATTTCAGTTGGGACGCTGACGATCATGTTCACCGACCTGCGCCAATCTACAGCGCTCTATCAGGAGATTGGCGATGCGCCAGCGTTTGGCTTGGTGATGCGCCACTTCGATCTGCTGCGCGAGATTATCCGCGAGGAGGGCGGCGCAATTGTCAAGACCATTGGCGATGCGGTGATGGCCGTATTTCGTGCGCCCGATGCCGCTTTGCGAGCCGGGGCACGGATGCAGTCCGCCCTCGCGCAGCCCACCGATCCGCAGCAGCGGGTGCTGATGCTGCGGGTGGGGATCCACACGGGGGCGTGTATTGCGGTGAACTTGAATGATCGGCTCGACTACTTCGGCTCCACCGTGAATATGGCGGCCCGCCTGACGGGGCTTTCGAGCGGCAGCGATCTGGTGATTTCGGGCATGCTCTACCGCGAGCCGACGGTGCAGGCGTGGCTCGCCGCAAGTGGCGCACAGGCAGAGGCGTTTCCGGCGACGCTGCGCGGCTTCGAGGGGCAGGCATTTCAGCTCTGGCGGGTGGTTGCGCCGGCTCCCATGCAAGCTGTGCCCTAGCCCCTACTCTGGCGCGGCTCCCGTTGCTTAGGGCTGCACCTGCACCACCACCGGCGTACCCACGCCGATCTGGTAGATGTGGCTGGCATGGCCCGCACGGATCGCCACCTCTAGCGCATCGTCACTGCTAATGACGGCTACGGCACAGCCGCTGGGCACATCGGCGTAGGTGTGCCGGATCGGCAGGTGCAGGAGGGTGGCACCGAGTGTGACCCGTAGCGTGTGCCGCGCCCCAAGCTGATCGAGCATGCTGGCGGTAATGTTGCTGATGCAGTTGCCGAAGTGATCTACCGCAATGATTGTGCCCGTGATTGCCGTAGCGGTGCAGGTAGGTGTAGGCAGATCGAGGTGGTGTGGAGCTGACAACGCTGCACCTAGCACCGCCAGATCTACGCCATTGGCGAGGTGCGCGGCAACTGGGGCAAACAGATCGCGCCCGTGAAAGGTTGCGCTGAGGTGCGGCAGCCAGAAGGCTGGCTGATTGAGATGCACACCGCGCACCGTACCGATGCTGCGCCCGTGCTGCCACACCGGCCCGAATAGCCCATTGTCGGGGCCGACGAAGCGGCCCTGCGCCGTTTCCAGCGCAATTGGCTGGCGCGTAGCCATGCCTACCTCTGGATCCACAACAACAAGGTGGATCGTGGCGGGGGGGAAGTAGGGCACGGCTTGGGCCAGCACCCGCACGGCGGCGTGGATTTGTTGGGGCGCGATGCTATGGGTTATATCTATGATCTGGGCATGCGGGCAGATGCTCATGATCACGCCTTTCATCACCCCGACATAACTATCGTGCAAGCCGAAGTCAGTCGTTAGGGTGATGATCGGCGGGAGGGCGGAGCGGTGCGGCATTAGCCCCCTACGGCAGAGGGCGTGGTTGGCTCAGTTGGCTCGGTGGGGTGCTGCTCGTCGGGCGGCCTTTGAACCACCACTGCCACTCGCGGTTTTCCCACACGACGAGCAGTTGCGCGGCGGTGAAGATCGAGGAGTATGTCCCAGCAATCAAGCCGATCATCAGGATAATCACGAAGTTCTGGATCGTCTGCCCACCAAACAGCAGCAGTGCAGTGAGCGTAAACAGCGTGGTGAGTTGGGTATTGATCGAGCGCGGCAAGGTCTGCACAAGGCTCAAGTTGACGATCTGCTCGAATGTCTCACCCGGTCTCCGCACAAGGAGGTTCTCGCGGATACGGTCAAACACCACAATCGTATCATGCACCGAGAAGCTCAGGATGGTGAGCATCGCCGTGAGGAACAAGGCATCTACCTCTAGCCCGAAGAACGTGCCCATAAATGCGGCAACGCCAATGATCAAAATGACATCGTGCAGCATGGCGAGGATCGCGCAGATGCCATAGCGCACCGGATGCGGGGCAAGCCGGAAGGCCCATGTGAGGTAGAGCAGGATCGCTACGGTGGCTGCTAGCACGGCTAGTAAAGCACTGCGGGTTGCCTGTTGGCTGATGGTTGCCCCGACAGAGGTGATTTGTTCACGCTGCACCGTACCAAACTCAGCCGAGAGATTGGCGATCACGCGCTCTGGGTCACTTTGGATGTTGGCCAATTCGCCGGTACGGACAATCACATTCGTGCCGGTCTGCTCGCCCTGCTGATCGCTGATCTGCACTTGGGCGTTCGCAAAGCCACTCGCCGCAAAGGCTTGGGCAATCTCGGTGCTGTTGAGCTGATCCGGGGTGCGCTCCTCGAATTGCAGATCCCAGAGCGTGCCGCCACTGAAGTCAATGCCGAGCTGTAGCCCTAGTTGCGGCTGTCCGGTGGTGACTAGGGGGTGCAGCAGCAGGAAGTACAAGCCCGGCAAAATGAAGATGCCGGATAGCAGGAACCACCAATACCGCCACTGAACTAATTTATCCATCATCGTCTCCTACTTCTCAGCGTGCGGCTGTTAGGCGCGGGCTTCGGCGGCTTGTCGCGCTTCAAGTTCACGTTGACTGACTTCAAAGAACCAGAGCTTGCGGGCAACCGGTGTACCGACGGTTAGGCGGAGGAAGGTGCGCGTAATCACGACGGAAGTGAACAGGCTGATCAGGATGCCCAAGCCCAAGTTGAGCGCAAAGCCTTTGATGATACTCACGCCGAAGCTATTGCCAAACATCCATAGGATGGTGCAGGTAATCAGCGTCGAGACGCTTGAGTCACGGATTGCCGACCACGATTCGCGCACGCCTTCATCAATCGCAAGGCGGAGCGATTTGCCGCGCCGCAACTCTTCCTTGAGGCGCGAGAAGATCAGCACGTTGGCATCCACTGCTAGCCCAATCGAGAGGATGAAGCCAGCAATGCCCGGCAAGGTCAAGGTGATCGGGATGAGTTGGTAGAGGGCGAAGGTCAGCGAGGTGTAGATCATCAATGCTAGCACGGCCAGCACGCCCGGCAAGCGGTAGTAGATGATCATAAACAGGGCAACGAAGCCTAGCCCGATAACGCCCGCGATGAGGCTCGCCTCAACGGATGCCTGCCCCAATGTGGCCGAGATCGTGCGGCTTAGCTCAACCTGCAATGCTACGGGCAATGCCCCATACTTGAGCTGATTGAAGATGCGGTCACGGTCTTCGGGGGTGTTGGTGGTGATGATGCCGCTACCGTCAACGAGCGGGGACTGGATCACGGGGCAGCTAATGACGCGGTGATCGAGCACAATACACATCGGCTGACCCACGTTGCTTGTTGTGAAGGTAGCAAGGCTGCTTCCCGATTCGCCGCGAAAGGCGAACGCAACGGCAGGCTCGTTGAGTCCAGTGGCACTTTGGCCGAAGGCGGGCTGTACCTGATTGGTATCCAGATCAGCACCACTGGTAATGCTAGGGAAGATGGTGGGCGGGACGAGCGGCTGCCCGAAGGTATTGGTGGCGGTGAGGCTTGCTGTGTCGGTAATGCCCGCCGAGAGCAACACCGACTCAGGAATCTCAGGTGAGTTGCTTGTCCGCACCAGTTGCCCATCGGGGAAGAACTGACCTTGTGGATCAATGAACTCGAGCTGGCCCGTGCCGCGCAGGGTTTCAATCGCTTGTTCAGGATCGGCAACACCGGGTAGCTCGACAGCAATGCGCTCATCGCCGAGCTGCTGCACGACAGTTTCGCCCACACCGAGCGCGTTGACGCGGCGTTCGATCACGCCTGCGGCGGTAGCCATTTCTTCAAAGGTGACATTCTCATTTTCGGCCCGCAGCAGGACTTGGATCCCGCCTTGCAGGTCAAGCCCTAAACGCGGCGACACATCCCGCCCTAGAAAGGTCTGGTTGGGCGCAAAGTTGATCCACAGCGATACGGCTGTGAGCAGCATGATAAACAGTAACGAATACAGTTCTCGGTTCCGCACGGTGGCGCACCGCTCCTTTCTCCGCCATCTTCAACATGGCAATGTAGCTGTAAGGTCGTTTTCTATGCAAGGCAAAACGGAGCCGGAGTGGCTCTGCTGCCCTTGAAAGCATTCTAATTGTAGATTGTACCACAGGATACAGGATAGTGTAGTGAGGCGTGGCTTACTGCCCGCTTGCTGCGAGTGCGGCCTGAATTGCGGCTTCAAGTTGGGTGGCACTCACCTGCTGCCCATTGACGATGAACGTTGGGGTGGCCGGGATGCCAGCAGCTTGCGCGGCTTGGTAGGCTCCGGCAACGTGGGCCCGGAACTCGCCCGCGGCAAGGCAGCCACTAAACGCCGTCTGATCCAGCCCCAGCCCCCCCGCAAGGCGCGTGAAGTGATTGCGTGCGCCATCATTGCTCAGCGGTGACCATTCCGGTTGGGTGAGGAAAATCTGGTCGTGCATTTGCCAGAACTGCCCCTGTGTGCCGGCACAGTAGGCGGATTCAGACGCAACTGGGCCATTGGGGTGCATCGGCAGGGGGAAATCGTGAAAGATCAGCTGCACCTTCCCCGTCTCAACAAACTCACTGTCAATGCGCTTGGCAACCGTGCTCGTAGCGAAGTTGGCACAGGCGGGGCACTGGTAGTCGGAATAATCAACGACAGTGACGGGGGCTTCGGGCACACCCTTGTAGAAGAACCCATCATCAGTCTGGCCAACATTAAAGGCAACCTCAATTGGCTCAGTGGGCACGGTAGCGGCTGTCTCGTTGCCGCCCCCACCAAGCACAATAAACGTGACTGCCGCGCCAATAATGGCTACGACTCCTAGCACAATGTAAAGGATACGGGATGAATTCTGCTGTTGGGTAACTTGTACTTTGCGTCCACGACGCGGTGCGGTGCTCATAATCGGTCAATGCTCCATCATTGGGTGGGCTACCGCGAGTTGCAGTAAGCCCTGTTTTCAGCGGGTAGGGTTGGCAATCGGTGTACAATAAGGACAGTCCAAGATTGTTCCCACACACAACCATACGCAAGCTGTGCATGGAACATGCCAATATCGGGTATTATAGCGATGGAAATACGAAGCGTCAACCGTTCAGATTGCCCTGCCTGACCTGTGTGAACGCTTACGGATCGTGTGTCCGTAGCCTGAGCAGGTTGCCTGAGACGGCAACGCTCATAGATTATTCATTCTTTGGAAGTGCTGTAAGAGCGAAACCGCAGCCACCGTGCTGTTGATAGCGTGAAGGATATGCCCTATGACTACCCGCCGCCCGCGCTCCGCCCGCGACAAGCAATGGCAGCCGCGCCCCGTCGCCGTGCTTGGGCCTGATGCAACCCTTGCATTGGCAACGGTGCTCGATCAGCACCCCGAAGCCCTCCACGATCCGGCTGCGCTTGAGCTGCTGGCAATGTTAGTGGCGCAACGTGACCTAACCACCCCAGCGACAATCAATGCCTTCTTCACCGCGAGTTACCCGCACGGGCTACACGATCCGTACCTGATGCACGGCATGCAAGCCGCCGCCGAACGCATTGCGGCGGCGATAGCGCACGCTGAGCCGATGGCTGTCTACGGCGATTTCGATGTGGATGGGGTCACGGCGGTGGCGTTGCTGATGCAGGCGATTACAGCACTGGGCGGCACGATCCAGCCCTACATCCCCCACCGCGAGCGCGAGGGCTACGGGCTGAATATGGCGGCGATTGATGATCTCTTGGCGCAGCACGTCACGCTCCTGATCACGGTAGACTGTGGCATCACCAATGCCGCCGAAGTTGCCTATGCCCAACAGCATGGGCTAGCAGTGATTGTCACCGATCATCACACGCCGCCGCCCGATCTGCCGCCTGCGCTAGCGGTGGTCAATCCGAAGCAACCCGGCTGTAGCTATCCGTTCAAGCAACTGGTCGGCGTAGGCATTGCCTTCAAGCTGGTGCAAGCCTTGATGCAGCACTGCCGCCTGCGCCCACGCAACGGCATGCGCCTGCAAGACGTGTTGGATGTCGTCGCCCTCGGCACCGTTGCCGATATGGGCCCGCTACAGGGCGAGAATCGGCTGCTGGTGCAGCACGGCTTGGGCATCCTGCATACCTCGCAACGGCCGGGCTTGCAAGCCCTGATCCGCAAAGCCGGCTTGCAGCAGCCCCAGATTACCGCCAGCGACATTGGCTTTATGCTTGGCCCCCGCATCAATGCCGCCGGACGCTTGGATGATGCGATCCGCGCCTACGAGCTGCTGCTGGCCGCTGATCTGGCAACCGCCGAACGCCTCGCGGATGAGCTGAATGTGGCCAACCGCGAACGCCAGAAGCTCACGAGTAGCGTATTTGAGGCGGCGGCGGAGGCGTTTCAGGTGGAACTGGACACATGCGAAACTGCCGATCAGCTGCCGCCGCGCATCGTTGTGCTGGACGATGCGGCGTATCCGGGCGGCGTGGTTGGCTTGGTGGCGGCGCGGCTCGTCGAACGTTTTGCCCGCCCGGTGGTGCTGATTGCACGCGGCGCGGAGCAGTCACGCGGCTCGGCGCGCTCGATAGCGGGGGTGAATATCCACGACTTGCTGACGCAGGTGCAAGATCTGTTCGTGCGCTTTGGGGGGCACTCGCAGGCGGCGGGCTTCACCATCCGCACGGACGACCTGCCGGAACTGCACACCCGCCTGCGGGCACTGGCGGCAGAGCGCATCACCGATGCCATGCTCGTGCCGCTGCTGCACACCGATGCTGAAGTGCCCCTGAGCTTGCTCTCGTATGACCTGCTGCGGGTCTTAACCTTGCTTGAACCATTTGGACAAGCCAATCCGCAACCGGTGCTTGTTAGTCGGGCAGTGCTTGCCCGCGACGTGCAGGCAATCGGCACCGACCGCAAGCACCTCCGCCTGAAGCTGGCGGCGCAGGCTGATCCGGCAACCCCCGCGCTCGATGCGATTGCCTTTGGCTTGGGGCATCTCGCGGATGCGCTGCAACGCCACCCGTTGATTGACATAGCGTATACGCTGGATGAGCGCGTGTGGAATGGGACCCGTTCGTTGCAGCTCAATCTGAAGGACTTACGCAGTGTGCGGGCCGCAGCCTAGCCGCGTGTGAAACTTCGCACAAACTTCCCAATCACTAGGGAAACTCATTGCAATGTGCCGCGTTTGCCATACGATAGGTGAAATTGCACGAAAAACCGTGCCAAAAGGGGTTGACTTTAACCGTTGTCTAATGTATGATACCAACAAAGCGTGCTGAATTTCGTGACCGTGCATGTCGCACGACGTAGCAGGTAGTTCTGTATCATATATGCGATTGATGTGGAATATCTTACGCTGTTGTTCTAGCTCAGGTTAATTGCAAAACAGGCAGAGAATCAACCCGACTCTTGCGCCTGTTTTTTCGTGGATAATCAACATCAACGTAGGACACACCTGTTGCCAAGCAGTAGTGGGCGAATTGCGAAATGTTCACACGTATAACTATCAACCTTTCATAATACGCTCGCCCGCAGGCTACCACGCGCTAGCTTGCGGCACGGACGAAGATAGGAGTCGGATGTAATGATGGAGCAGTTGCTAGAAATTGCTCGCACTCAGGGTTATCTAACCTACAATGACATCCTTGCGACCTTCCCCCAACCCGAACTGCACATCGCTGATATTGATCAACTCTGTGCAGACCTCCAAGCGGAGGGGGTCAAAGTCATTGAACCCCACACCGAACACGTTCAGCCCGCCGCCGAAGCCGATGAAGACGAAGCTGCCGCTGATCTCCCCGGACTTGCTGATATTGCCCTTGATGACCCAGTGCGAATGTATCTCCAGCAGATTGGGCAGGTGCCCCTGCTAACCGCCGAACAAGAAGTTGAGCTGTCCCGTGCGATGGAACAGGGTGACTTTGCGCGGCGGCAGATGGATGAATTGGGCAGTGAGCTGCCCCGTTGCGACTATCTCCAGCTTGAAATGATTTGGATGCAAGGCCGCGAAGCTCGCCAACGCCTGATCCAAGCCAACCTCCGCCTCGTTGTCTCGATTGCCAAAAAGTATACCTCGTATGGCTTGACGATGATGGACTTGGTGCAAGAAGGCAATATCGGCTTGATGCGGGCCGTCGAGAAGTTCGACTACACCAAAGGGCATAAGTTCTCGACTTACGCGACATGGTGGATCCGCCAAGCTATTACCCGTGCGATTGCCGATCAGAGCCGCACGATCCGCCTGCCCGTGCATATGGGCGAGGCGATCAGCCAAGTTAAGCGGACCTCGCACAAGCTGCAACAGTCTATGCAGCGTGAGCCAACCCCCGAAGAGATTGCCGACGCGATGGGCATTAGCCCGAATAAAGTGCGTCGTACACTCGAAGCCTCGATGCACCCACTCTCGCTAGAGATGCCGGTTGGTCAGGATGGTGAGGGGCGCATGGGCGACTTTATCGAGGATGACCGCGTGGCGACTCCCGCCGAAGCAGCAGCGGCTTCGATGTTGCGTGAGCAGATCGAGGAGGTGTTGCAAAAGCTGCCCGAACGTGAGCGCAAGATTATCCAGCTGCGCTACGGGCTAAAGGATGGGCGTTACCGCACACTTGAGGAAGTAGGCGTGGAGTTTGGGATTACCCGTGAGCGCATCCGCCAGATCGAAGCCGTTGCGCTCCGCAAGTTGCGCCACCCCCATCTGGGCAAGAAGCTACGCGGCTATCTCGATTAGGTGCAGTCCGTTGCATTCTGTGCAGGGGGCGGCACCGCGCACGCTCAAGAAACTACCGCACTACGTCTGACATACGTGTGCATTTCTATGGTAGAATATGCAAAACATTCACGCCCCCGGGATCCTGCTTTGAATAGGGAGAAACACGTATGACCGACCCCGATAGCATTTTACAACTGGGGATCGAAGCGGCAAAAGAAGGTAACAATCGTGATGCGCGGGAACTATTCCGCTTGCTCGTGAAAGAAGACCCGCGCAACGCACGCGGCTGGCTGTGGCTGGCAGGTGTTGCCGAGACCAACGACGAACGCATCAACGCGCTTCAGCAGGTGTATGCATTGGAGCCAGACAATCAACTCGCACGCGATGGCTTGCGTGCGCTTGGGGTAGATGTAGGCTCCGATCCAAAACCTGCCCCTGTTCCGGCTGCACCGCCGCCACCAATCAAGGCTGCGCCCCCACCTCCACCAGCTGCGGCAGACATGGATTTCGATGATCCGTTTGCTGAACTAGATAGCCTCTCGGATGCGTTTGGGCAGGATCCGGGGGCAGTGCGCCGCGAGGATTCTGTCGCTACCTCCAACCTTACCCCGCTCGATGATACTGAAGCAGCGGAGGTCCGTGCTGCGGCAAGTAGCCGTCCCCGCACCCTTAGCAGTGGCAGCACCAAGAAAGATAGCAGTAGTTCGCGCAAGACGGGTGATCTGAGTAGTTCATCCAAGAAGGATTCCGCACGGAGTAGCACGGCGAGTTCAAGCCGCAAAGCCACGATGCCAGACAAAACCAACAACGATATTCGCAAGCACAAATACTACCCCCTCCTGCTGTTTCTCACGGCACTGGTCGTGCTGTGTGGGGCATTCGCAGTTTTCGATGGGGCCGGACGGATCCGCGCCCTATTCGGTGGTGGGCAGCAAACGGCACAACAACCATCGCAGCCGGAGCAGCCGGTTGACCCGAACGCATCGCAGCCGGAGCAGCCAGTTGACCCGAACGCACCGCAGCCGGAGCAGCCAGTTGATCCGAACGCACCGCAGCTAGAGCAGCCACCGCTGCCGCCCAACGATCAGCCAGCCCCGCCAGACCAGCCCGCACCGATCCCGCCCGTTGGTGATCCAGCTACGGCTAATCCGAGCCTGAACAATCCAAATACGATCCTAGAGTCGAATGGGTGGTTCTACAACTTCCCGACTGCCACGTATGCAGTGCGTTTGCCCTCACCGCTTGGGGGCTTGGATGCACGCGGGCAGTTTGCACTGGTGCTGACGTTCGTCTCAAATGGGACAGGGCAGGCTCAACCCGTGCCGGCCGATTTCTTTGTGCTACGCGATGCACAGGGGCGGGTTTACTTCCCATCGCCCGAAGCCTCCGCTGCCTACCGTGCGAGTGGTGGCGTGGCGGATATTAGCTTGGGCGATGTGATCCCTGCCGACGGGGTAACACGCAGTCTCCCGCTCGTCTTTGACACTGCGCCGGACGCAAGTGGCCTGCTCTTCTTTGCACCCAGCAATCCCGATCAGGGGTGGTTGGTGTTGCCCTAGCCTGATGCGTCTGTGACGGCTGAAACAGCAGACGGATCATCCCCGCGAGGACAATCGGAACAAGCGAAACAAGCGGAACCGCATCCGATTGTCCTCGAACGGCTCCTGCGCCGCTGTGCCAAAATTGCGCCGACCAACCCGCAAGGCGCACTTGCCCTTGCCCACCTGCTGCACCGCAGCTACCCCAATGATGTGCGCGTGCAACAGGTGATCACGGTGCTAGAAGCCCGCCTTGCTGCGCCGCTCCGCCCTGTTCAGGCGGCGGCACCACCTGCCCACCCAACACCGCCGCCCTACACTCCGCCCCCGATTCGCACGATCCCGCCCACCCCCAAACGGCACGGCATGGCGGGCATTGCCCTAGGGGCGCGGCGACGGCAACCATCGTTCTGGCAACTGCTCGTGATTGGCAGCGTGATTGTTGCGCTGCTTGGCGTGGCGATTACCAATGGCGCACTGCCCAACCTAAGCCTGAGTAGCGACTCGCGGCGCACGGTGAGCGATCTGTTCAATCCCGCCCCAACCGCTCTGCTGCTCCCGACGCTGAGTGTGCCGCCCGTGCCGCCCGCACCTCCGCCCACCCCTGCGCCGCCCTACCAGCCCACCCCGATGCCGATTGGCAAGGTGCAGACGTATGGGCTGTGGCAGGGCACCGTGACCCTACCGGAGCATGTGGCGTGGCTCGATGAGCCGCTCGCGGATGTGCCCCCACAAGGCCGCCTGCTGGTAGCGATTATGACGATCAGCAACCTGACTGGTGAAGCCCGCCCGATCCCACCCGACCTGTTTGTGTTGGTTGACGCACAGCTAAACTTCTACCGCCCGCTTGCAGGGGCCTCAACACGCCTGCTGGAGCAGTATGGGCGGGGCACAGTGGGCGATCTGGCATTGGAAGAAGCCATTCCGGGCGGGGGCACGCTGGTCAGTGTGCCGCTCGTATTTGATGTCCCTGCCGAGCAAGGGGGCTTTGTGCTGGTGATGGGCGAATTTGCCGATACCGGCTGGCAGGTGCAGCCGTAAGGGTCACTGCACGTCTCAGGGAGTGCTGCTGATTACCGCCTGTGCGCTTTGCCACTGCGCCACCTGCTCGCGCAGATCGCTGCCATCGCGGGCTTGCTGATGCTCCTGATACAGGATGGTCATCCAGATTGGGAGCGGCGGCAGGGCAAGGATCAGCCCGCATACCCACGCGAAGGCACTGATGCCCTGTGCCAGCGGCGATTCACTGCCGAGCACAAAGAGCAGCGGCAACGGCAGAAGCGTGCCCACCGCAAGACTGACGACTAACGCCAGCACCCCAAACAGCGTCGCCGTGATGATCCACACCAGTATGTTGTAGCCCAAGCGATAGCCCAACAAGGCGATGCTCTCTTGGATGGCTTGGCCAAAGGTATGCTTGCCCTGCATAAACGGCTGCATTGCATAGACCATACTGGTCAAGGTTGCGCCACTCACTACGATGGCGATCAAGTAGGTGGCAAGCAGCATAACAATCCCAACCACAACACTTATCACGGAGACTACCTCGCCCACTACTCCGCCGCCCGATCCGACAGAGCCTGCACTCGCCAAGCCGACAAAGCCGAATATGGCGGGACAGATGCAGATGAACGAGATTGTTGAACTGGCGGTCTGGGCGACAATTTGGAACCCCAAGCTGTAGATCAGCATCCCGAACAGGCGCACCGGATTGACCCAGAGTGTGCGCCACACATTGAACGGGGTGCCTTGCTGCAAGTTGAGCGTGATCTGACTCAGCGATTGCAGGAACATAAGTGGTAGCGGCAGCCAGAGCAGCAGGAGCAATAGGAACAGCCAGAGATTCTCGCTGATGAACGCCGCCCCCGTTGCAATCGCAAGTGGCACAATCAAGATTGCGGTGGGCAACAGGAAGCTGAAGAAGCCGCGCCGATAGAGCAGCAAGCCGGCATCTACGAGGCGCAGCGCGGCGGCGGAGTTGGTGGCGAGGCTGTGCCGGCGTGCGTTGCGGCTTGCGCTAGCGTTCGGGGATGGCATCGGCAGTGGTGACAAGGTGCAATAGCTCCTGTTCGGTGAGGTTGGTGCGCTGCAAGGCGTGCAGCAGATGTAGCAGCGCATCTGCGTCTAGCTCGCGGTAGCGGCGTAGCTCGGCGACCAACTCCGCATCCGCGAGGCGTGGGTTCAGCCCGTATGGGCGGGCGAGGCGACGCTTGAGCGTGGTGTGGTAGTGCTGGGCAATGAAACGACGCTGCTTGCCGCGCTGCATAAGGTCCGCCATACTCTCGACATACTCGGCACTGTTGCGCTGGGCTACGTCCTCGCGCAGTGGGATCGGCGTGCCGAAGCGTCTGCCCGTTGCCAGCAGGTACAGCCCTACCACACCCACGCCATACAGCAACGCCCAGCCCCACGCGCTAGTGAAGATGGCGTGGCGGAGCGATGGCTCGGTGACAAAGCCGTGATGATACTCATCGAAGAGCAGGGTAGCGTTGCGCGGCAGGCGATTGAGAATATTGAGCACGAAGCCCGCACTGCGTTCATCGCGCAGCCCAGCATTGGTAAAAGGGTAGGCACTGGCACTGACGTAGATGTAGCCCAAGCCATAGCGCATGCCCGCCACGACCACACCATCGGGTACACCCGCCAGTGCCACCAGTTCGGTACGCGGGCTACGGATGACCTGATCGGCTCGCACGGGGAGCGTTGCAAGCGGCGGCTGATCGAAGATGGGCTGCAAAATCGGCACCTCTGGCAGAGCCGGTTCCACGCCCGTATCGCCCGCGTTGCCGCCGTAGGGCACCACCTCTACCTCGAGTTGCTCTAGCAACAGGTTGCTGCTTGCAAAAGCGCGGTTGCGCTCATCAGCAAGGATCAGCGTGCCGCCCTGCTCCACCCACGCCAGCACCGCATCGGCTTGCTCACGCAGCACGGGGCGGCTCGGATTGAGCATAAACAGCGCGTCGGTTTGGGAGCTAAGGGCAAAGTCGGTATACTCAAGGCGTTGGGCATCATACCCCAGTTGGCGCGTCCAGCGCAGCAGAGCCAGCGCACCATCGGAGCCGCTGGAGTGGGTTGTGGTGATGGTGTCGGTGCGCTCCTGCTCCGCCGGATCGGGCATCAGCAGGATGAACAGGGCCAGCCCGGCGAATAGCCCCAGCACCAGTAGCAGATCGCGCTGGCGTGCCATCGCTTAGGCTGCACTCAGGAAACTGCGGGCAAAAGCCAGCACATCGGGATCATCGAAGTAGGCGTGGTGATGCACCCCGCTCTGCAAGATGCGCCCGCCCAAGAGGGGGCTGTGTGGCTCATCTATGCGGATCATGCTATCGGTACGCACGACCAGATCATTCGGGGCGGCAAGGAACACCTGCACCGCCAGCGATTGCAATGCCTCGCGGAAGTTCGGCTGGGGGATCGTAAGCGGGTTGAAATCCGCCGTGACTGCCGCATAGCGTGTGCTGGGGGCAGCGGTGGGGGCATTCAGGCGGAATAGGAAATCGCTGGTCGGCGACATTGCCTCCAGCCCCGGCAGATCAAACAGGAGTTGGGCACTGGCCCGCAACACCAAGCCCAGCCCCTGAATGGTAAAAGCTGTTGCCACGCCCGCATCGGCAATCGAGGTGAGCCAACTGACCGTGCTGAAGCCCATTGCCAAGAGCCGATCCCAGCGTTCATAATCGGCGATTTCGGTGCCTGCATTGGGGGTGCCGATCATCATGACGTGCTTGATCGTCAGGCGCGGGGTGGGCGTTTCGAGTTCGACCAGACTACGCGCAACTAAGCCGCCGCGACTGTGGGCGAGAATATCGGCGTGCAGGCGCAGATCGTTGGGGATGCGTTCGATCAGGGCGCGGGCATTATCCAGTGGACTCGTCAGGATCGAGGGGTGATCGTAGGCGAGGATTGCATCGTAGCTGCCGCCGAAATCTTGGATCCAGTTGCGCGGCAGGCTCCGTTCGCTGCGGCTCGTGAAGCCGTGCAGAAAGAGCAGGATGCGGTATTCGCGCTGCTCTGGGAAACGCGCCCGCCACGCGCCAATGTCATCGAGCGGATTGACGAACGTGCCATCAGGGGCCACATTCCAGATCCGGAGCGGTACTTCTTGGCGACGGATCAGGGTGTTCAGATTGCTCTCGATGGGCGCACGTACCAGATGCAGCACGCGCTCGGTTGCGCTGCCTAGCCCGCCGCGACTGACGGCATCGAAGGGCAGGGCGGGATCGCTCGGCGGGGGGGTGTCTGTCACCAGCCGATGTACCGGGAAGTGCAGCGTGCCCATATCGCCCATGCCGCCCATGCCCCGCTCGACAACATCGAAGGGCAAGGCTTCGTCGTCGCGTAGCTCTGGTTGGGGCAACGCAACATCGTAGATCACGCCATCGTCGGTATGGATTGCCTGCACGAGGGCGTAACACGCCGCCTCACCCGGATCGGGGGTGTAGGCGAGTGTGGCCATTTGCGCCTGTGCTGGCTGATCAGAAAGTCCGGGCACGCTGGGCATCCCCGTCACAGGGGGCGGCGCTGGGCTGAGATTGAGCATCACGGGGGGTTGGGCTGCGCTGAAGCCGTGCGTGTGCAGGATTGGCATGGGATCGCCGGGATCGAGGCTAGCTTCACCGCGAAAGGCGATCTCATCATCAGCGGTAGTCATGCGGGCAGTCCCCTGCATTGACCGCATCGGGTGTAGCACAAGCGATGGGCTGAGGTGTATATCGCCGGTTCCGTGTAGCTGATGTTCCATAGGTGCCCTCCCAGTGGCATGCGCCAAGTCGTGTATTTCCCCTTTGATTATGCCACATGCACGCCAATCGTCAAATCCCCTGACTTGACAGCCGCCCGCCAATTTCCTACCATACCCGCAGAGGCCAAACACAAAGAAAGTACGTACCTGATGAACACGAACGCTGATCTGTTGGCAGGGCTGAACCCAGCCCAGCAACAAGCCGCCCGCATTGTTGAAGGCCCGGTGCTGGTTTTAGCTGGGCCCGGCAGCGGCAAAACGCGCCTGCTCACCCACCGCATCGCCTACTTGATTGACCCGATTGGCGTGCCGCCGTATAACATTCTCGGCGTGACCTTTACCAATCGCGCCGCCCGCGAGATGCGCGAACGGCTTGAGGATCTGGTGGGGGCGGGGCGCACCGCCACCCTGACACTGGGCACGTTCCATAGCCTGTGTGCCCGCTTTCTGCGCCGCGATATACAGCATCTTGGGCGCGAGCGCGACTTTGCGATCTATGATGCCGACGATCAGGAGCAGGTGCTGCGGCGCGTGCTGCGTGAGTTGCAACTCGATGAGAAGAAGTACCCGCCACGGGCAATCAAGGGGCGCATCTCTGAAGCCAAAAACGAGTTGATCGGCGTGCAAGAGTTTGCACGGATTGTGCGGGATTACTTCGATGAGATTGTGCTGCGCTGCTACGAACGCTATCAGGCGTTGCTGCGCGAAAGCAACGCGCTCGATTTCGATGATCTGCTTATGGAGACAGTGCGCCTGTTCGAGCAACACCCGGAGGTATTAGCCAAATACCACGAGCGTTACCACTACCTGCTGGTGGATGAATACCAAGATACCAACCGCGCTCAGTATGTGCTTGTGCGCCAGCTTGCTAGCCGCCACCGCAATCTGTTTGTGGTGGGCGATGAGGATCAGAGCATCTTTGGCTGGCGCGGCGCAGATATTCGCAACATTTTGCAATTCGAGGATGACTACCCCGATGCCCGCGTGATCCTGCTGGAGCAGAACTACCGCAGCACGCAGGCGATCCTCGATATAGCCCAAGCGGTGATCCAGCCCGGCGGGCAGCGCAAACGCCATAAGCAGCTCTGGACAGAAAACGGCGGCGGTACGCAAGTCACCTTGATTGAGGGCTACGATCAGGATGATGAGGCCCAGCGCGTGGCCGATGAGATTGTGCGCCTGATGGCCAGCGAGGGCTACCAGCAGCGCGACTTCGCGGTGATGTATCGCACCAACGCCCAGAGCCGGGCGATTGAAGAAGCCCTGCTCAGTCGGCGGTTGCCCTACTACATTGTGGGCGGGACACGCTTCTACGAGCGCAAAGAGGTGAAGGATGTATTGGCTTACCTGCGCCTGCTGGCGAACCCTGCCGATAGTGTCAGCCTTGAGCGCATCATCAATACGCCCAAACGCGGCATTGGCACGGGCACGGTTGCCGAGTTGCAACGTTTTGCGGGGGGGCAGGGTGTGCCGCTGTTCACGGCCTTGCAGCAGCTACAGGCTGGCGAGAAAAGCCCCTTCACGGAGCGCACGCGCACGCCGCTGCTGCGCTTCCTTGAGCTGATCGAGAGCCTCGCCGCGCAGAGCCGTGAGCTGCCGCTCCCTAAGCTGCTCGAAGCCTTGCTCGAACGGCTGGCGTTCCGTGAGTACCTGCTCAGCAGCTATGGCCCCGATGAGGGCGACGAACGCTTGGGCAACGTGGTTGAGTTGTTCAATGTAGCCGAGGATTACACTGGCTTGGAGCAGCCCTTGCAATTGCCCGCGTTTCTCGAAGAGGTTGCGCTGGTTGCCGATCTGGATAGTCTCAATCAAGAGCAAGCGTCGGTCACTTGCATTACGCTGCACCAAGCGAAGGGGCTAGAGTATCCGGTGGTGTTTATCGTGGGGCTAGAGGATGGTATTTTGCCGCATAGCCGTTCCCGCGATAATGCGAACCAGATGGACGAAGAACGTCGCCTGCTGTATGTGGGCGTAACCCGCGCCCGCGAACGGCTGTATCTGCTGTATGCTTTCCGGCGCAGCACCTACGGGCGCACCACGACTGGCGTGCCCTCGCCGTTCCTGCGCGACATTCCACCGCATCTGCTCCGCAAGCCGGGCGGGCGGAGCACAAGTAGCGTGGCGGCGGCAATGGCCCAGCCGGGCATATCGCCTGCCCGCCCGCCGCAGGGTAGCCGCAGTAGTCCGATCAGCACCGGACGGGCAGCACGGCAAGCGGCGGGCAGTGCCGCGAGTAGCTTGCGCTATCGTCCGGGCCAGCGGGTGCAGCACGCCCGCTACGGCGAGGGCATCGTGCTGAGTAGCACGCCGATGGATGGCGATGAAGAGGTCGTGGTGAACTTTAAGGGGGAGGGCAAGAAGCATATGATCGCTAGCCTTGCCAAGCTGACGGTGCTGGATTAGGTCTCAGGTGTCAGGTGCGAGGTCTCAGGTGCGAGGTCTCAGGTGCGAGGTCTCAGGTGCGAGGTCTCAGGTGCGAGGTCTCAAGGCGGACAAACCACGCAGAACAGGCCAGACAGGCA
>JAAUTZ010000130.1 GCA_012031225.1 Chloroflexaceae bacterium
GCCGCCACTTGGCAAAGATCAATGCGGCCAGCGCGATATACCCGCGCCCCGCCGTCATCTCGCCCTCGCCCCGCGCAACCCGCCCCCGCCGCCGGCCCGTAGCAAGCGGACCGCCTCGCCGTTTGTGCGCCAGTTGCAGGCCGTTGTGGGAGCCGAGTATGTGCTGACGCGCCCCGCCGATCTGCTCACCTATAGCCAAGATGCCTCGATTGCCCGTCCAACTGGGCAGCCGCGAGCGGTGGTTCTGCCGCGCACCACCGCCGAAGTGCAGGCAGTGATGCAGCTTGCGTATCACGCCCGCGTGCCAGTCGTGACACGCGGTGCGGGCAGTGGCTTGGCGGGCGGGGCGGTGCCGGATGGGGGCGCACTCGTGCTCGCCCTCACGCGCCTCACCGACCTAAGTATTGACGCGCCGCAGCAGATCGCCCACGTTGGCGCAGGTGTGCCCACGCTCGATGTGCAACGCGCCGCCGAAAAGCACGAGTTGCTCTACGCGCCCGACCCGTCCAGTCAAGGCATTTCGAGCATTGGCGGCAACATCGCCTGCAATGCGGGCGGCCCGCGCTGCCTGAAATACGGCGTAACCGCGAACTACGTCACCGGCGTGACCGCCGTGCTAGCCGATGGGCAGATCGTGCAGGTGGGGGATGCCACGCTAGGGCAAACGCTAGATGCGAGCCTACTGCATCTGCTGATTGGCTCGGAAGGCACGCTTGCCATTGTGACTGAGGCCACGCTGCGCCTGATCCCGCTGCCCGCCGCCCGCCGTACCACGCTGGCCCTGTTCCCCGATCTGGATAGCGCGTGCCGCACAGTCGAGCAGATTATGGCGGCGGGGGTGTTGCCCGCCAGCCTC
The DNA here is from genome assembly GCA_012031225.1 of Chloroflexaceae bacterium. Taxonomy (GTDB): domain Bacteria; phylum Chloroflexota; class Chloroflexia; order Chloroflexales; family Chloroflexaceae; genus JAAUTZ01. Next base: position 857 of record JAAUTZ010000130.1, read on the forward strand.
GAATTGATGGACGATACCACGCTCACCGTCGTTGAGGAGTACCTCCAGCTTGGCTTGCCGCGTGATGCTGGGGCGATGTTGTTGCTGCTCGCTGATGGCGAACCGGAGCAGGTGGCGTGGGAGTCGGCTCAGCTCGCGCACCTTGCCCACGCGGGTGGCGCAAGTAGCGTCAAGGTGGCCCAGACGGTAGAGGATGAAGCCCGCTTTTGGCAAGCGCGGCGGGCGGTATCGCCTGCGCTGGCCCGGGTGCGCCCGAACAAGATCAGCGAAGACATCTGCGTACCCCTGACCCGAATCGCCGCAACGGTAGAGGCTATCAAGGCGATCAGTGCCCAGTATGATCTGCCGATCCCGGTCTTTGGGCACGCAGGTGATGGCAACTTGCACCCGAATGTCCTCTTCGATGCACGCGATGCCGAACAAACGCAGCGAGCGTGGCAAGCCGCCGAAGCGATCTTCGCGGTGGCACTGGCACAGGGCGGCACACTTTCCGGCGAGCATGGCATCGGTGTGCTGAAACGCCCCTTCTTGGCGCAAGCATTGGGCGAAGCGGTGCTAGAGCTACACCAGCGCATCAAGCAGCAGTACGATCCGCACCGCCTGCTCAATCCCGGAAAGATGTTAGAATAGCGCGGGTGGGTCGGCGCGACGAATGCGGGCTGCGTGATGTCGGGCGGGCCCCCTTGAACTGATGGAAAGGATACACCGCTTACCATGTCGAAAACAACCAACCCGCGCATCCTCGTCCAACCTCCAGCTAGTCTGCGTACCGTCCTGATCGGGGCGGGGGCAGTAGTACTGCTGCTGTTGGGCTTGGTGCTGACTGGGCTGATCCATAATGTGTGGGTGCAGGTGATTATTCTGGGGGTGGTGCAGGGCTTAACTGAGTTCCTGCCGATCTCCTCGACGGGCCACCTGCTGATCGTCTCCAACCTGCTTCAGTTCCCATTTAGTCTGGGGGGCACGTTCGAGATTTTCATTCAGCTTGGCACAGTCTTTTCGGTACTGATCTACTACTTCCGCGATCTGTTGCAGCAGGCGCAAGGCTTCACCAGCCAAGCAGAGGTGCGCCGCTTCTGGCTTGCGGTGTTGCTGGCGTTCATCCCGGCCGTGATTGTCGGCTTGCTGTTTGGCGATTGGGTCAAGGCCGTGATCTACGACACCCCCGCCGTGATTGCCGCCGCGCTGATCGTGGGCGGGATCGTCTTTATTGTGCTGGAATGGATGCCCCCGCGCCCCGTGACCACCGCCAAAGAGACCGACATCTCCTTCCGCCAAGCCCTGACGGTAGGGCTGGCCCAAGTGATGGCGTTTGTGCCGGGCGTGTCGCGTTCGGGGGCCTCGATTGTGGGCGGCTTGCTCGCGGGCTTGGATCGGCGGGCGGCAACCGCGTTTTCGTTCTACCTCTCGATCCCCACGCTGGGCGCGGCAACGGTGGTAGACCTGCTCCGCAATCTCGATCAAGTCACTGCCGATGATGCGGTGCGGCTGCTGCTAGGGGCCGTGGTGGCGGGCATTGTGGGCTGGCTTAGCATCGGCTGGCTGTTGCGCTTTGTCGCTACCAACAGCTTCGTGGCGTTTGGGATCTACCGCATTCTGGCGGGCGTGCTGATCCTGCTGATGGTGGCCGCAGGGGTGCTGTGAGCCACGCAACGGCCCACATTCCCGCTATAGATGACCACGTAGCCGCCGCGATTGATGCACGGATCATGCCCGGCGCAGTGGTCCTCGTGCGCCAGCATGGGCAGGTGTGCCACGCCGCCGCTTACGGCACGACGATGTACGCCGATGCGGGCACGCAGCCAGTGCAATTCGATACGGTGTATGATCTCGCCTCGCTGACAAAGCTGTTCACCGCAACCGCCGCGCTGCAACTTGTGGCGGCGGGTAAGCTCAACCTTGACACACCAGTCGCCCACTATCTGCCCGCCGTGCAAGCCCGTAGCCTTACCGTGCGCCACCTGCTTACCCACACCACCGGGCTAGAGGTGCGCCTTTCGAGTCTGCGTGATCTGCCCCCCGCCGCAATCCGCGAGCAGGTGTATGCGCTCCAGCCTTTGCACCCGCCCGGCACGCGCCTTGCCTACGTCAATGTGAGTACCCTGCTGCTTGGCGATCTGGTGGCCCACGTTGCACGCCAGCCACTGGATCAGGTGATTGCCACGCAGATTACGGCTCCGCTTGGGCTGTCCGCAACGGGCTTCAACCCGCCGCCCGCCCAACGTAGCCGGATTGCACCCACCGAATGGGATGACTGGCGCGACGGCTTGGTGCAGGGGATTGTCCACGATGAGAGTGCCTACGCGCTCGGTGGCGTGGCGGGGCACGCGGGCTTGTTTGGCACGGCGGCTGATCTAGGGCGGTTTGGGCAGTGTTGGTTGCAGCGCGGCACGCTCGATGGGGTGCAACTGCTCCCGCCTGAGCTGGCGGCACAGGCAATGACGTTTCAAGGGGCGGATCTGCATCTGCCTGCCGAGCTACCGTTCCAGTGCGGCTTGGGCTGGATGCTAGCCCGCCGCGACTTTATGGGCGATGCGCCTGCCGATGCGTGCGGGCATACCGGCTTCACCGGGCCGGTGCTGTTTCTGCTGCCTTCGGAGCAGCTCACGGTTGTAGTGCTGACCAACCGCACCTACCCCAAACGGGGCCCACGCGCTCATCTCGCAGTGGTGGCGGCGATTGTCGCGGCGGCGCGGGCGGCGGGTGGCTAGGGGTCGCTACGCGGATGCGTGGGCTACCATTGCGTGTACTGTTGCGCGGCGGATAGCGGCATCGAACACGGCCCGGATGGGCATCCGCAAGCCGTTGATCACCCGACTCTCGATGTCACCATCGGCTGCACTTAGCTGCAATTGATAGTGCCCCGTGTGCAGCACGTATTGCTCGATATGCTGCTGCTCAGGGTCAATGATCCAGTATTCGCGGACCCCGTGTGCAGCATAATCCTCGAATTTCACCCCACGATCACGCTCAGCGGTGCTATGCGATAGCACCTCAGCGATGAAGTCTGGTGCGGGAAAGATGATGGTATGTGGCGTGAATGCGGCTGCACGAGCAGCATTGAAGAAGCATACGTCTGGTTCGTAGGCATTGCGGGTAAGCTGGATCAGCACCTTTTCGTGAAACACCTTGCCAAGCGGATGTAGCTGAAGATAGAGATTGATCAGAAATGCGAGTTGCAGACTCGCATCACCGTGCTGCAAGCGCACCGGTGAATGGATGATCATTTCGCCGTTGATCCATTCGGCTTTCATGCTCTCATCGAGGGTGGCATAGAAGCTCTCGCGCAGTTGCTGCTCCTCAGGGGTGAGCGGGTGGAGCAGATCAGCTACATAAGGGCTGGTAGCCATAGGGTACTCCTCTAGTACTGAACTATATTACATTATACCATGCGGGTCGGTATGTACACCACCACCGCCCCCCTGCTACGCCAGCCCGGCCAGCACCGCATCCACCGCCCGCGCCCACGTCCACTGCTGCGCCGTATGGCGGGCGTGCTGCCCCTTCTGGCGGCGTTCGTGGGGGTGGGCGGCAACGTGGCGCAGGAGTTCAGTGAGGGCAGCCTGATCCGGCGCAGCCCAGCGGGCATCGCGGTAGTAGCGTGAGTTGGGATCGGCGTGAACCAAGCCTGTGATGGGTAGGGGGTAGCCATTGTGCGGATCGAGAAAAGCCGTCGGCGCACTCCAGTCGGTGGCAATCGCGGGCACGCCGCAGGCCATTGCCTCTAGGATCGGCATGCCCCAGCCCTCGCCGCGTGTCGGCAGCACAAAACAATCGCTGAGGTGGTAGAGTTCGCGCAGTTGGGCGGCGGTCAAGGTCTGATTGTAAATCAGCCCGATTGGGGCAGTGGGGCTTGGCAGTCGGGCGAGCATCTCGCGCAGGGGGTTGGCGGCGGGTTCGCGGCAGTCCACCTTGAGCAGCAGCAGCACCGGATCAGCGCGGCGAAAGGCGGCGGCATACGCATCGAGCAGGAGATCCCAGCCCTTGCGGATGCCCCACTCAAACACCGCCAGAAAGATCGTCAGCTCGCCCAACTGCGGACGCGGTGCAGGCGCGGGCGTGAAGGTGTCCGTATCTACGCCGAGCGGGACAACGTGGATCGGGCGGGTTACGCCGGATGCCTGAAACACCTCTGCCCCCCATGCGGTGGGTGTCCAGACGGCGTGCATCTGATTGGCTTGCTGTACCCATGTTGGCGGTAGGCGGTCTACTTCAAGCATCGTGAAGCCAATCCGATAGCGGCCGCTGTTTTTGCTAAACCGATCCCCCGGCGCATACACCACCTGCGGCGCATCGAGCGGCACAGGTGCGGCTTGCAGCGCACGGATGCGCGGGTGGAGTTGTCCCATCAATAGTTGTTCATCGTAATCGGTGCCGTAGAGATAGAGTGGGCGCACGGCGAGTCCGCGTGCATCCAAGCCCAACACAAAAGCCCGCGCCGAACCGCTATAGCCAGTTGGGGCGGCAAAGGTGGAATGCCACACCAATGCGCTAGGCAGATTGGGCGGGAGCGCGGCGGGGGTAGGCGGGGTGGTGCCGGTGGGCGGCTCTGGCTCGGCAAGGTGGGCCTCGATCCGGCGGCGGGCGATGCGCTCTTGATCAAGCTGTACCACAAGGCTATCCAACACCCGCACTAGCTCGGCGTGGGTGGTAGTAATCTGCTGCATTTCGCGCCCCAGCAGCCACCACGCGAGCCGGGTACGCAGACGGGCCAGCAGGCTGGTGGCGGGTGGCGGCTGTAGCTCAAAGTCGCGGTGCAGTGCGGCGAGTTGTTCCGCCAAGTAGGGATCGCCAAGCGCAATGTTGGTGAGCGTGGGGAGTTGGGCCAGATCGGTGGCGCGGCGGTGGTGTAGGGCGTGGACGACGGCGGCGAGTACCGGCTGATCTGGGGCGAGCGTGATCGGGATGAGCATGGGCGGTTCCTTGTTGGTGTCAGGTGCTAGGTGTCAGGGGTTAGGTGCTAGGTGTCAGGGGTTAGGTGTCAGGGGTTAGGTGCTAGGGGTCACGCAGAACATCTTCTGTAGGTCTGCCCCTGATCCCTGATACCTGCCACCTGATCCCCGATACCTGTCACAGCTACTCTAGTGGGCGGCGGCGCATTGCCGCGAGTTGCTCGGCGAGCAGCCCAAACATAAACACCACCACTGACCCGACACTCAGCGCAACCACCGAATTGGGCAGCCGGAAGCGGTACGGATCGGTGATGAAGAAGCTGATCAGGAACGACAGCACCGCTAAGCCGAACATCGCTAGGGCCACCGGAAAGTAGACCCGTAGCGGCGCGAAGAGCGAGATCATCCGCAGAATGATTAAGAAGAACTTGATCCCATTCTTGAAGAGCTTCTGCCCGCTCTGCCCGCCCTGTCGCTGGCGGCTCTCGATGGGCACAAAGCCAACGGTGTAGCCAGCCTGCATCAGCGCGAGCGTGCTGGTGGTAGGGTAGGAGTAGCGATTGGGGAGCAGGTGTAGGTATTCGCTGATTACAGCCCGCCGCACTGCACGGTAGCCGCTGGTCAGGTCATGCACGGGCTGCTCAACCAGATAGCTGCCCACCTGATCAAGCAGGCGATTGCCCGCCCGCCGCACCGCCGTATCGCCCTGTGTGGTGGTGGTGCGTGCGCCTACCACCATATCAAAGCCCTTTGCCAGCGTGCCAAGCAGCAGCGGGATGTATTGCGGATCCATCTGTCCATCGCCATCCATCAGCAGCACCACCTCGCCCTGCGCGGCACGGATGCCCGTTTTCACGGCGGCTCCGTTGCCCATGTTGGTGGCGCGTTGGATGACCCGTGCCCCCGCTTGGGCCGCTTGGGCGGCGGTATCATCGCTGGAGTAATCATCTATCACAAGCAGTTCGGCATCGGGCAGCTGCTCGCGCACGGCCCGCACCACCGCCGCAATGCCATGCCCTTCATTGTGCGCGGGGATCACGACACTGATGCTGAAGGGGTAGCTGCGCGGGCACGGCGCAAGTGTAATCGCTGGCGCTTGGGTAGCGGGCGGGATCGGGCGCGTGGCCAGCAGGATCGTCTCGCCGTAATGTGCCGTAAGCAGGTGTTCCATCCAGCGGTAGGGGTACTGCCATGTGCCCACCGTGAGCATCTCAAGCTGTTCGCCCGTGCCATTCTGGGTGGGCAGGGCGTAGTGCTGCGGGGGGGGGATGTGTAAATCTTGCGACCAACTAGCCATATTCATAACGGACATGCCGTAGGTCTGCCAGACAAAAATCTCTGGATGGCGAAAGCCAGCCTGCAAGAAGGCCTGCTGATATTGGCGTAGCTGGGGGCGGCTCTCGTTGATGCCATAGGCGATCTCCTCGGCCAGCACCGTATCACGCAGCTCGGCTTCGGAGACATGCACGGGAATGCACGGCTCGCAGATGCTGATCATCCGCCCGCCGGGGCGTAGCACGCGCTGCAAGCTGGCAATCAGGCGATCCAGATCGGCGGTATGGTGCAGCACCGCCGAGCCGAAAATCAGATCGAACGTGCCGTCTTCAAGGGTAGGTTCTCGTTGTCGGCAATGATCGGATCAAAGCATGTCCCAGCCTGCTGCATAATCGCCTGTGCCCGCCCTAGCCCCACCTGATCGTCGGCGGTAATATCTACGGCTACCACATTGCAGCCGGCTAGCGCAAGGTGCTTGCTGGCCCAGCCGCGCCCCGCGCCAACATCGAGCACCCACATGCCCGGCTGGGGCTGGATGATCTCACGCGCAATGTCGAAGTTGCGGGCCACGGTGATCCACGGATCGTGCGGGAAGTAGGGCGTTTGAAAGTCTATGTCGCTGCCCGCCTGATCATACATTTGGTGATCTTGGTGATATTGCACCCATCCGGCTGCTTCGCGGGCCAGCGGCTGCCAGCGTTCATCATCCACGTACAGGTAAGCCATGCCAGCCCGGATCGGGTAGGTTGCGCCCGTGCGCGGATTGACGAGCGTGCCGGTTTCGACCCAGCCACGATCCAGCTCGGCGGGCGCGGCCTGTAGTTCAAGTGGGCCGCCATCAAGCGGGCAGCGCAGGTGGGCCAGCAGCATGGTCCGCATCAGTTCAACTCCTTCTTGTGATGAAGCACCACAACCCCCTAGCGTGGCACAAATACAACTGTCCAGATCTGCTGCGGGTCGAGATCACGGGCCGTAATCTGGGGCCCAATCTGGCCATCGGCCAGCAGGTGGCTGGCATAGCCGAGCTGTTCCAGTTCCGCCAGATAAGCGGCCACCGATACGCCCCCGATCCGCCCGAGCAGCTCGGCATGCACCTCCG
>JAAUTZ010000131.1 GCA_012031225.1 Chloroflexaceae bacterium
GTAATCTGGGGCCCAATCTGGCCATCGGCCAGCAGGTGGCTGGCATAGCCGAGCTGTTCCAGTTCCGCCAGATAAGCGGCCACCGATACGCCCCCGATCCGCCCGAGCAGCTCGGCATGCACCTCCGACATGATCAGCGGCTGATCCTGCTGCAACAGCGTGCGTGCGCCGCGCAGGGCAAGCGGCTCGGCCCCTTCTATATCAATCTTGACGAACTGGATCGGGCGGCGTAGCTCCAATTGATCCAATACGATCATAGGCACGCTGGCAACCGCATGGCCGGCATAGCCACTACCTCCCGTAGGAACCAGATGCACCCCGCCCGAATTGACCTGCTGCTCAAGGTAGGTGATCTGCACCGTGCCTGTTGTCGTGCCTGCCGCAGCCTCGTTCAAGGTAATCCGCTCGGCATAGCCATTCTCGGCTATCGAGCGGGCCAGCATGGCGGCATTCAGGTGCATCGGCTCAAAGGCATACACATGCCCATCGGCTCCGGCCAGTGTAGCGCAAAGCATGCTAAAGTAGCCAATGTTGGCCCCAATATCAAGGATGTTCCAGCCGGGTCGGACGGTCGCCTGCACAAAGGCGGTTTCGTTTGGCTCATACTGCCCGCGCACGATACCTAGCCCAACCATCGCATCAAACAGATTGACGTGCAGCCGGAACGTACCGCCGCACCCGTCCGGCACCTCCACAATCGCGGGCGTGCTGCGCTGCACCAGCGGCATATCGCGGTTGTGGGCTTGATACTCGGCACTGCTGAGAATGTGCGTCCGCAATTCGCGCACTGTTGTGCAGGCCCGTAGCCACTCCTGCACCACCTGCTCATCGTCTAGCTCGCGCCCCAGCAGCAGGCGATAGGCCCACAACACATGCTCACGGGTGAGGCCGGCACCGGTTGCGGGTGGGCCCGTGTCGGGGGGCGGTGGGGGCGGTGCCGGGGCAGCGTGCAAGGCCGCACGGTGGGCTGCACTGGTGCGGGCCGCGAATTGGTTGCGAAACTGTTCAAGCCACTTCTGCATCGTGCTCTGCTTGCTCCTCTTGTAGTGCGCGGGAAGGGACACATGCCCCGTGAACGATCTCGTAGGCCGCGGTCAAGGCGGCTTCAAGGCGACGCTCGACAGCAGCCCAACTGTAGTAGCGTTCCACAAACTGCCGCCCCTGTTGCCCCATCTGCTGGGCCAGCTGGGGCTGCGCGCATAGCAGATCGAGGCAGGCCGCAAACTCGGCATAGCTGGTGTAGAATAGCCCGCCATTGCTGCGGAGTACTTGCTCGCGCAGTACCTGACACGCGCCATTGGCTAGCACGGGGCGGCCGCGGCCCACGCCTCAAGTGTCACGATGGACAGGCTCTCGAAGGGTGACGGGATCACCAATGCGCGGCAACGCTGCAACAGCTGCTGTTTCTCGGCCTCGCTCACAAAGCCGGCCAACTCGATCTGTGGGTGGGTGGGTAGCTCCATATCGGCCCGCCCCACGAGCACCACGCGCAGATCGGTGCGCCGCTCGGCCATGTACTGCACCGCGTAAGTATACAACAGATCGCAGCCCTTCGAGGGGTGGATGCGCCCGATATAAAGGAGCGTCGGTGGTTCGGCGGGGGGCGGCAGATTAGCCAGATCGGGCAGTTCCACCCCGACCCCGACCTCGCTGCCGGGCGTGCTGTCCAATTCAAACAGCTGCCCCAGAAAAGCACGCTCGGTAGGCGTGTTATAAATGATGTAGGCTGGATGGCGAAACAGCGTGCGAAAGATGCCCAAATAGATCGGCGGCTCATCGTGGGCGGTGGGTACGAGGATTGCCTTGTGGCACACGGCGGGCATGCCGAAGTAGCTATGGCAGTAGAGATAGGTGAGGAAGATGTACAGATCGTACTGCTCCTGATCAGCGGCAATTGCGGCAAACAGATCGGGTGAATAGGGCCCACCGCGCCGCATCCACTCGATCTCATCGGCGAGCGTGTGCGGCTGCCAGAAGACCTTCGGCGCAAAGGCATTGAAGCTCTCCAGATCACGCGGCTCGGGCACACGGAAGCGTAACACGCGCACCCCGTTCAGCCACGTTTCGCCGGGCGGGTAGTAGTCGGCCCACGTCAGATAATCCCGCGCACAGGTGGTATAGACGGTGACGGTGTGGCGTTGTGCGAGGCGTTCGGCCCACACCCGCGCATGGTACTCCGAGCCGCCATGCACCTCTAGCCCGTAGCGTTGCACCACAATCGCCAAGCGCATCACGCGGCCTCCGCGATAGCGTGGAACAGGTGCAGGAGGCTGGCACGCAGCTGGGCATCGGTGAAGTGCTGGGCGTGCTGCTGTCCGGCGTGCTGCAACTCGGCGTAGCGGGCGGTGTCATCCCACAGCGCGTCAATCTGGGCTGCCATCGCGGCGGCAGATCCCGTAAGCAGCACCCCACCGCGCCCCATCGTTTCGGGGATGGGCGGCACGCTATGCCCCAACACGGGCGTACCAAAATAGAGCGACTCGACAATCGGCACGCAGAACGACTCCCACACCGACAGTACCACCGAGAAGCGCGCATGGCGAAAGAAGCTGGTGAGCGTGCTGGGCTGATCCACCTTGCCGACAAACACCACCGCGTCCGCAATGCCGAGCCGCTCGGCTTGGGTCGCTAGTTCGGCGCGGTAGTCGGGCAGGGCCTGTCCGCCCACCAGAAACAGCTTGAGCTGCGGGCGCAGGCGGTGCAGCTCAGCAAACACATCGAGCAGCAGCGAGAGGTTTTTCTGGGGCACAATCCGCCCAACAAACAGGAGGTAGTCGAGCTGGGCTAGGAGCGGCTCCCACTGCGGATCGCCGTGGCCCGTGAAGCGGCTCGTATCCACCACGAGCGGAATTTTGTGCAGGGTGCGATACCCGCGCCGGCGCAGATCATGGCGCACATACTCGGTATGCACCACCGCCCGATCTACGTGCCGCGCAAGCGTGGTGAGGTAGCGTTCGCCCTGCTCACAGAGCCACTCCATCTGCGGGTTGTAGCCGTGATAAAGCCACGCTGGACTGACGTTGTGCGAATCGAGGAGGACATAATCAGGGGTATGCTCGACGATGTGAATATTGTCGCTGTAGATCGAGTAGTGCATCCACAGCAGATCGTGGCCGGTGGGGCGATAGCTGCTGCTGTGTTGGTGCGGCAGCGGATAGCCCGGATTGACGTGATCAGCGTAGAGCTGCAAGGTGCAGCCCCACTCGCGCAGAATGCGGTGCAATGCCACGATGTAGTTGCCTATCGCATCGCCGGGCGCAAGAGCCGCAGTCATCATGTGGATCGTCAGACTCATGCGGCTGGCTCACGCGGCTGCAACACGGCGGGCAGAGCAAAGCGGGTGTGGGTAGCGGCAAGGAAGCCGAGTAGCCGCTCAAGCACAGCTGCCCACGTGAAATTGCGCTGCACGTAGGCCGCTCCGGACTGCCCCATCTGGGCGGTGGTGCGGGGGTGCTGCTGCAACCAGTGCACGCACGCGGCAAACTCGGCGTAGGTGCGGAAGTGCAAGCCGCCCCCGCTCAGCTCGGCAAATTCGCTGGTAACGGCACAATCGCTATGCACCAGCACAGGGGTGTGGTTGTGCCATGCTTCCATCATCACAATCGAGAAGCTCTCGTGCAGCGAAGGCTGGCATAGCAGATCGGCGGCGGCGTAGGCATCGAATTTGGCTTGCTCATCGAGGAAGCCGGTCTCGAGTGCGGCCCCGCTGGCGATGAGATCGGCGGGTAGGGGTGCGCCGGGCCCACCGATTGCAACCAGCCGCAGTTGCCCGCCCTCCTGCCGATAGCGGCGGAAGTATTCCAGTAAGAGCGGCGTATTCTTGCCGGCATCGCGCCGCCCCGCATAGAGCAGGAAGGGCTGCTCGCCGAGTTGCCACGCGGCCCGAAAACGGGCGGCATTGCCGTGCAAGTGCGTATCTATGCCCCCGCCCAGCACGAGCGTGCGCTGGTGTGGAATGCTGAAGCGGCGGCGGGCGAGGCGGGCTTCGGCGGGCGCGTAATACATCAGCGCGTAGGCATGCTCAATCAGCTCGCGGTAGAGCAGCAACTTGGCATACGGCTCATCGTGCAGGCACGGGATCAGGTAGCTACGTCCGGCGGTGCGGCGTGCGCCCCAATAGCTTGTGCCAAACATATACGGCGTGAAGATGTACAGCCGCCGGGTGCGTTCGGCGGCGATGGCCTGCTCAAGCGTATCGCTGCCGATGATCTCACGCACGAATACGGCTTCTTCGGGCAACGTTAGCAACTCGCCGGCTAGCACCCGCGCATTGAGCTGATCGAAGCGGGCGGCATTGCGCGGACGCACCGCAAACCGTTGCACGGGCACGCTATGCACGCTATCGGCTCCGACGGAAAACGCGGGCGCATTCCAATCGCTGGCCAAGCCGCCGGCGGTGGTGCTAAAGACCTCGACCGCCACGCCGCGTGCGGCTAGCTCCTCCGCCATGCGGCGGGCCTGATACTCTGCGCCGCCGCTAATCTGGGGCCCATACCACGGCAACACAAAGGTGATGGTCGGGGCGGCAGGACTAAGCTGTTGCCAACGTGCTAATCCACTGCTCACGGCTCTTGCTCGCGCTGTTCCTGCAACTGGCGTACCTGCTCGCGCAGTTGGATGATCTCATCCCGCAGGGCCTCGATCTCATCCATACTGGCACTGCTGCTGGTGCGGTGCAGCAAGTGGTTCAGGGCCCGTACCAGATTGGCGTTAAATTCGGTTTGGCGGAAGATCATCGGATCAAGATAGCTCCGGACTTCGTGGTGCAGGCGGGTGCTGAGCTGGGCCCACGCCTGCCCCGTCAGGGTGTCCGATGCCGGGAGTTCGAGCGGGGCATAGATGTGATCCCACTGCTGGTTCAGTGCATCTATGGCCGCTTGCAGATCGTAGTCGGTCTGCTTGCTCTGGCGCATACTGATCTGGCGGCGCACCTGCCGCATAATTGCGGCAACATCTACCGCTGGCTCTGGCTCTGGCTCCGACGCGGTGGGCGGCGCGGGCGTGGGCAGGGTAGGCGGCTCCGGCTGCGGCGCGGTAGGCGGCTCCGGCTGCGGCGCAGTGAGCAGTTCTGGCTGAGGTGCGGGTGGTGCTGGCTCCGGCTCCGATGCCGCATCCGGCAGACGCACGGCTTCGGTGCGGCGGTGGCGTTCTTCATCCACCGTTGTTTGGTGCAGGCGGTGCAGCATCGCAGCCAGCAGCGCGTGGTGCTGGAGTGCATCGGCGGCATCGCTGCGCTGGGCTAGCACAGCGGCAAGGTGCAGTAGATTGTCGAGGTAGGCGTGCTTGCGGGCGAGGCTATTGCTCAGGCTCCAGCGCAGCAGCTCCTCCTGCTCGGCGGCCTCAAATTCGCGCACGAGCAGATCAAGTGGGCAGTGGCGCAGCACAAAGCGCACCCGATTGCGATGGTAGCGGCGTTGGTGGGCGGCACTCTGGCTGCGTGCGCCTTCGGCGTGGTGCAGCGTGGCAGTGGGGACATAGAGTACATCGAAGTCAGCGGTGCGGGCCCGGAAGCAGAAGTCGGTATCCTCGAAGTAGGCTGGCGTGAAGCCCGCATCTAGCCCGCCGATCTGCTCGATTACGGTGCGCCGAATAGCCATTGCCGCACCAGTCACATAGGCAAAGAGTTCGGGCGTATCATATTGCCCATCGTCCTGTTTGCCGGCCCCGCGATGGTGCGGGGTAGCCAGCGGGAAGCTCAGGCTACCGCCGGTGTGTTGCAGGGTGCGGCCATCTGGATCGTAGATTTTGCAGCCGAGAATGCCCGCATTGGGGTACTGCTCGAACGCGGCCAGCAGCTGGGCCAGCCAATCGGGGGCGACGGTGGTGTCCTGATTCAGCAGCACAATCACGTCGGGCGCATGCGCCGCTGGACCAACTTCGTCCAACACGGCCTGTAGCCCAACGTTGTTGCCTTGAGCAAAGCCGAGATTGGTTGGATTGCGGATCAGCGCAACATCGGGATATTCTGCCGCGACGATATTAGCCGTGTCGTCGCTCGATGCGTTATCTACCACCAACACGCCATATTCAGGGCAGCCCTGCTGGGCTGCTAGCGCATCGAGGCAAGCGCGGATGTACGCCGTACCGTTCCATGTCAGCACCAGCACCACGGCGCGGCTCATGCATCACCTCGCTTGCGGCGCGGGCGCGGCGTGGGCGCGGGTGGCTCCGGCTCTGGGGCGGCGGTGGGCGGGACTGCGGCTGCACGCCGCCGATTGTTAGGGTCCAGTGTTGCGTTGGTTGTGATCTGTGCTGGGCGCGGGGCGGATAGGGCCGGGTGCTGCTGGTGCGCGAACTGCACAGCCAGCGTGGCGTGGGCTTCATCGGCTGCCGCCAGTGCGTCATCCAGCAATTGCAGGGTGTAGGTCAGGCGGGTGACACGATCATGCAAGCTGCCCTCAGCCTGCGCCAGAATGTCAATGCGGCTATCGAGGTAAGCGTGCGATTCGCCCGTGTAGGCCGCGACAGTATCAATCCGATGGTGCAGCTCGCCGGTGATCTGATCGAGCCACTGCTGGCTCTCGCGCTCAAAGCTATCCATGCGGCGGTGCAGGTCATCCTGAATTGTGAGGACTTGGGCCAACACCGCGTGCAGTTCTTCGCGCTGCTGCTGAAGCTGCTCCTGCTGCTGCCGAAGCGCGTAGAAAAGCTGCACACTGGTCGCATTGAAATCACGCTGCTGGGCGATTACGGGGGCGAGCAGCCGCGCAAAGGTATAGCGGGCAATCCGGCTGATGCGCCCCCCGGTATCGGCAGGGCTACCAAATTGCCAGAGTTGCTCCGCCCGGCGGATCAGCTCATCAAGCGGCGGCAGGGCCGGCGTAGTCGGCTCGGATGACATCCGTTGCTCCTGTTCAAGCGGCGGCTGGGCAGCAGGCAACCACTGGCCTAGCCCCGCACGCGGGCGTTTTGTGGGGTGCTGGCAGAAGTGGCGCAATGGCCCAAGCACCGGTGTCCACGTCAGCTGTGCGCCAAGCTGCTGCGCGTTGCGGGCATACTCGGCACGGGGGGCCGCATCCTCAGCAAGGCGGATCAGGGCGTGGGCAACACCCGCTCCATCATTCGCGGCTACAGTATACCCCAACTTGTGGGTTTGTACCAATGCCGCCGCCGCATCGCCCTCACTAACGACGCTGGGCAAGCCCGCCCAGAGATGATCGAGGAAGCGCGAACGCACGGCGGCGTAGGTCGTTTCGAGATGGTTGTGATGCAGCGAGACGGCAATGTCCGCATCGAGCAGCGCATCTGCCCGCTCGGCATAGGGGATCCACTCGCGGTAGAAGATCACCTGCTGATCCAGCAAGCCCAATTCGGCGGCAAGCTGTTCAGCACGCTGCGGCATCTGCATGGGCTGCACCGTGCCGGGGTGGGCCCCCGCCAGAAACACGAGGCGCACCTGCGGGCAAGCCGCCAGCACGCTCGGCATCGCTCGGATCAGCGTGAGCGGATCGAGCCAATCCCACAGCCCGCCCGTCCACAGCACAATCACCGCATCGGTGGGGATGGCTGGGTGCGTACCGCGCAGGGCGTGGCGGTGCTGGGTGGGCGGTGTGGCTGCCACACCAAATGGCACAACATCCAGCACATGGCGCAGAGTCGGGTCGGCATCAGTCAGGGTAGGCGTGATCTGCCCCCCTGCCAGCAACGCCCCCATATATAGGTCGCGCTGGCGTTCGGTGGCACACATCAAGAAATCGCCTGTAGCGAGCTGCTGCTGCAAGAGCAGGCGATCTTGTTCGGCTTGCTGGATGCGTTGCTCAGGCGCGGCGTGGCGGAATAGTTCCAGATTCTCCAGCGCAATCGGATCATACAAATCAAGCGCGAGCGGCTGGCTGATCTGGGCAAGGGTCGGGAAGGGCAACAGCAGCATGCCATTCGCAACCACGACCGTTGCTGCCGCGAGGTAGGGCGCAAGGCTCCCGACATCGCCCCATGTGTAGTGCCCGCAGGTGAGCATCGGCGGCAGGGCTAGCCCCGTCAGATCGGGCGGCTGCGGCGCAAGCAGCACAACCGGCTGGGTGGCGGCGAGGGCGTGGGCCATCTCCCAATAGCGGATACCGGTGCCCGCCATCCGCGTACCGATGACATCGTGGCTAAGGATGAGGAT
>JAAUTZ010000040.1 GCA_012031225.1 Chloroflexaceae bacterium
GGTAGGTACCCACGTGTTCCTCAGCCGTGCGCCACTCACACCCCCGAAAGGGTGCGCGTGCGACTTGCATGCATTAGGCACGCCGCCAGCGTTCGTCCTGAGCCAGGATCAAACTCTGCGTTGTTTGGTTGGATGTCAAACACCATCATATGGTATTGACTAAAGAACCCACGTATGTTACTGTCTGCTGATTGTTAAGGTTCAACGAACGGTCTTTGCCAAACAAAAAACTAGTGTCGCTTGCGCAACCCTAGCAGGTGATGGGATCGTATCCTTCTCGCCGTGCTTCGTTTCTCGCTTGTCTCGATCCTCGCTTTCGCAAGTTCAACCGTTTTTCGCTACCTGAATACTATAGCACACGCATTAGTCCTTGTCAAGGGGTATTTTGCAATCAATTTTGAGTACCGCAGGAATTGCACAATACCCCTTTCCAATCACTGATTCGCACGCCGCATCGCAGCCCTGTCCTCAGCGTGTATGCCGCTCATCGCTCAGTGCGGAGGGCTGCCTCGACCATCTCGACTGTGACTTCGGGCGCGTTGGTGGTACGGGCAACCTGCTCTGCGGCAAGGCGCAGGGTGCGGCTCGCACTGATGCGGGCAAGGTAGGGCACATCATCCATAGCGCGGTTCAGCCGCTCTGCCGCCGCTTGGCTCCACGCCACCGTCTGCACGTAGGCTTTGCCGGCGGTGTTGGTGTCAGTCAAGCCGCCGCCATCCAGCGTCTCGACCGGTAGGTAGTTGAACACGCTCTCGTAAAAGCGGTTGACGATTTCCTGCATCAGATAGGCTGCCCCGCTGTAGCCCATAAATGGCGTGCCCACCGTGCGCCGCACCACCGGCCCCGGAAATGTCGCCGGAATGAAGAAGGTTGCCTTCGCATTCGCCTCAGCAAGGTAGATCTTCTCATTGATGCTGCCAAACACGAATGCCGGAGCGCGTTGGTGCAGCCGCTTGCGGATCTCGATATTATCCGGCTCGCCCGCCTGCAAGGGGCGGCTCGAAGCCCACGCTAGCTTCATGCCCAACTCACCCGTGAGGTACGCTTGCACTCCCTGCACGTAGCTACGTGCCGCCACCACCGCGTAGTCCACTGTCGCAAACCAATCGCTCTGTGGGCCACGCCACATATCCCACACCACGCGCAATGTGCTGCGCTTCTCGCTCGCCACAAACGTATCCACCTGTGCGCGATCAATGCCGACCAATTCGGCAACGTCGTACAGAAAGCGCGTGGTTGCGTGGATGCCAAACGGTGCAAACCGATACGGCTTGCCGAGTGCCTGTGCCAGTGGCTCACCGAATTCGCGGTACAGCACGATATTCGCCGCTGCTGCCGCAAGGTGGGGGGTATCGGCGGCGGTTGCCGCGAATGGGTAGACGAGATTGACCTGCACACCAATTCCGGCGAGCAGCCGCTTCATCTCATGCAGATCGGCGGCGGCATTGAAGCAGCCTAGCGAAGGCCCGATGATATTGACGCTTCCCGCCTGCGGCACAACGCTAGCGGCATGGGGCTTGCCGTATTCATCCCATAGGAACAGCAACGCCCGATCTCGCCCAACCCACTCGTCCTGTTCCAGCGATTGGCTCCAGAAGAAGCGGGCTTCAGGATCAAGCGTGGTCAGGTAGCGGGTGTGGTCGGCACTAATCATCTCGCTTTCAGCGGTACTCATTACAATCAGGTGTTTGCCGTCGAGATAGCCGAGCGTGCCTAGCTCATCAAAGGTGCGCTTCAGGGCCGATGCTGTCCCATTGATCACATCTTCCTCGCGGATACTAGTCGGGGTCAAGTTCTGCATATGCGTCATCGCATCCGTGTAGTTGGTCACGGCGACACCGAGCAAGTTGTAGCAGCCAATCGGGGCATCGCATAGGACATGAACATCGGGCAGGCAGCCAAATACCCACGCTGCGCCCCAGTAGGAGCTACTATCAGATATATCACGGATCAAGTGCATACAAGGTCTCCTAATCTTGGAAGAAGCTCTGCATCGTTGTATACAGCGTGCGCCGTTCGAGCAGCTCTTGGGCTAGCGAGACACTGGCAACCATGCCACCAGTGAGGAACAACGGGCGCACACTCAGGATGTTGGTGTAGTAGACCGACGGAATCCCCCGCTCTTTCGATGCGGCAGTCACTGAGGTTGTGCCAATCACGAGATCGAAGGGCCAATGGTTCATTGCCTTCACATCATCTTCCAGCGATTTGCGGTAGACAATCGCCTCCGTACCGCGTGCGCGCAGCCACGCTTCGTCGGCGGCGGTGTGCAGGCTCTTGCCGATGCTCGTGCTGATGTAGGGAATGTGTGCGCCAGCTTCCACCAGCAGGCGGGCATAGAGCATCTCGTTGCCCTCGTAGCCGGAGACCAGCACGGTTGCGCCTTTCAGCGGCTGGCGGGCGAGGAAGTCGCGGGCGGTTTGTTCTTCCTCCTGCGCCACCTGCTCCACTCGTTGCTCATCTAGCTCCAGTGCTGCCCCGACGGCCCTGAGCCATGCCGCGCTACCATCGGCACCAATCGGTGCGCCCCCGACGACAGGCGTGCCGCGTTCGCGGATCAGGTTGACGGTATCGCGGTAGAACGGATGCAACGCTGCCACTGCCGCCCCTTGACTAGCAAGCATCAGTTCATCAATGTGGCGGCCCGGAATGGTGACGAGTGTGCGTGCGCCCATCTTCCGTAGGACACCATCAATCAGCACGGGATCAGCCGGGAAAACTTCGCCCAACAGCACCAGCGTCTTCGGCTCAATATCGGCATCAGGGACAGTGAGCCGGCGCATCAAGGCGGCAAGGGCAACATCTTTGGCTTCAGGGTGCGAGTGGATGGCATAGGCTGGCACACGCACCAGAATCACAGGCTTGCCATCTACTTCACGCGGCAGCAGCTCTTCCGAGAGTCCGGCAGTCTCGGCGACACAAAGCGAGATCACCGGAATCACGCTGACGTTGCGGGCAGTGGCAGCTTCGGCAATTGCCAGATTCGCCGCCTCTTGGATCTGCCCACTGGATAACTCCGCCGTGCCCAAGCTCGGTGCAACGATGCTCTTGCGGGCGGCATAGAAATGGGTCACAAAAGTTAGCCCATACAAGCATCCGGTATCGGCAATCATTGCGGGCTGTACCCCTTCCATGCGTGCTAAAACACGCAATGCGCCAAAGGCGGGGCACATGCTCTGGGGGTGGGTTTTGCAGGCACTTTCACGGAACGGTTCTGCGCTGCCTGTGGAAACTGAAGCAAGAGGAATTATTTCGCTCATGGTGGCACTCCTTGCCTGAACCAGTTGGAAGCTGTGGTGGAATGTCGTAATGTCGTGTAGGATAAAATCGGTACTACTGCCATCATAGCAAAAAAATTGAAAATATTCAACTTGCAAACTGTTTAAGTCATAGGGGACTAGCATGCTGATGACGCAAACGGAGCCGGTTCAAGACGAGGATCTAGCGCGCCCGCAACGCGAATTCGCGGGTAATCGCGCTGATCATGGCGGTGTTGCTGAGGTGCGACGTATCCAGTGTCAAGTGGGCCAGTTCGCGGTAGAGCGGCGCACGCACGGCCCGCATTGCCGCGAGCTTGCCGAGCAGGTCATCGCCCTGTAGCAGGGGGCGGGCTTCGGTCGTTGCGGATTGGAGCCGTTGCAGCAGGACGCTATCGGGCGCATCGAGCCACACATTCCACGCGAATTGGTGCAACAGGTCGCGGTTCTCAGCTTGCACCACAATCCCGCCGCCAGTTGCGATCACGCATGGGTGGTAGGTCGCCGCAACCAGCATCGCCCCTAGCACTTCACTTTCCAGCTTACGGAAGGCAACTTCACCTTTGGTGGCAAAATACTCGGCAACCGGCTTGCCTGCAAAACGGCTAATCATTGCATCGGTGTCAACGTACTTCCAGCCAAGCTGTTGTGCGAGCTGCTGTGCTAGCGTAGATTTACCGACCCCACTCAGCCCGATCAGGGCAATTGTGCGGCGCAGTGATTGCGTGGTCATAGCTCTTTCCGTACATCAAATAGTGCCTATAGCATACCACATTTTGGATATTATGGGTGCAGCGGCATGGGTGTTTTACAGCGGCTCAGACGTGCCAAGCCCACGTAATGTACCACGCGCCCTATGTTGGACAAGTCGCCCCTGCGCGTGGTATGCTATTAGAATATTGTTACGAACTACAACAGGAAGGACTGCCTTGTGTCATCTATCCATGATCTACGTCGGCTAGGGGCGTTTCTGCTGCTCGGTGCAGTCGCCGGAGCCGGCATTCGCTATTATGTTGAAACTCGTGCCCGGCACACGCGCACTGCTCCACGCTTGATTGATTGGCAGCAAGCCCAGCACGTAGCCCTGCGGATGGTGCAGGAAGATAACGCCCCCGCATTGGATCGGGCTTACCGCACCGCCCAATATACGCGCCTTGTAGAGCAGAGCGAGCCGCTGATCGCAGACTATATGGGCGTGAACTTGCCTGCGCCAATCAGCCGCGTGTATGTCTTTGATCGGCAGGAGTGGCTCGCTGCCAATTTCGCCTCATTCGAGAAGCTGTTCGCCCCGATTGAGGATCTGTACCTGAGCCAAGCAGCCAACACCAATGGCTTGACAATGCTGATGCGCGATGCGAACAGTCGCCTGATGGGGGCCCAAGTCGGCTTCTTGCTCGGCTTCTTGGGGCGGCGCGTATTGGGTCAGTATGACCTGAGCCTGTTCTCGCCCGATCCGTCAGTGCGCGGCTCGCTCTACTTCATCGAGCCGAACATCGCCCGCGTGCAGCAGGGGCTTGGCTTGAATGATGAAGATTTCCGCCTGTGGATTGCCCTGCACGAAACGACGCACGTCTTTGAGTTTGAAGCCTACCCATGGGTGCGCGAACACTTCAACGGCTTGGTGCGCCAGTATTTCGATCAACTCAACCAGCAGATCACCCTGCTCGGCGGTGTGGGGCAGCTACTCGAACGCCTTGTCAAGAGTATCAACACGGGGCAGCACTGGATCGAGATTATGCTGACCCCAGAGCAACGCCGCCTGTTCGATCAGTTGCAAGCCCTCATGTCGGTGGTGGAAGGCTACGGCAACCATGTGATGAATGCGATTGGCAAGCAGCTGCTGCCCTCGTTTGAGCAGATTGAGCGGCGCATGCAGGAACGCCAACAGCACCGCCCCATCCTTGACCAGATCGTTTTTCGGGTGACGGGCATGAACCTGAAGCTGGTGCAGTATCAGCAGGGCGAGGCCTTCGTCAATGCGGTGGTGACGCAGCGGGGCATCGCCTTTGCGGGCAAGGTGTGGGAGCGGCCTGAGCATTTGCCCACCCTTGACGAAATCCGCAATCCGGCGCAGTGGATCGCCCGCATGGAGCGTGCCAGCTAGCAGCCGGTGTAGAGAGGCAGGAGCACATCCTGCCTCACCCATTGGTAGGATTGCCAGAACTGCGCCACCTCGCTATAATACCCCTGTTTACCCAATTGTGTAGCCCAAGAAAGCACCGGTTCCCATTATGGCAAAAATCCTTGACCAACTGTTTATCAAAGATCTGCTGGTGCGCGGCATCATCGGCGCATTGCCCGAAGAACGGCTTGCCCCCCAGAATATCTTGATTGACGTAACGCTGTGGGTCGAAACCCACATCCCAGCCCGCACCGATCAAGTGGCTGATACGGTGAACTACGCCGCTGTTGGTAATCAGATCATCGCCTACTTCACCGAGCATCAGCCGCAACTGGTTGAGTGTATCGCCCGCGATCTCGTGCGCCTCAGCTTCGAGACCGACCCACGCATCGAGATCATCGAACTCCAGATCACCAAGCCTGCGCCGAGTGGCTTGCGCTTTGCGGGCGCAGTCGGGATTCGCGTGCGGCGCACCCGTGCCGAATACGCAGCCGAGCAGGGGTAAGCCGGGTGGAACTGGTTTCGGTGATTATGCCCGCCTACCGCGCTGAAGCCCACATCGGGCGAGCGGTGCAGAGCGTCCTCGCGCAGACCTATCCGGCGTGGGAGTTGCTCATCGTGGCTGATGACCACTGCGACTACGCGGCGGTGCTAGCGGCGCACGGCATCAGCGATGCGCGTATTCGCTACCCACGCACCGGCAACGACGGCAGTGGCACTCCGGCCCACCCGCGCAACATCGGCTTGCAACACGCACGCGGGCGGCTTGTGGCGTGGCTGGATAGCGATGATTGCTTCACCCCAGAGAAGCTCGAACGTTGCCTCCCGCACGTCATCCAGCACAGCCTTGTCACCAGTGCTCTTAGCCTGCGGGATCAACACGGCGCATTGATCCGCGAGCTTGGCCCGCACCTGCCCGAAGGACGTGTGCCAAGCTCGATGTATAAACGGATCAACCCCTCCGGCGACACAATCTTTGTGTATGACCGTGAGCGTATTCCCGTGCAGTGGGATCGCACCGTCGCCTATCTCGAAGATCTTGAGGTGTTGCTCCAGTGCTTCACGTTCACCGATGCGATCTACTTCATCAATACGCCCTTGCACCTGTATTTCAAATCGCCCCAATCGTGGAGTGGCACGCCTGCCGCGAGCCAGCAGTTCATTGCCACCAAGCACCACTTGATAGCTCGCATTGAGTCGGGCTACTACCGCTTCAAGGACCCCCAAACTGGCGCGGCGGTGCAGGCATTTCTGCGGGCATCGCTCGCGGCGGAACAGCTCTACATGGCCCAGCGGGCGGCAAACCCGAACCTGATATTCGAGGATGTGATTGGACAGCTTTTAGCCCAAGAGGAACACCATGCTGGTTGATCTGCGCGGCAAAGTGGTGTGTGTCACAGGCTCGGCGCGGCGCGTCGGGCGGGCAATCATGCTCGCCTGTGCCGCACAGGGCGCACACGTTGTTATTCATCACGGCAACTCCGATGAACAGGCCCAACAGGCCGCCGCCGAAGCACGAGCGTATGGCGTGGATGCGCTGATCGTCAAAGCCAATCTGGAAGCCCCCACCGCAATTGCTGATCTGTTTCAGCAGATTGCGGCCCACTACGGGCGGCTCGATCTGCTCGTGAACAGTGCGGCCAATTTCAAGCGCACGCCCCTGCTCGATATTGAGCTGGCCGAGTGGGAAAGTGTGATCAATACCAATCTGCGTGCGCCGTTCCTATGTACCCAGCACGCGCCCGCCTGATGATTGCTGGGGGGCAAGGCGGCATCATCGTCAATATCAGCGACAAAGGTGGGGTGCAGCCGTGGGCAAGCCGCCCGCACCACAGCATCTCCAAAGCCGGCGTGGTGATGCTCACGCACAATGCCGCGCTAGCCCTCGCCGAGCATAACATCCGCGTCAACTGCATTGTGCCCGGCATTGTGACGGCGGAAGACAACCCCGCCGATGCGGGCAAGATGATCCCGCTGGGCCGCATTGGCACGCCGGATGACGTGGCGCGGGCGGTGGTGTTCCTCGCCACCAACGACTTCGTGACGGGGGCCGTGCTGCACATTGACGGGGGCGATGCGTACAATCGCGGCAAGTACTGAGCCGGGTGCGGGGGACTTCAGGACACCCGATCCCCGCAATCAATCACCCCTCCGGCGTAGTCGGCGTGGTACGCAGGAAGGCCTGCTGCAAACCCGCATCCGTTGCTAGCACGCCCCGATAGACATGCGAATGGAACACCATGCTATCCTCACGGGTTCCGCGCATGGCCTCACACATATGCCGCGCCACCACATGCACCGCAAGCCCCCGCGGGCTGAGGGCGGTTTCGAGCGTGTCGGCAATCTGCTGCGCGAAGTATTCTTGCAGCTGCGGGCGGCGGGCCAGCATCTGCACCA
Source organism: Chloroflexaceae bacterium (assembly GCA_012031225.1). Taxonomy (GTDB): domain Bacteria; phylum Chloroflexota; class Chloroflexia; order Chloroflexales; family Chloroflexaceae; genus JAAUTZ01. The sequence goes on from JAAUTZ010000040.1 coordinate 7,777, forward strand.
GCGTCACAATCTTGCCGATCCCAATCACATGCGCGGCGGGCACATAGCTGATCGTGACTGCGCCGAAGAAGGGTAGGAAGTGGTGCTGGCACATCGAATGAAAGCGGAGCGTGGCCATGGTCACCAGTTGCGGATTGGCTTGCTGGTGCGGTTCCAACAGGATCAGTGGATGGAGCAGGGCGGCGACATCCACGTCCCGCCCCGCAAACACTTCGCGGTACATCCCCGCTACCCGTGAAGCCGTATACTCGTGCGAGTCGAGGAACGGCTCAAGCTGGAGCGTGCTGATCAACGCGCTGATCAGCTGCTCCAGCCGATCCTTTTCAGGATCTTCAGATGGCATCTATTACCCGCTCATCGGCTCCAACTGAAGCCATCTCAAGGAGCATGGGCAGTTGATGATCGAGCCGCTCACGCTTGGTGGCAAGGTAGCCCGCGTTGAACGGCGATGCCCCCGTGAACACCTCCCGTCGGCTCACCTCGAAGCCAGCCCGTTCGAGCGAAGCCAGCTTGCGCGGGTTATTCGTCAGCAGCGTGACTTTCGAGACATCCAGCGAACGGAGCATCTCAATCGCCAGATCGTAAGTGCGGGCATCAATCGGATGACCAAGCGCAAGGTTGGCATCTACCGTATCCAAGCCATGCTTCTCTTGCAGCTCGTAGGCTTGCAGCTTGGCCAGCAAGCCGATCCCGCGACCCTCTTGATCGAGGTACACTATAATCCCACTGCCTGCCTCTTGGATGATGCGGATCGCTTCCACTAATTGAGCGCGGCAGTCGCAGCGTTGCGAACTAAACACATCGCCAGTGGTACACTTCGAGTGAAAGCGTACCAATACTGGCTGGGTCACATCGAGTTCGCCATAGACAAGACACATGTGGCAGAGATCGCCTTCAGGAAAAGCGTAAGCCTGAAAGGTTCCATAATCGGTCGGGAGCGTCGTGTGCGCTTCGCTTTGCACCATGATATTCGTACTCTTTCTTGTCAGAATGACTCTGATGAAAGCCTGCTTCGGCGGTACTGTTTTGACACAAGAAACGACTGCTTTATTCGCAGTCGTTATTGTCAGAAGCAGAAACTTCTTGATTAAACACCGTTACTAGTATACACCTAAAAGGATCAGCAATTAGGGTGATTTTTCCAACTCGTTGGTCTCCCGATCTATGCCGATGTGCGCCCCTAGCATCGCCTGTAGCCCAGCTTCATCCAGCACGGGAATGCCCAAACTCTGCGCTTTGGTCAGCTTGCTGCCAGCACTCTCACCCGCCACCAGATAGCTGGTCTTCTTCGTCACCGTGCCGGTTACTTTGCCGCCGTGCGCTTGAATCAGGGCGGTGGCTTGTTCGCGGCTGAGGGTGGGTAGGGTGCCCGTAATCACGAAGGTCAAGCCCCCAAGCTGATCGCCGCGCACCTCGCGGACATGATCGCTGTCGAAGCGCACGCCTGCCGCCCGCAGCTTCTCAATCAAGGCGCGGTTATCCTCCCGTGCAAAAAACGCGACGATACTCTCGGCAACAACGGGCCCAATGCCATCAAGCTCTTGCAACTCGTCAGCCCGCGCCTGCATCAGCGTATCCAAATGGGCGTAGCGTTGCACCAGTAGCTCTGCCGCCGTGCTGCCTACATAGCGGATGCCCAAGCCGATCAGTAAGCGTTCGAGCGGGCGCGTGCGAGCCACATCAAGCGCACTGAGTAGGTTCTCGGTGCGCTTCTGGGCAAAGCCTTCAACCCCATCAAGGTGCGCGGCGGTCAAGCTGAACAGATCAGCCACATCCTGTACTAGCCCCAATTCAACAAATAGCTCGGCTTGGCGTTCGCCCATCCCAACAATATCCATGGCCCCACGACTCACGAAATGCTCAACGCGCCGCACGAGTTGCGCGGGGCAGTTGCTCAAATTAGGACACCGCCACGCCACGCCGTCGGGGTCACGCTCAAGCGGTGTGCCACACGAGGGGCAGGTGGTTGGGAAGGTGAAGACATGCTCTGTGCCCGTGCGCCGCTCAAGCACCGGCGCAACCACCTGCGGGATCACATCACCGGCCCGCTTGACAACGACGTAATCGCCGATCAAGATGCCCGTGTTGCGGATGTAATCAGCATTGTGCAAGGTGGCACTGCTGACTGTCACCCCGCCCAGCAGCACCGGCTCTAGCACGGCATTCGGGGTGACTACGCCCGTGCGGCCCACATTCACTGTGATTGCCAGCAGGCGGGTGATCGCTTCGCGGGCGGGGAACTTCAGCGCAATCGCCCAGCGCGGATCGCGCCCGACCACCCCCAACTCATACTGCTGGCGCAGATCATCCACCTTGATCACTAGCCCGTCCACTTCATAGTCGAGCGTTTCCCGGCGCGCCATCCACATCTCGGTGTAGGCGATCAGCTCCTCGAAATCGGTGAAACGCTGCACCTCGCGGTTGATCGGCAAGCCCAGCCTTTGTAGATAATGCAGAGCATCCAGCTGGCTCGCAGGCTGGATGCTGCCGGCCTGTGCCGCGATCTGATAGGCGAAGAAGCGGAGCGGGCGGGTTGCTGTGATGCTAGGGTCCTTCTGGCGCAGCGATCCTGCCGCCGCGTTGCGCGGGTTGGCGGCGATGCGCTCACCCGCTGCGGCGAGGCGGGCATTCAGTGCAGCGAAATCGGGCAGGCGCATATATACCTCACCGCGCACCTCGATCTGGTCAGGCTGATCGGGCTGCGGGTGTAGGGCTAGGGGGATGCTCCGCACGGTGCGAAGATTGGCGGTGACATCCTCGCCCACCTCGCCGTTGCCGCGTGTTGCGCCCAGCACTAGCTGCCCCGCGTGGTAGTGCAGCGTCACAGCTAGCCCGTCTATCTTCGGCTCAACCACATAGGCGATGGGGACATCGCCCAGCAGCCGGAGCGTGCGTTCGCGCCATGCCCGTAGCTCAGCCGGATCGAGGGCATTGCCTAGCGACAGCATCGGGACACTATGTTGCACTTTGGCAAAGTGGCTCGCAGGTACACTGCCCACCCGTTGCGTCGGCGAGTCGGAGGTAATCAGTTCGGGGTGGTGCGCTTCTAGCTCACGCAATTCGCGCAGCAGTGCATCATACGCAGCATCACTGATAAGCGGCGCATCCAGCACATAGTAATGGTAGTTGTGCAGATTGATCTGCTCGCGCAGTGTTGCGAGGCGGGCTTGCACCAACTCAGGCGTAGACATCGCTCCTCCTCCTCAAATCGGGTTAGCTCGCAGGGGCTTGCGGCGCATCGCTGGATGGGGTTTGGGCCGCCGCTGTCAGCCGCCCGATGGGGAACCAGAACGAGAGGATGAAGCCGAACACAATATGTTGCACCGTGATCAGCAGGAAGAGCGCGGAAACGGCGAGAGCCTGCTCTACCGAATAGCCGCCATACTGCGGCGCAGTCACCACCGCAATCAAGATGGCATCACGCACCCCGACCCCCCCAATCGAGATGGGCAGCACCTGCGCCACCGCAATCAAAGCCGATGCCCCAATCACGATATACAGCGGTACAAACACCTCGACTGAGATGAACAGCAGCCACAGGCGGTAGAAGGTGAACATCGCCGAGATCAGCGATGCGCCCATCACCAGCGCAATCAGGCGTGGGGTAAGGTGCAAGCTAGCCATTTGCTCATTCCAGCGCAGCAGCGAATCCTGCATGCGCTTGGGCAAGATGCGCGGCAGCACCACCGTCAGCATCCACTCACGCGGGCGTTGCGCCACGAGCAGCACCGTCAGCACCGCCAAACCAGTCAGCATCAGCACCGTCACCGCCGTCTGAAGTTCACGCTGCGGCAGCAGTTGCCCTAATGCGAAGATGCCCACCACCGCTAGCGAAGCCATCACAATCAGGTCGCATAGGCGATCCAGAATCACGCTGAGCAGGGCCGGTGCGAGCGGGTAGCCGCGATCCTTCAGATACCACGCCTTGATGAAATCGCCGGCTTGACCGGGCGTAACCGAGCCGAGATAGATGCCGACATTGTACAGTGCGGTTGCGGTAAGCTGGGGCATGTCCATGCCCATCGTTTGCATCAGCACCCGCCATCGCCATGCCTTGATGAACAGGAAGGGGAAGATCAGGATCAGCGACCAGATGATCGGCCACGGATCAGCATTGATCAGGATCGCGTACAATTCATTGAGATTGCTATTGAGCAGAAAGATCAACAGCAGGGCTGGGCCAAGCAGGCGCAGCATCCACGACCAGAATTTTCGCATAGATACTCTATAATATAGAGCAGGGCGGCTTTCGCCCCACTGCGGCGATACGGTGCATACGTGGGCATTGTAGCATACCCTGTAACGATGGAAAACGAGCGGAGCAGGACGATTAGCATGGCGCAGACGACGATCTTGTTGGTCGATCTTGTTGGTCGAGGATGAAGCGAGCATCCAGAAGGTGGTGCAAGCCTACCTGAGTAGTGCGGGCTACCGCTTGCTGGTAGCCGCTACTCGCCCGCTGGCGGCTGCATCACCGTGCGGGTGGCTCGCCAGAGCGAGGGCGGCGCACCATTGCCGCTGGTGCAGATCGAGGTACAGGATAACGGCAGCGGTATTCCCGCCGAGGCCCTCCCGCTCGTCTTTGAACGCTTCTACCGCGTGGATCGTTCGCGCACGCGCACGAGTGGCGGGAGTGGCATCGGGCTGACGATCACACGCCATCTCGTGTGGGCGATGGGCGGCGATATACAAGCCGTGAGTGTGGGCTTGGGCAAAGGCAGTACCTTTCGGTTTACGTTGCCGGCAGGCTAGCGGATGCTAATCCTTACCTAATTCTTACACCACTTATATATCAGGCTTACACTTGATCGGTATACTTCCCGCATCGCTCGTGAAACAGGGCGATTATGGATAATGTGATATACTATACTCAATAACGTAATAAAGGAGCGTGACTGATATGGCAATAGATTTCAACCAGACCCTTGATGTCAAAGGTGCAAAGTGCCCGATGCCGCTGGTCAAGAGCCGCAAGGCCGTGACTGACCTAGCCATTGGCGACGTGTTGCAGGTTGTTTCGACGGATCGTGGTTCAGTTGCCGATTTTCAGGGCTGGGCTAAAACCGCCAAGAATGTGGAGCTGATCGAGCAGGAGACGGTGCAAGAGAACGGGCAAGCCCTGTATGTGCATTACCTGCGCCGCATCGCATAACTCGGTTGACCTGAACAGGACGATCTTGATCTCGTGAATATGATTGAGGAACAACACATGACGATTGAAACGCTAGAAGTACAGACCGATACCGCCGCTTTGCTGGAGCGGATTGCGGCCCTCGAAGCGCGGCTCGCACAGGTCGAATCCGCGCCAACAATGGATATTGAAGATCGGCTCTCGATGGTCGTCTTTTCAGGCGACTTCGACAAAACGATGGCCGCCTTTATCATTGCCACTGGCGCAGCCGCAATGGGCTTGGAAGTCTCGATGTTCTTCACCTTCTGGGGGCTGGGGGCTGTCAAGAAGCAGAAGGTCTTTGAAGGCAAGAACGTGATAGAGAAGGGCTTCACGGCGATGCTGCCCGCCGGAGCCAACAATCTGGGCTTGTCGAAGATGAACTTCTTTGGCGCAGGCACAGCCATTATGCACAAGCTGATGAAAAATCACGATGTCACTACCCCCGCCGATCTGGTGCAGATGGCGCAGGAGATGGGCGTGCGGATGGTGGTGTGTGATATGTCCCGCGAACTGCTCGGCGTGCGCGACGATGAATTGATCGGCGGGCTAGAAATGGGCGGGGTAGCCACCTTCATGGGCGATGCCGCCCGCTCCAAAGTTAGCCTGTTCATCTAAGCCGCAATCGTTCGGCGCTCCTTTGCCGCAGCTATGCCCCGGGCGTAGCTGCGGTTTTGGTGTGGTTGCCCGTGCAATTTTGGCGAGGTCCGTGTATACTTACACAGGGTAGTAATTCGACTGCACCGAACGATAGTGTGTGATATATATGAGGGGAGCCTGCATGCTGCGGAACGCTCTAGCCGGGTGCGCTGATCTTGAACTTGCGTTGCGGCGGCGCGATGAGCATAGCTATACCCTCGATCTGCGCTTCTCGCTGCCCGATAGCGATGCCGACATCCGCCTGCAACGCGGTGCGCCCATCAGCATCACGCTGCCCCGTGATGAACTGGCTCGCCTCACGCTTGATCCGCAGCAGTATGGAGCCACCCTCACCGCTAGCCTCTTCGCCGATACCGAGCTACACGCCGCCCTGCGCCGCGCCATCGAGAGTGCCCAGCAAGCGGGCGTGCCTGTGCGCCTGCGCCTCGATCTGGATGAGACGGCTCCCGAACTGCATAGCCTGCGCTGGGAAACGCTGCACCATCCCATGACAGGTGCAACCCTCCTGACTAGCGAGCAGGTCTACTTCTCGCGCTACCTGCGGAGTGCCGATTGGCGGCCTGTGCGCCTGCGTTCACGCTCCGCGCTGCGTGCGCTCGTGGTGATCGCCAATCCGAGCAACGTGGGCGACTATAGCCCCGGTGGGCAGACCTTAACCCCCTTCGATGTAGACCACGAACTCGACCTGATCCGTACCAGCTTGCACGATATGCCTGTCACCGTGATTAGCGATGCCCCGCTGGTCAACCTGACTACAATCACCGATCACCTGCGTGAGGGCTACGATATTGTCTATCTGCTAGCGCACGGCGCAATGCTGCAAGGCGAGCCGTATCTGTGGCTCGCTGATGAGCAGGGGCATGCGGCAGTTGTTGCTAGCAGCGAACTAGTGCGGCGTATGCACGATCTGCCGCACCTGCCGCGCCTCGTAGTGCTTGGCTCGTGCCAGAGTGCTGGGCAAGGCGGCGATGCGACCCAGAGCCGGAACCTTGCCCTCGCCGCACTTGGCCCACGCCTTGCCGCCGCCGGTGTGCCCGCCGTGATTGCCATGCAAGGCAACGTTGCCATTGCTACCCTGCAAGCCTTTCTGCCGGCCTTCTTCCGCGAGTTGCAGCGCGATGGCTACATAGATCGGGCGCTGGCGGTTGCCCGCAGCAGCATTCAGGAGCGCAACGATTGGTGGATGCCCGTGCTGTTTATGCGCCTACGGAGTGGCCGCATCTGGTATGTGGCGGGCTTCGGCGAGGATGGGCGCGACTTCGAGAAGTGGCCCGCCCTGATCCGCAACATTCAGCGCGGCAATTGCACCCCGATCATCGGGCAGCGTGTCACCGAATCTATGCTCGATCCGCTCGGTGATTTTGCCCGCCGGTGGGCCGATCAGTACGGCTTTCCGCTGGCTCCGCACCAGCGCGAAGATTTGCCGCAGGTAGCCCAGTTTCTGGCGATCAACCAAGACCCGCAGTTCCCGCGTGAGGAGTTAATCGAACAGCTCCGCTCGGATCTGCTGGATCGCCACCGCGAGAAGCTGCCCGATGCTGCCGAACAGCTCAGCCTCGAAGAGCTGTTCAGCGTGATCAGTAGCCACTCGCGCCAACACAACCCAAACTACCCCTATCGCCTCCTCGCCGAGCTACCCTTCCGCATCTACATCACCGCCAACCTGACCAACCTGCTCACTGAGGAGCTTCGCGCAGCCGGCAAAGACCCGCACGTCGAAGTGTGTCGCTGGCACGAGGAGCTAGAGGGCTTGCCTTCGATCTATGACAACGAGCCGGATTATCAGCCGAGTGTTGAACGCCCCCTCGTGTATCACCTCTTTGGCATCAGCAACGAAGCGGACTCTATCGTCGTGGCAGAGGATGATTACTTTGACTTTCTGATCGGCGTATCGGCAAACAAAGACCTGATCCCGATTGCGGTGCGCGAAGCCCTCGCCGATACGGGCTTGCTGTTTCTCGGCTTCCGCATTGACGACTGGCCCTTCCGCGTGCTGTTCCGCAGCCTAATGAGCCAAGAAGGACGCGGGCGGCGGCGACGCTATGCCCACGTTGCCGCGCAAATCACCCCCGACGAGGGGCGCGTGTTGGAGCCGGAGCGGGCACAGGCCTACCTTGAAACCTACTTCCAAGAATCGGACATTGATATTTTCTGGGGCAGTGTCGAGGATTTTATGCAGCAACTCAGTGGGGAATGGAGCCAAGCACGAAGTGGCGGTGCAGCCCGCCCACGTCGTTGACGGGAGCAGGGGTAGGCATCTGTGGCACGCAATCCACGCCCAAACCCATACGTAGGCCCACGCTCATTCAATCGGGGCGAACTGCTTTTTGGGCGCGACCGCGAAGTCGCCGATCTGAGCGGCTTACTGATTGCCGAACGGATCGTGCTCCTCCATTCGCCCTCCGGCGCAGGCAAAACCTCGCTGCTGCAAGCCATGCTGATTCCACGCCTAGAGCAGCGCGGCTTCCACGTCCTGCCGCCCATGCGCGTCAGCCTTGAGGCGGCCCATCCGCACAACTTCACGGCCCAGCAGCACGCGCCGCAGCATGCCCCCACCAGCACCCGTTCCCCATCGGAGGCAGCCGCTGTACACGACCTGCCCAATCGCTACATCCTCAGCGCACTGCTCGCCCTCGAAGAAAGTCAACCACCAGCACAGCAAATCCCGCTCGAACAGCTTGCCACACTCTCCCTCCACGATTACGTGCATCAGCGTAGCGCGGACGTGCAAGAAGACATTGTGCTGATCTTCGACCAGTTTGAGGAGATCCTCACGATTGACCCAACCGACGAAGCCGCCCGCAACGCCTTCTTCGAGCAGCTAGGCGAAGCCCTCCGCCCGCCGCGCCGCACTGCACGCACTGGCTCGCCGCGCCGCGAGTTCTGGGCCTTGTTCTCGATGCGCGAGGAGTTCATCGCTGGGCTTGATCCCTACAGCCGCCACGTCCCAACCCGCTTTCGCAATACCTTCCGGCTCGATCTGCTGGGGCTAGCTGCCGCGCAGCAAGCCATCCGCCAGCCCGCCAGCCGTGCGGGCGTAGCCTTCGAGCAGTCAGCCGCCCAGCGCATTCTCGATGATCTGCGCCGGGTGCGCGTGCAGCAGCCCGACGGTAGCACACTGGAGCAGCTTGGCTCCGTCGTTGAGCCGGTGCAGTTGCAGGTCGTCTGCTATCGCATCTGGGCTGGACTAGAGCCGGATGATACCGCCATTACGGTTAGCCATGTGACAGCCCTCGGCGATGTAACCCACACGCTTGGTGATTACTACGATGAGCAGGTGGGCTTGCTTGCCGGGATGCACGCGATCCGCGAACAGCAAATGCGCGAGTGGTTTGATACCCAACTGATCACCGATGCAGGCTTGCGCGGGCAAGTCTTGCAAGAGCAGCAAGCCACCGCTGGCTTGCCCAATCCAGTGATCGCCGATCTGATTGATGCGCGGCTGGTGCGGGCAGAGAAGCGGCGCGGGGTGGTGTGGTATGAATTGACCCACGACCGCCTGATTGATCCCGTGCGCGAACGCAATCAGGCGTGGTATGCCCGTTCGCTGAATATCCTGCAACGCCAAGCCGCCCTGTGGGAGCGGGAGGATCGCCAAGCTGGACTACTGCTCACGGGCGGCGATTTGCGTGAGGCGGAACGCTGGGCAACTGACTACCCCGATCAGCTTGCGCCAGTGCAGCGCGATTTTCTGCTGGCTAGCCAAGAGCTACGGGCCCGCCAGCGCAGCGAACGGCGACGCAATCGGGCGATAGCGGTGCTGGCGATGCTCGCAAGTGGCTTTGCGCTGCTGGCCCTGTTCCTCTATCTGCAACTACTCGAACGGGGGCGCACCACAATGCGCGTAGGCGCGAATGCGGCACAGGTGCAAAACCTGTATCTGCTGAAGCAGCAGGAGTACCTGAGCTTGCAACAGACTGCACTGAATAGCACTGATCCCACGCTACGTGCGGATGTATTGCAAGATGTCGCGCTCGTCGCCACCGATGTTGCCCTGATCGCGGGCACGGCAACTGTTGTGCGGGCAACCGAGATGCTCTATATAGCTGAATTCACCGATGCCTTGCGGATAGCCCCCGAAGCCACCCGCATCCGTATCGCGGGCGATGCAACCGCAACTGCGTGGGCCCGGGCAACCCGCACTGCCACACCAACCCCCACCCCGACTGATGCGGGCAATCGCCAAGAGCCGCGCCCGACATTGCCGATCCAAGCCGAACGGTCAACCTCCACCCCCGACCCGCGTGAGCGTCGCACCCCGACCCGTCAAGCCACGCTGGGTACGCTCAATGTCCCCCCAACTCCACTGCCCCCAACGCGCACGCCTACGCCACTGGCTCAGCTGCCGCCCGCCACACCCACCGAGCCAACCCCGCTTGCGTTTGTGCCGCCACCCACGCCGACTGAGCCAGCAGCTGTGATCCCAACAATCCCCCCGCTCACCACACTTGTGCCCACTGAGCCGCCTGTCTTGCCACCCACTGAGCCGCCGATCATTGTGCTGCCGCCAACGCCTGCGCCCACAGAGGTTCCAGAGCCAACGGTTACGCCCATACCTGCGCCAACTGCAACCCCAGAGCCAACAGACACCCCGCCCCCACCACCCGATACCGCTACGCCTACAGAAACCCCAGAGCCTACTGCTACGCCGCGTCGTTCTGGCGGGGGTGGTGGGGGCAGAACGAGACCATCATCGCCCCCTGCAACTGCTACGCCCCCGATTCCAACCGCCACCAATGACCCCGCCGTAGGTGTTCCCACACCAACTGACGTGCCCCTCGCTACACCAACCGACGCGCCTATACCTACCGCAACGGACGCGCCCCTGCCCACGCCGACTGCGCTCCCCCTCGCTACGCCGACTGCGCTCCCCCTCGCTACACCGACCGATCTCCCCCTGCCCACGCCGACCCTGTAGGCAAACGATTTTACCGCTTGCCAACCTCTTGACAATCAAATTGCCTGTTGTTGCACTGGGTTTCCCCCTAGATAAATCCATCTCGTTATGCTAGAATATTCCCAAGCAGAGGGTTGCAGCGCAACTGAAGCGAACGCAACCACCGCCAATCTTGAACCAAATTGGCGGCACGCCGAAAAGGAGACGATCCCATGCTAGACCAGAAAACCCGGCGCACGCCCCGTGACCAAGTGTATATTGATAGCACCAGCTTTGAAGTATACATGATTGTCGGGACAATTTTTGTTCTGGGGTTTACGGCAGTCTTTGCACTCACGGTGCTGCTCCACGTAGAACCACTGATATGGCCCGGATCGCTGCTTGTGATCGGACTCTGTTACTTCGTACTGACGGTCTTGCAAAAGCGTGAGCAAGCCGCCAAGATCCGCGAAGTAGATGGAGAAGCGGTTCGTTAATTGGGTTGGTATGACGCACGTACATTGTGGTGGAGCGCAGAACTAGCAGAGGCACACACGCAAGGTAATAGAGCAGGCATAAATCTAGTTCGGCATAGACCGACACGATAACGGACGTATCCGCTTACCTGCATAGCTTAACGTAATCTGGACAGATGAATGATGTGTCGCACAGTTCGCGCTCCGCTCCCCTGAGTGGAGCGTTTTGGTGTCCCCCGAATGAGTGTGGCAGTTGCGCCCCCCCCGCCGCGATGGGTTTCAGTTGCATCGGCTCCTCCTCAACAAATCACGCTGAGGAGCGGCGGGCCCTACTGCCCCGCCGCCGGTAGCGCAACAATCGCGCCTTCAGCCGGAACCGAGATCGTGCCTGTGCGTTCTTGGTAGGCATAGATCGTATCCAGTGTGGCAGTGGCAATATAATTCGCATCGGTGTACATTTGATTGACCCCAACGGCAATCGTAATTCCGCGTTGCGGTTGATACCAAAGTGCCGAACGGTAGCCCCCAAGTGCGCCCGTATGCCCGATCACATAGCCCAACTCATCGGGGCGGGGGTTGCCCCTAATGTCGCGGGCAATGCTCATCCGATCCCGCATCACGCCTAGCCCATACGTCAGGAAGCGCGAATTCCACTCACCGCCCACCGATACAAAGCGCAGCATCTCCTGCGTGGCAAAGGGTGAGAGCAGTTCGCCATGCATCAGGGCCCGCATAAAGACTCCCAGATCAGCCGCATTCGACTCGATGCTACCGCAGCCCCACGCATACGATAGGTTGAAATCGCTGATGTCGCGCCAGCCGATGTACCCCCGCATCTTGCCCGGATACAGTTCATCCGGCTCAAAGCGGGTATTGCTCAGCCCTAGCGGGTCAATCAAATGGGTCCGCATCGCCTGCGCCACATGCTGCCCCGTCGCCTGCTCGACAATCAAGCCCAGCAGCACGTAATTCGTATTCGAGTAGCGCCAGCGGCCGGGCGTGCCGGGCGCAAAGTGCGGCGCATACAGATTGCTATAGTTGACCAATTCATACGGCGACCAGACGCGGGAGGGGTTGCCCATCACAAGGCTGATGAAGTAGTTATCCATGTAGTTGTACAGCCCGCTCTGGTGATTGAGCAGGTGGCGAATAGTAATATTCGCGCCATTCGGAACCACGCCCGGCAACCACTGCTCAACGCTATCATCGAGGCGCAGGATGCCTTGATCGAACAGGCGGAGCACGGTGACAGCCAGAAACGTTTTCGAGACGCTCGCTACCCGCCAGCGATCCAGTGGCACAGCGGGAATGCCCTGCACCCGATCTGCTACGCCGCGTGCGACAATGTATTCACCCTGCCCATCAATATGCACGTATAGCACCGCACCCGGCAAACCGCGCAGCCGGAGCTGATCCTCGACGGTGTGGGCCAGTGCCGCCCGCAACGATGGATCGAGATCGGTGTAGATTTCACCGGAGCGGGCAAACTCATTCCAATTGCCGTCGTCAGCCCGCAGCAGGATGCTGACTCCGCCCCGTTCGTTGTTCACAAATTTGGCTGCCCGCCCCGCTAGCCAGCCCGCCTCAAAGATATACACCCCATCGGTGGTGGGCAGCAGGCGCGATTCATACGGCGGGCGCACAAACCAGATGGTATCGCCGCGCATCTCAATTCGGGTGTTGGGGCTATATTCGCCAATATATGCTGCGGCAGCGTGCGCGGCAGGCGGGGCAACCAAGACCCCAGCCACACCACTGAGCAGCAACACGAGCGGCATAAACAGCAGCAGCAAGGTGCGCCAGAGGGCGGTCATACAGATCGAATAGGTCGGCATTACGGGGCACTCCTCATTCGGTACGGGTGCAAGTATGCAAATAACTCGCTGTATTATACCGCAAATTGGCGTTAGGGAATCTCCAACACCGGGCAGGGCGCGTGCTGCAACACCTGCACACTGACACTGCCGAGAATATCTTGCAGATTGCTGCTGCCACGAGTACCCATCACAATCAAGTCTACGTGATTATCGCGGGCAGCCGCAATGATCGTATCGGCTGCGGCTCCTGCCCGTAGCTCGCCCTCAACAGTGACACCATCTTCGCGCAATTGCTGGATCACCTCATCGAGTAGGCTCTGGGCTACAGCGCGGTACTGTTCGCATAGGGCTTCGTAGCCAGTGTAAGTGGTGTAGCGTTCGGGCAGTTCGTAGGCGTGCAGCACAATAATCTCCGCTTCTTCTTTACGGGCGAGATGCGCTGCATACAGGATCATGCGCTCGATAACCGGTGAGCCATCGGTTGCCAAAAGAATACGCTTAAACATCGTTGTCCTCCCTCTGTTCCGCCCGTGCCGTGATCGCCGCGATCACGCACGGCATTGTGCATACGCGGATGTTGTTCGAGATATTCTGATTGTAGCGCAGAACGCAGGGAATGTCACGCATACAGGACATACTGCCGCAAGAAGGCTTCAATCGTCGTGTAGAACTGTTCGATGGTCTCCGGCTTGCGCCAGCCGTGCCCCTCGCCCACGAAGATGTGATACTCGTGCGGCACGCCGTTGCGCTTCAAGGCAGCGACAATCGCATCGGATTGGTTGCGCGGCACGACGGTATCTTCGTCGCCCTGAAAGATTGCCAACGGATCGCGGATCTGTTCGGCGTGAAAGACGGGTGAGCGTTCGCGGTAAACCTCACTCGCGGCGGGGAACTCCCCGATCAGGCTATCGAGGTAGTGCGCCTCGAATTTATGTGTATCGGCGACAAGCGTAAACAGGTTTGACACGCCGTAGCTACAAATCCCCGCACGGAACGTACCTGCCGCTTGGCACAGCGTTTCGAGGACGGTGTAGCCACCCGCACTGCCGCCCATCACTACCAGCCGTTGCGGATCGGCGAGGTGCTGATCGCTGAGGAAATGCGCGGCACTGATGGTATCTTCGACATCAATGATCCCCCAGTTGTTGCGGAGAGCTTCCATATATGCCCGCCCGTAGCCAGTGCTGCCCCGATGATTGACATATAGCACCACAAAGCCGCGTGTCGCAAAGAACTGCGCGTCGCGCTGCCAGCTTGCAACAGCTTGGCTAGTGGGCCCCCCGTGAATGCGGACGATGGCAGGTGGCATCTCCCCCGCTGGGGCGCGAGTGGAACCATGCGGCGGCAGATACAGCAACCCATGCACAGTTGCGCCGTTGCTGGCTTTCCATGTGACGGGCTGTGCGCTCGCTAGGGCATCGGCGGCGATCATCTCGCTCTGTGTGCGGCGCAGGATGCGCGGCGTGGTGCGTGGGCTAGCTGGGTGTGCCGAAAGGGGCGCGGGCGATACCGGCTTGAGGCCATCGAGCAACAGCAGGCGCGGAGGGGTCTGGCTACTGCTGGCGATCAGGGCAAGGCTTGCCTGATGCGGGTGGCTGGCGGGCTGTTCCAGCCATGTATAGTCGCCTAGCTCACTGATCGGCTGGGCGGGATCACCGTGTACCGATTGGCGGAACAGCCGCCCAAAGCCCTGCTCATTGCGGATCACATACAGCGCGGTGCTGTCGTGGCTCCACGTATACGTCCGCAAGCCCTGTACCCACGCGGGCGTGCCGTGTTCGGCGTGGGTGTGGGTCAGTTGGTGATGCTTGCCACTGTGCATGTCGTAGAGATGGATTTGCCCCCAGCCGCGCTCATCCGAGACATACGCCAGCCAGCGGCCATCAGGCGAGAAGCTCGGCTGAAAAACACTCACCGACTCGCCGCCGGCAATCACCTGCGTGCGGGCAATATCCGGCAAGGTATTGTGCGGGCGTTCGGGCTGGTGCAGGGTGGCAAGGTAGAGCATGCAGCCATCCCACGGCATCTGCGGGTGGTTCCACGCAATATAGGCAAGCTGCTTGGCGTTCGGATGCCAGCACGGTTGCATATAGAAATCGTGCCCCCGCACCAGAATTTGCCCCCAGCGCGTGCCATTCAGATCGGCTATCGCTAACACGTCGCTATCCTCATAGCTATGCACATAGATGACACACGTTCCATTGGGAGCAATGGCAGGCGCGGCAGCATTGCCAAAGGCGGGCGTGATTGGGTGGGCTGGCCCCCCCGCTAGCTCTAGCCGAAACAGCCGCCCAGATTTCTCGGCAAACACGACACTCCCCGCACCGACCGCAAAATCGCCCCCGCCATAGCCGACGCGAGCGCGGATCGCAAGATCTGCCGTCAGGTCACGGGGGGCATCGGGGCTGCGCGGGTCAGCAGCAACCAGCACACTCTGCCCGGCGCGGTGTTCCAGCCACACCAGCTGCTCACTCGTTGCATCCCACTGCACATCACTCAGGCGCACGTTGCTACCCATCGAACGTGGCGTAAACGGGCTATGCCATAGCCCATACGGAATTGGGGCGGCTTCGTGGTTTACCTTGCGGGTAGGTTCATTCATTGATCTGTTTCCTCACACACCAGCTTCGGCGCACTGCGATACGGCTTTTACGATCCCGGATTAGCGTGCTACCAACAACGACTATTTTCTGCTCTTTTCAGCATACCAGTTTTTTCGGTCTGAGCATACCCTGAATCTACCCAATCTGCATGCTATAATGCCAGAGGAACACGGTGCAATTTTGCACCGCGATCCACATCGCTCCAGAACATGGGGGAACTGCGATGAATGGTTCGGTTGCACTTGCTGTCACCCATCACGATCCTGAGCAGCGCATGGAGCGGCAGATCGCGCAGTGGCTACCAGTGCTTCAGCAATACTACGCGCACCTTGCGATCATGGTCACTGCCGACACCAGCTATGCAGCATCTATAATACCAGCTGCGGCTCTTTCGGTGCAGCAATTGCCCGCGCAGTTTCCGGCGGGCATGGCCGCGCTGGGGCAAATCCGCCAGATGGTGGTGCAGCAGGCGTGGCAGCACGCGCCGCACATCAGCCATGTCCACCTGTGCGATTTTGATCGCATCCTGCACTGGGTCGAGCAGGATCCGGTGGAGCTGGCGCAGGTGGTGGCGCACATCACCCATGCTGATCTCACCGTGTTGGGGCGCACGCCGCGTGCTTTTGCCAGCCACCCGCGCACCCAACGCGACACCGAGTCGCTGATCAATCACGTCTTTGGACTGGCGAGCGGGCAGGCGTGGGATGTTACGGCCGCCTCACGCGGGCTATCGCGGCGGGCGAGTGCCTACCTTGCCGAGCGATGCGCAGACCCAACCGTCGGTGTAGATTGTGCGTGGGTGCTGTGTGCATTACAGCAGCCGGAACTGGTAGTTACTTATTATGCCACAGAAGGGCTAGAGTTTGAGACGGCGGATCGCTACCCCGCCGAGATTGCAGCGGCAGGGAGTGTTGGCGCATGGATCGCCACCCTCGACGCATCGCCGCAGCAGTGGTTGCTACGGATGCAGGTGGCAGCATTGGAAGTTGCGTCAATCAATCAATTCGGGGATCATGCGCGGTGCGCCTAGCGTTAATCGTGATGCGCTTGCTCGCATCAGTGTGAAGCAGAAGTGAGAGGACGGCAATGCGTGAATTTCAAGGTGTGTTTCCGGCAACCTTAACCCCGTTCCGCACCCCAACTGGGAGTGTGGACACAGGCTGGATTAAAGACCATATGCGCTTTCTGGTGCAGCAAGACGTGGCCGGGGTCCTCGCACTCGGTACAACCGGCGAAGGCCCCTCGCTGAGTATGGATGAGCGCAAGCAGGTGATTGATACCGTGATGAACCAACGTGGCGAGATGACGGTAATGATTGGGACAGGCTGTGTTTCGCTGCCGGAAACCATCGCCCTGAGCCGCTATGCTATGGAGAGCGGAGCCGATGCCCTGCTCGTGGCCCCGCCCTTCTTCTTCAAGGATGTGCCCGATAGTGGCTTGCTCACCTACTTCCGTGCGATCTGCGATGCCCTGCCCGAAGCGGCGCGGGTGTTGCTCTACCACATTCCACAGGTGACAACCGTGCCGATTACGCTGCCCATTGTGCAGGGTTTGATCGAAAGCCACCCGCGCCAGTTCTTCGGCATCAAAGATAGTAGCGGCGATCTGGCCACCTTTGCGGCATTTGCCCAATACGCCCGCGAGCTGTACCTCTATGGCGGCAATGAACGGATTGCGGCAGAGACCCTCGCGCACGGCGCACGCGGGCTAATCTCGGCAATTGCCAATCTTTTTCCTGATGCGGTGCAGGCGGTCTATCTAGCCCACCGCAACGGCGGCGATGTGGCTGCGGCACAACATCACCTACGCGCCTTGAGCGATGCCTTTACCGGCAATACGCCGCCTGCCCTGAAAGCGGCGATGCCGTGGTATACCAGCCTGCCACGCACCAGCGTGCGTGTGCCGCTCAGCGATTTGCATGATAAAGAAGGGGAGCGGCTCAGACAGCAGCTGCAAACGTTGCGTGCCGCAGCGCCATCGGCAGCAGCACCCGGAACATCCTGAAAGCGATACCATAAGGAGGCCCATACTCGTGTTACGTTCTTTCCATCTACGGTTTATTCTGCCCCTCCTCGCGGCACTCCTGCTCGCAGGTGGGCCCGTCCAAGCTGAACCTGATCACGGCGGGCGCGACGCGCTCTTGGAGATCGTGCCCAATGATGATATACATGATGATGGCGCGAATTTGGCTGAGCTACCACCATACCAACCGGCTGAGTCATTCGATGCGTGGCTCGCGGAGACGCACGCCGCGCTTGCCCAAACCGTGCCCACCTATCCGATCTTCGGGGTTGAAACGAATTCGGGGCGGCTGAGCAATGCCAACGTAACCCGCCGTGCCCGTGAACTGGGCGCAACGTGGGTGCGCCTGAATACGCTGAGTTGGCGCGACATACAGCCCGACTCAGCTACCCCGCCGGAGCAGTGGAACTGGGACGCGGCTTCGGTGGTGCGCTTTGAGGCAGAACTGACGGCGACAGCGGAAGCCAACCTGACCCCGATGGTGATTGTGGATGACTACCCGCGCTGGGCAACAATCGCTCCGAATGCGTGCAGCGAAATCCGCGCTGACCGCTTCGCCGATTATGGGCGGTTTCTCGCCGAACTCGTCAAACGCTACCCGTCTGTGCTGCATTGGGAACTGGGCAACGAAGTTGATATTGACCCACGCCTTGTGCAGCCGGATAATATCTTCGGCTGTTGGGGCGATATTGATGATCCCTACTACAACGGTGAAAGCTATGGCGAGATGCTGAAAGTTGTCGCACCGTTTGTGCGGGCGGCCAACCCCAACGTCAAGATTATCATTGGCGGCTTGCTGCTGGATCGCCCCGATACGCGCATCGTGGGGCGGGGCAAGCCGGAACGCTTCTTCGAGGGTATCTTGCGGGCAGGCGCAGGCGATAGCTTCGACATAGTGGGGGTGCATGCCTACCCGTGGTTCGAAGCCGTCGGAGCCGACTCCGATCTGAATGATCCACGCTGGCAGGCGTGGGGCGGCGTGACGTTCGGCAAGGTGCAGTTTCTTCGCAACGTGATGCAGCAGTATGGCGTGGATAAGCCGATCTTCATGAACGAAACCTCGCTGCTGCTCAACACCGAGTTCCACAATGACACCTTCTTTGATGAGCAGGCGAACCATATTGTGCGGACGACGGTACGGGCGTTATCGGTTGGGGTGCAGGCATATTGCTGGTATACCCTGCACGAGAGCGGTTGGCTCTCGGCCGGGCTACTGGATCGCTCGAACCAGCCCCGCGCCCCCTACCGCGCCTACCGCGAACTGATCCGGCAGGCGGGGCAGCAGCGCACGCTCCAGCGGATCACCAGCTACGGCGAAGGGGTAGAAGCCTATCGGTTTGATCGCGGCACAAGCTATGTGGATGTGCTATGGTCACGGAATACAACCACGCAGCAGGTGCAGGTGCTTTCGCCAGCATTCTTGAATGCCTTCAGCCGCGACGGGGACCGGATTACGCCGCAGACAACCGCCGCCGCAACGATTGTGCCAGTCGGCTTTCGTCCGGTCTATATCCACTCGATCTCGATAGATACGGCGCGGCTACCGCAACTCACGAGCATCAGCCCGAGTGAAGGCAACAACAGCAGCACGACGCGGATTACCCTAACCGGCAGCAACTTCATCCAGCCGCTTGACGTGCGGCTCGGTGATCGCGTGCTAGGCAATGTACAGTTTGTGAGCAGCACGACGCTGACGGCGGATGTGCCCACTGGCTTGAATGTGGGCAGCTATGACGTGAGCGTGATCAATCCGGGCGGCTGGGCAGCCACCCGCACCCGGGCCTTCACGGTGCTATCATCAAGCCCACCAGCAATCACGGATATTCGCCCAACGGCGGGTCAGGTGGGGCGCAGTCAGCGCATCCACATCTACGGGAGCAACTTTGCAGCAGGTGTGCAGGCGCGGCTCGGCACGGTGGCTCTCGCCGCACAACGGGTCAACGGCTCGCATGTGATTCTCACGTTGCCCGCCGATGCACTCGCTGTTGGTGACTACACGGTTACGCTCGTCAATCCAGATCAGAGCAGTGCCCGCGGTGAAGCAGCATTCACAATCTATAGCCCGCTCCAGCCGACCTTCGATCTGCGCGGTAGCCCCGATGATCTGTGGACGCGCCCAGCAACGGTGCGCGTTGGGCAACCGTTCCAAGTAGGGCAGGTGGTTGAGCGGATTGGCAATACGAGCGTGATTACGCCAGAGGTGCGGTTTCAGGCGACTGGGGTTGGGGAGAGTACCATGAACCCACGCACAGTTTCGCTGGCATTGCAGGATCGTTTGTTTGGTGAGGCGAGTATCACAGAGCGGATCATACCGACAACAGGTGCATATACGTTGCGGGCGACAATTGATCCGAACAATCAATTGAGTGAGTTAGATCGCACCAACAATGTGATTACGCGCCAGATTACGGTGCTGCCAACGGACATAGATCAGACCTCGCCAGCCATCACCGGACTCCAGATTGCAGGCGGTGCTCGCATCACCCGCAACCAGACGATTGACCTTGCCCTAGAGATCGAAGATGCCGCCCCAAGCAGTGGCATGGCTGGGCTATATATTGTAGAATACGAGTATCATTGGGGTGCAGAGCGATGGATTGCCGTGCAGCGTTCACAGGACTGGTTCAGTTATCGCGTGGGACAACCGCTTTCTTGGACGTTTATTCCTACAGCCGGGTTGAAGTTTGTGCAGGTGTGGGCGGCAGATCGGGCGGGCAATATCGCCAATGCCCAAAGTGTTTGGATCAACTACGTGCCGGATACGGTGCCGATTGTTGCGGGTGGGGTTGAGGTGTATCGGCTGTCGTTGGCTGCCGACGAAGCCCTCAGCCTAACGCTTACCCCGAATGGTGGGGCGGTAGATTTCTACATCTGGTCGCCGGGTGCGGCGACAACGCTCGCGGCCAGTGGGCGCACAGACACCACCTATCAGCTAACAATCCCGTCGCTGGCGGCCGGAACCTACCAAATCGAAATACACGGGCGCGGCGCAGCGAGCTACACGTTCGACGTTACCGCCGATGCGCCTGCGTCGCAAGTGCTAGCGCAGCCGGATCCCCTCCGCGCCGCGCCAGTCGTGGCGGTGAGTAGCAATCCATCGCGCAACTTTGCCGTGCCGCCGGTTCCACTGGGCGAGCGGGTGATCCGGCAGGTGTATCTGCCACTTGTCGTGCGCGGGCAGTAGCCCATCAAGCGTCTGCTGGGGTGATTGTCTGAGGTCTATTCAGGTGGGGCAAGCTGTCGTGGCTTGCCCCGTTCACGCAGGAGCCGAAGTAGTATGCGGGTATTTGTGAACCAAGCCACGCTTGAACTCGTACAAGGTGACATAACATCGGAGCGCACTGATGCGATTGTGAATACTGCCAACAGTGCGCTAAGTGGTGGGGGAGGTGTGGACGGTGCGATCCACCGCGTCGGCGGGACAGCGATCCGGCAAGAGATCCAGAGCAAATACCCCGACGGGTGTCCACGCGGCGAAGCCCGCCTGACGGGA
Source organism: Chloroflexaceae bacterium (assembly GCA_012031225.1). Lineage (GTDB taxonomy): Bacteria > Chloroflexota > Chloroflexia > Chloroflexales > Chloroflexaceae > JAAUTZ01. Next base: position 28,894 of record JAAUTZ010000040.1, read on the forward strand.
GCCGGCGATCTGCCCTGCCGCTACGTCATCCACGCCGTTGGGCCAATCTGGAACGACTTCAGTGCGGCCCAAGCGGATGCACTGCTTGCAAGTACCTACACTGCTAGCCTGCGCCTTGCCCGCGACTATGACCTGCGTAGCATCGCGTTCCCTTCGATTAGCACTGGACCCTATGCTTTTCCGGTCGAACGGGCGGCAGCAATCGCACTCAACACGGTCGTGATGTTTATGGAAGCGCACCCTCAACTCGAACTGGTGCGCTTTGTGCTCTTCGATATTGTCACCTTTGCTGCTTACAGCGATGCGCTGAAGGTGCTCCTGAGCAAGTACAACAGCATCAGCCTGCCGCTGTATTACGAGAAAGGAACGCGCTGAGTGAGCACCCCCTACCCAGAACGGCTGGCGCGGCTACAGGCGGCGTTGCAGGCGGCAGCGTGTGATGGCATGGCGGTGGTGTGCGGGGCAAGCATGCGTTACCTCACGGGGCTAGCCATGCACGCCCACGAACGGCTGATCGTGCTGCTGCTGCCAGCCACGCCCCAGCCGCCGCTATTGGTGCTCCCTGCGCTGGAGCATGCACGGGCAAGCGCAACCCTCGCGGCACATGGCTTGCCGATTGTGTGTGTGGGCTGGCACGACGAAACTGGACCCACCACCGCACTGGCGATGGCAACGGCCCAACTGTTTGGGAAACGACCCGCACCATTGCTGGCAGTCGAGCATCTGGCGATGCGCGTGATGGAGCTACGGGCGTTGGAGGCGGTCATACCTGCTCTGCACACCACCGATGCCACCCCGCTTCTGGCAGGCTTGCGAATGGTCAAAGATGCTGACGAACTCGCGGCAATGCGGGCGGCGGTGCGGATCATCGAGGCCTCGTTGCAGCAGATCATCCCCTCGATTAAGACGGGCGTGACTGAGCGTGAGCTAGCCGCGCAGTGGCGGGCGGCAACGCTCGCGCTCGGCGCGGATGAAGAAGCGTTCGGGTGTATTGTTGCTAGTGGTCCAAACAGTGCCAACCCGCACCACGCCAACAGTGATCGCCCGTTTGCGCCCGGCGATCTGATTATTCTTGATGGCGGTGCAGTCTATCAAGGCTACGTCTCGGATATTACCCGCACGGTGGCACTCGGTACGCCATCCGCCACTGCCCGCACGATCTACGATTTGGTGCTGGCGGCAAATACGGCGGGGCGGGCGGCAGTGCAGCCGGGCACCACAGGCGCAGCGATTGATGCAGCGACGCGGGCAGTGATTGCAGCGGGTGGCTATGCCGAGCAGTTTATCCATCGCACGGGGCACGGCCTTGGCATGGAAGCGCACGAGCTGCCCAATATTGTGGCGGGCAGCACCACGCCTCTTGTGGCAGGTATAACCTTCACGATTGAGCCGGGCATCTATCTGGCGGGGGTGGGCGGGGTACGGATTGAGGATGATCTGCTGGTGACAGCAACGGGTGGCGAGAGCTTGACAACCTTCCCGCGTGAGCTGCTGGTGCTGTGAGCATGGGTGCGGTGAAGCCTTCGACAGATCAAGCGGCATCATGTAGAATGGAAGCGAACAACTTAATAGCTTGTCACAGGGGTGTGACCCAAAGCTGCATGTGCTACGGATGGGAAGCCAACACGTAAACGCGCAACGAAAGGAGAACCCCCTGATGATTTCACTGGATTGGCACTATAATGCCGCGACAATGAGCTGGACGAGTGAGATTATGGCGATCCGCGCTGTGGTGACAACGAATGCCGAACGCGACACCTACTATGCCCAAATTGAGCCAGAGGCAGGCACGCCGATTGGGATGGCTCCACATGCGTTTACCTCGCCAGAGGAAGCGCAACAGTGGTGTGCCGAGATTATCACGCTCCGGTTTTTCCCCGAACCAGATGCAGATCCACAATGGTAGGTTTTAGCACGCGAGCTAGGGTAGGTGGCGGCTAGGTGGATGCGCGAGAACATGATCGCTTGCCTACGCCGCCCGCGCTCACATGGCTCCAATGGCTTGGGGTGCTTGCCCTCTACGGGAGCTTGGCAATCCTCGCCACCTTCCCGCTCATCCTGCATATGCCCACCAGCCTGCCCGCCGATCCAACCGAACGCGCACAGGATGTATGGCAACACTTCTGGAATCTGTGGTGGGTGCGCGAGACGCTGTGGGTCAATCCGGGCAACCCCTACTTCACCGATGCGCTGTTCTACCCGACGGGTGCATCGCTCGGCTTGCACACCATGAATCTGCCCACCAATGCGCTAGGTGCGCCGCTTGTGCCGCTACTTGGGATCGTGGCTACCTTCAATCTGATTGTCATAAGTACGCTGGCGGGTACTGGGGTGGTGATGTTCCTGCTTGCCCGCCACGTCTCTGGCAGCAATCTGGCGGCACTTGTGGCGGGCGTGATGGTGCAATGTTCGCCGTTGCGCCTCGATCAGGTGCGCCTCTCGCTCATGGCAACGTGGAATGACTTCGGCGTGATGCTGGCTCTGTTCGCCATCTTGATTGCCCTAGAGCGGCGCACATGGCGCAGTGCGGCAGGGGCGGCGGCCGCGGTGGGGCTTGCCGGGCTAAACAATTGGTATCACCTGTTCCATACCATGCTGCTGTTTGGCATGCTCTTTGGGTGGCGTATCGTTGCGCTGCTGTGGGCTACCCCCGCATCTGCACGGCGGGCGGCTCTGCTGCGCGAGGTGGGCGTATGGCTGCGCGTCGGTGGATTGGCGGGGATCTTGATTGCACCGTTTGCGCTCGCAGGGGTGGTAGATGCCCTGACCAATCCGTTTGCCCGCAAGGATGATCTGCTCGTCTCAAGTGCCGAAGTGCAACGCCTGCTCCCGCTCGCGCAGACCTTTGGCTTCATCTGGCAGCCCGTCCCCGCCGATTGGCTCAGCTTCTACGTGTTTGCGTTTTCGGCATTGGCACTCGCCCTGCTTGGCGTAGTTTTAGCCCCTCGCGCCACCAGTATGTGGCTCGTGCTAGCGGGGGGCTTTTTGATCCTCGCGTTGGGCCCGACGCTCTATTGGGATCGGCAGGATACGGGGATCGTGCTGCCCTATGCGTTCTTCCGTGCGCTGCCCGGGTTCGAGGTGTTTCGCGGGCCTTACCGCTTGAATGCAAATACCACGATTATGTTGGCTCTCGTGGCGGCGGTAGGGTTGGCGCACCTGTTGCCGCGCCTGCGCCCGCCAGTTGCGGCAAGCGTGGCGGCTGTGGCGATTGGGCTGCTCGTGGCCGAGGGGGTGCGCTTGCCGTTCCCGCTCCGCGATGCGACCCGCTCGCCATTCTATGCACAGGTGGCGCAGCAGGCGGGCGAGTGGAGTCTGGTTGAGTTTCCGTTTGGGCGGCAAGATCGGGCCTTGCAGGATATGTACACCCAAGCCCATCACGGCAAGCCGATCTTCGATGGCCACCTCTCGCGGGATGTGGTGCATTTCCCACCAGAGAGTATACCGCCGCTGCAAGCGATAGATCGGCTTGAGTCGCGGGCCGATATTGTAACCCTGACAGCAGAGCAGCAGATCCAGCTTTTACGGGGCTTGCGCTTGCGCTACCTGATCTTTCACGCCAACCCACGCCAGCCTGACTTGATTCCGCAGCAGGTGGCGATTGCGCGTGAGCAGTTCGGCAGCCTGACGCAAGTCTACAGTGATACCGCGTTGGTGGCGTATGAGGTTGATCAGCTAGCACGGTGGGTAGCAGGTGCAAGTGCGCCACCAGAGCGCGTGCCGTTGCCGTTGTTTGTGGGGCTGGATATTGGCTGGGAGCCGCTCGAAATCGGCGCACAGGGCTGGAGTCGCTGGTTGCCGGAACCGGGCGCGACGCTGTGGGTGTATGCCCCCACCGCGCAACGGGTACGGTTGACGCTGCGCCTGTATCATCTTGGGCCGGAACCGCTGCCGCTCGACGTGACGCTCAATGGCGCAGCCCCAAGCCGCGTGATTGTGCTGGGCGGGCAGCAGCTGCGCGAGGTGCAGCTACTGCTGGATCTGCGGCGCGGGGCGAATCAGGTTGATCTGTTTACGCCGGCAGCGGGGGTCAGCCCTTTGTCGCTTGGCTTGAGCGATGATGCCCGACGGTTGACATTCAACATCAAGGCGATTACGGTGGAGGGGCTAGGCGGGGAGTGAGTGGGGGCGCATTGCCCAAGCTGCTGGGGGCAGAATTTGGAACAAATTCAGGGTTGACAGATTGGGCATAGGCACGTATAATATGGCAGTTAAGCCGAGATGGCGAAATGGCAGACGCGCTAGGTTGAGGGCCTAGTGGAGGCAACTCCATGTGGGTTCAAGTCCCACTCTCGGCACCACCCATATTTTAGGGGCGATTAGCTCAGTTGGTAGAGCATCTCGTTTACACCGAGGGGGTCGGGGGTTCGAGTCCCTCATCGCCCACCATTTCGGTGCTAGCATAAGTAGCTTACCGCAGATCTTCTGCACCACCTCACCGCAGATCTTCTCCGCCGAGTGAAGTCGGCATCATTCATCCACCAGCCGGTAGCCGACCCCTTCGTGCCCTTCGCGTCCTTCGTGCCCTTCGTGGTCTGCCTTCCGGCCCTGACACCTATCACCCGACACCTGAAACCTGACACCTGATACC
>JAAUTZ010000132.1 GCA_012031225.1 Chloroflexaceae bacterium
TGCTGGCCTTCTTGACCCTGTTGGCCTTGCTGCCCCTGCTGTCCTTCTTGGCCTTGCTGACCCTGTTGGCCTTCTTGCCCCTGCTGTCCTTGCTGACCCTGTTGGCCTTCTTGCCCTTCTTGACCAGCGTTGGCTATCTCGTCGCGGGCATCTTGCAGCTCGGAGAGTGATTGCTGCACCGCATCTTGGTTGGCAATATCGCGTTGGGCATCGCGCACACTGTCGGCGGCCCGCTGAAGGCTATCGAGAGCCTGTTGCAGATCGCCGTTTTGCAAGCCTTCCGCCGCATCACTCAAATTCTGCGCTGTCTGTTGATCGCCACCTGCCGTTTGGGCAGCCTGTTGCGCGAGGCGTTCGGCTAGCTCTTGGCGTTCTTCAGGGGTCATATTCTCCAGCATCTCAGCCGTGCGTTCAAGCTGCTCAGCAGTTTCGCTTAGGTCAGGTTGCTGACTTGGCGTTTGCCCATTGGCTTGCTGCATGTTGCGCGAAAGCTGTTCAAGGGCTGCCCGCCGTGCATCTGTTTCTGGGTTGAGCTGGTTGCGTAGCTCGGTCTCGGTTTGCGACAATTCGGCGAGGGCATCCTCGCGGCTCTGCATATTCTCGCGCAGCTGTTCCTGCAATTCGGCAATACGCTGTTCGAGGGCTTCGCGGTCAGCTTCGGAGAGTTGTTCGTTCTGGGCAATCTGTTCGCGTAGCTCGTCAAGTTGCTCGGCGGCTTGGGCTACCGCTTGCTGCACCTGTTGCTGCTCTTGCATGATCGCATCTTGCGGATTGGGTAGCCACAGCAACGCCAAGCCGACAGCAAGCGGCAGCATGCCGATCAAAGCGGTGCGCTGATCGAACTGGAGCCGCACCTGCGCGGGCTTGACGTTTGCGGCGGTGCTGGCTGCATCCGCTTGCTGGAGGCGGCTAATGGCGCTATCATCGTGTTGGCTGTGTAGCTCTAGGGCGGTTGTCATCCGTGATTCGAGATCCAGTTCGGCATCGGCGCGGCGGGCGATGCGGTGCATCGGGAGCGGGCGCACGAGCAGATAGCCCAGCACCACGAGCACCCATAGCGCAAGCGGAATGAGGGCCCACAGGCGCAGCAGTGGGATCGGGGTGAACCGCCCGCCAACGAGGATCAGCGCAAAGAACAACGTCGCCACCCAGAAACTCCGGCTGGCAAACAGCAATGTATCACTAAGGCGCAGGCGTGTGCCAAGCGCACGCAACGTGTGTTGGATGGTATGAAAATCGGTGTTTGCCATATGGTTCCGTCTCTCTCGCTAGGATTACAAGGATTGCCCACTGTGATCTAGGACGTTCGGGCAGGCAGGCAAGTTTCACGCACGGGATGAAGATTCGCTTAGGAACGGGTGCGCTGCCAAATTGCCCGCTCCACGATCTGCCGTTTGAGGCTCCCTTCTTCCCAGATTTCGATCACCTGTTGCCGCATGATCGTTTCTGCGCCGGGCGGGAGCAGGGTTTGGGGAGGGGTTGCCTGTATTGGGGCGGTACGCAAGAGGGCGTGGTGCGACGGAGGTGCGGGTGTGCCGATGCGTTCGACGCGCCGCCGTAGCCACGCCATGCCGGCTTCTGCCGCAAGAGCCGCCAAGCCAACGGCGAGCGTTGCCCCAATCTGACGGATTTCGGCGGGGAGCTGCGGCGCGGCGGGGGCGAGGGCGTGCGTGCTGGCGGGATCGGGCAGGGCACGCGGCTGGGCGAGGGCGGCCCCACACCGCCCACAGTAGCGGTTTTCGATAGGATTGCCGTGCTGACACTGCGAACAGATCCGCTCAACCATACCGATTGCTCCTTTTGCGCTAAATCTATGCAACGCTTGGATAAGGCTTTTAACCGCATTACAACGGATTGTACGGCTTATCCATCTGGCAATTAGTATAGCACAGAAGTGAGACAGGCGCATGGGCTTGGCACGAGTTGTTCACCGAGATTAACGCCACACTTGCGCTGGGCATGGGGATGTTTAGGGCAGGCTCAGTCCCGCTAATGCAGCGTGGCGGCGACGGGAACACGATGCTGCACCGTGCGGAGGAGGGTCGCTTGCTCGTAGGGCCATGTGAGTGTGCTGCAATCGTGCGCGGGCAACGGCATACGCAGAGGCAAGGTGGGGATCGCGTCGGTGATGACAATCAGCGCGGTGTTGCTGGATGCACGGCGGGCAGCGGCAAGCACTGTTTCGCTGTGGGCAAGGTGGGTGTCCAGAATAAGAATATGGATGGGGACGGTGTTGATAAGCTCCTGCGCGTCTGCCGCATCGCAGGCTTCATAGACCCGGTAGCCGGCCTCATCAAGCTGAAAGCAGAGCAGCTCACGGCGAAAAATGTTGTTGCTCACTACGAGGATACGGGTTTCAATAGCCGCTGATCTGGGGATCATAGATCTTCTCCGACTAGGTTGTCTCCATAGACTGTTGAACTTAGAGACTATTTTATCATGAAAGCACGGATTTGTTGAGCAGATAAACTATTGGCAAAGCCTGTGGAATAGGTTTTCTCAGGGTCTGCTCGAGAGCTACATACTCTACGATACCAGACGAAAGTTACGTTCGAGTTACGAATCGGGTTACTGGCAAGGGTAGTGCGCTACCGCAGCGCGGTAGTGCTCAGCGCGTCGGGGTGTGTTCGGAGGGGATTTCGGGGGCGGTGCGGTAGCGTCCGCGCCACGCATTCAGGCGCACCTGTACCACGTCGCGCAGATTGCGCCACGAGTCGCGCAAGGGGTCAACTTTGGTTTCTTCGCCGTAGTGCCACAGCACAGGCACTTCGCTGATACGATAGCCCTGCTGCTGGGCGAGAAAGAGCAACTCCACGTCATAGGCGGTCACGGCTGCGCCCTGCACCGGGCGGGCATCGGCTCCGTAAATCCGCACGCGCTGGAACAAGTCTTGGGCGACATGGCGGGGCATGGCTTTGAAGCCGCACTGGGTATCTTGAATGCCGCGCAGGGCAATGCCATGCACGAGTAGATTGAACACGCGCCCCATGACATGGCGGTGCCACGGCTCACCGATGCGCTGTGCGCCTAGCCCTTCGCGTGAGCCAATCGCCACATCTGCGCCAGTTGCAAGGTGGCTCCAGAGTTTGTCCCACTCGGCAATGGGGGTTGCCAGATCAGCATCACACAGCAGGATGTACGCACCGTGCGCGGCGAGTGCCCCCGCCCGCACCGCGAAGCCTTTGCCGCGATGATCGAGGCGGATCACGCGCACGCCATGTTGCTCGGCGAGCGTGGCGGTGGCATCGCTACTGCCATCATCGGCAACCAGCACCTCAACGCTGAAGGGTTGCGTGGCAATCCACGCCTGCACCTGCGTGAGGGTTGCCGGAAGTCGCCGGGCTTCGTTGTAGGCGGGAATTACGATGGAGAGAAACGGTGCTTCTGCCATAGGTTGGGTGTCTTCTTTGCTACTTCGATTTGGTGCGTTCGGGCAGCCAGCGGGTGAGCCACGCCGGATCACGCTGGATGTGCAGCACCGCCTGCTGTTGCCGCCGTTTGCGCCAGAACTGGGGCGCGTGGCCCAGCCCGGCAAGCTGCCCCCGCAGGCGAGCGCGGGCGGCGGCTTCACGGATGTGCCATAGTGAGTGTACCACAAAGCGGAGCTGGGCAACCACGAGGGCGGGGGCGGCCTGAACGAGATCGGTGCGGGGCATGTTTTTCAGCCACACCAGCAGAAAGTTGCGCCCACAGTAGTAGCTCGCCAGCGTGCCCCCGCCTGTTGCGCTGAGGCGGTGATAGACGACGGCTTGCGGCACATACAGCGTGCGGTAGCCGTGCAGCCGAGCGCGTAAGTTCAGGTCTACATCTTCGCAGTACATGATCAAATCTTCGTCAAGGACGTGCCCGCCCTGTGCAAGCTGCACGAGGACGCTCCGGCGATAGGCGGCGGCGGCGGCGCAGGGCCCGAACACTTCGCTGAGGGCATCATATTGTCCCCGATCTGGCTGCCACACCCCGCGACTATCGGGCACCCCGTTGGGGCGGTAGTAGTCGCCGGTGGAGTGGAGCCGCCCGCGTTCGCTGTGGAGCAGCAGCTTGCTGGCGGCAAAGGCGTAGTGGGGGTGCCGTTCGAGCGCACCGATCAAGGCGGCGAGCCAGTGCGGGTCGGCTTCGGTGTCGTTGTTGAGCAGCACCACATAGGGCGCGGTGGTTGCCTGCAAGCCAGCATTCACGGCGGCGGCCAGCCCGCGATTGTGCGGCATCTGCACCACCTGCACGGCGGGGTAGTGCTGGGCTAGCAGGGCGAGCGTGTCATCGCTACTGCCATCATCCACCACTGTCACCAGAAAATCTTGGCGGGTTTGGGTGCGGAGGGCATCAAGGCAGGGCGGCAGCAGCGCGGCTCCGTTGTAGGTTGGGATGATGATGTCTATCGTGGGCGGGGGATGCTGGTTTTGCGATGGGCGCATAGACGTATCCGCCATATCAGGGCTGCGGTGGTTTCGCCATAGGTGTTGCGGATGACATCTGGATGCGGTGCATAAAGGCGTACAGGGCTTCTTGCCACGCGCGGGGCTGCAAGCCGAGCGCGGCTCCGGCAATGTTGGCGAGTACGCTGCGGGGGGGCGGGGTGCTGTCGCGTTGGTATTCGCACAGCGTCGTCGGCTTGAGGCGCACATCGGGGTAGCCACCGCGCCGCAGGATCTCTTGGGCCAATTCGTAGCGCGAGCAGGCTCCGTCGTTGACGAGGTGATACGTGCCGTAGAAGGGCATTTCGATCAGCTTCAGCACGGCTTCGGCCACATCATCACTGTAGGTGGGGCTGCCAATCTCATCGGCAACCATGCGGATTTCGCCCTTGGGGTTGGCATTGGCGAGGCGCAGCACGGTGCGGACAAAGTTGCGTTCGCCGCCAAACAGCCACGCCACCCGCACGATGTAGAAGCGGGTGAGCAGTTCGCGCACGGCGGCTTCACCGGCGGCTTTGGAACGCCCGTAGGCATTGATTGGCGCGGGCGGATCATATTCGAGGTAGGGCTGCTGCTGGTTGCCGGCAAAGACTTCGTTGGTGCTGAAGTAGACCATCGGCACATTGAGCTGCTGGCAGGCGAGGGCGACGTAGCGGGTTCCTAAGCCATTGATGAGGTAGGCGAGGGCGGGATCGCGGGCACAGCCATCCACATTGGTGTAGGCGGCACTGTGCAACACAAGCTCGGCTTGGGTCTGGACTATCGTCTCCACTGCTGTTGGCTTGCCTAGCTCTAGTGCGTCGTGGTTGAGCAAAACTAATTCGTGGGTTGTGCCCAACCCACGCTGGAGCGCGTGGCCTAGCTGCCCGTTGGCTCCTGTCAATGCGATTCGCATGTGTGCCCCTGCCTTCCGGTGTGTCCGCCACTGGTCTAGCGCAAGGGTAGCAGATTCGGGCGGCTTCGTCAAACGGTGCGGCGGGGTGTATAATGGGGTTCGCAAGGATGCACCGATACGGGGCAAGAGGTTGGGGGGTTGGGGTGAAAGACGATGCGCTATGACTGAACGTGTCCGTGTGGCGACGCTGGCTGAGCTTGGGCCGGGCTGCATGCGGGCGGTGCTGGTAGAAGGCTTGCCAATTGCGCTAGCAAATGTAGATGGTACGATCTATGCTTTTGGCGATGCTTGCCGCCACGAGGGTGGCCCGCTCTCGGCTGGAATCCTGATTGGCGATACGATTACCTGTCCGTGGCACGGCTGGACGTATAGCGTGCGGACGGGGAAGAGCATTGTGCCGCCGATAGGGATACGCATCCCTACGTATCCGGTGGTGATTGAGGGCGATGTGATCTACCTCGATATTGAGTGGGCGGGCTAGTCGCTAGGGGGCAGGGGGGTAGGTGGCGGGTATCAGGGGGGAACGCATACCACGAAGAACACGAAGAACACGAAGAACGCGAAGGGATCAAGGGTGGGTGGGGTGGCGGCGTTGCGTGGCAAGACCCACGGCGGCGCACCAAGGCGGCGCGGCTCGCGGGCAAGGACTACCGTTGGATCAACAAGGCGATGGGCCGGCCGCCCATTCAAGCTGACCCATACATCGGCGTAGACGCGAACGGCGGGGTAGCCGTTCCAAGTCTATAAGAAACGGGTGGAGTGTCATTGCAAGCGTTGTCATTGTACCTCTCTGTCCATCGAGAGTCTATCGATGAACCAAGGGCAAGAAAACGATATAGGGCGGTTCGAAGCCATCACCGACAATACGTAAAGGGCGGATGTATTCACCTTCGAAATCAGGATTTTGAACACGAATGCGGTATCCGTATTCGGGCTCGATAGTATCGCTGTACGAAAACTGCTCGACATTCAAAGCGGCTCCGGGTACTGCTTGGCGCTGCTCATTATTGAGAAGTGTTGCAACAAATTGATTGTTGGCATCAATGATCTCAATGGTCACCGCTGCTTCAAGAGGCAGATCATACGCAATAGTAATGATCGCGGGGAACTGCTCTTGGTTGACAATGCCGATGTTTGTCCGAAATAGTAGCAGGTTGGGTGCACGGGAGAACCTTTCAAGGGTTTGTTCATTGAAGCCTTCAAACAGGCTATCGACCGGAATAATGCCCGTTTCGCGGGCACTCACGCGGGTTGCACGGAGGCCAATATCCTGCCCTGTCCACTGGGTCGCAGTCGGTTGGCGGGGAAACTGCACATTGTAGAGCACCCGTTCTTGATAGGGATAGTCACCAGGAGCAAGATTGTACCAATTGGCTCCTGGGTCACGGCTATCTGTGTAATCGGGGATGAAGTTGTTTGGGTCATCAGGGAAACCATCACAATACGCTAATGTGAGTGAACCATCACAGTTCGGGTTGTTGGGCCAACGACCAACGGGCGGGTCTGAGATGCGGTTGGCTGGACCACCATTGTAACTTGAAAGGGCATAGTACCAGTTGATGACGAACCGGGGATTCTGATCATTGACGACCGGCAGATCAGCTGTGCGTCCTTCTTCCCACAGGTTAGCTAGGCGGGTCGCGCCCGCCGCAATGTTTGCACGCGTATCATTGCACAGATTGGTATTGACCGTTGAGGAACTGGTGAAGCCGAAAAGTGGATTGGGGCCGTCTTGTGTTCCTCGGTTAATCTGCATCAGGCCATAGTCACCATTCGTCTCCAGCGTTACCGAGTCACCTGCCACTGGTTCATATTGTCTCCATATACTCTCAATGCCCCCCACACTGCGTAGCATTCGTGCTGGAAGAAAATTCCCACGAGTTCCGTTTTGATCGACAATTCGCCAGTCAAAATCGCCCAAGGTACCACCGTTTGCCGCGATCTCTTGGAAAAGTTCATCCTTGGATGCCAAACTGCGCTCACCACGTTGATTATACGGAGGGTTTCCTGGACGTGTATCCGGATCACGTGCATGAGCATTGCGGTCATTCTGTTCAGGTGGCTTGGGTTCTATGGGGCTACAGCCCAAGGGGGCTTGCGGTTGGGCTGGTTGGGCTGCTGAATGATGGGTAAATGTCTGGCTATTGAGAAGACACAAAATACACCCGACAACAACCATCAAGCGACAGGCTCGCCAGTCCATTGTGAACCTCCGGGTGTCTATCGTGTGGGCCAACCGACAACGTTGACGCAATCGCTGAGACCAGCGGGCAATTGCTGCCAAGTTTGGCTTGGCAGGTGATACAGCCAGGATTGGTGCTCAGCATCGGTAATCAAGCAGCCTACCAGCCATTGCCCATCGGGCGAGACACCACGCACACCGCTAGGAACTCCGTCATCTCTTGCTGGAGGCAACACCGCACGTGCGACCACAGGCATATCCGGCACGGCATGGACCATGATGGTGCGTGCAGGATCATCGCTAACGGTCAGCACATGCTGACTATCGCTGCCCCAGAAGGCTTGATTGGGTACAATGTCGGTCTCACGGCTCTGTCCCGTCAGACGATCAAACAGATACGGTTGGTAGGGAGATTCGCCTATGGCGAAAAGCAGTTGACTGCCATCGGGTGAAACCTTCCGGCAGAAAAGGCGTTCGCGCTCTGGCTGAGGCATTGGTGCTAGGATGGTTTGCGCCCCGGTCGCAAGATCAACAGACACAATATTCTGGGACTGATTAGCCTCACGCTCCACAGCCAAGAGGATAC
>JAAUTZ010000133.1 GCA_012031225.1 Chloroflexaceae bacterium
CCCACCGCCGTGCCACCACCACCTGAGCCGCCCCACCGCCGTGCCGCCACCGACACCCGATCTGCTCCAGACCGAGCTGGCTGTACTCCCGCGCACGGCTACACCAGCCAGCGTTGGGGCGGTAGCCCCTGCGCCTCCGCCTGCCTCCCCAGAGCCGCCCGCTGTGCCGCCTACGCCTGTGCCAGATGTGATTGGTGAGCCGTCGGGGGGGTTCACGCCGCCGCCCATTGTCACCAGCGAGGCGGACGTACTGGGGCCGCCAGCGTCGCCGCCGGGTGGGTGGCTGCTCTATATCTTCATCGGCTTGATGTTGGTATTGTTCCTTGTGCTGCTCGTGGTGTTGCAGATCCGCGCTATGCGTGGCGAGGAGTGAGGCGGCGCAGATACGCCTGTGCGCGGGCTTGTAGCTCGGCATCACCGAGTTGGGCGGCGGCTTGCGCGAGTGTTGCGGCTAGCTCCTGCTCGGTAGATCTCACGATCTGTTGCGTCAGTTGGGGCACGAGGGTCATATCCGGTGGCAGGAGCCACTGCTCCAGCAAGCGGCGCATCGCCTGCTCATCGTTGCGCTGCATGGCATCCTGAAGCTGCACTAGCGCAAGCTGTTGGGTTGGTTGGCGGCTTTGGGTTTCGGCGAGGTCTTGCGCGGCTTGCAACGCCCGTGCGCGGGCTTGCGGCAGATTGGCCCGCTCGGCCGCGAGGGCGGCTACGGCCCACAGATCAATGCTATTCCACCGTTGGGCATCAGCCATCATCTGGGCTACGGCATCGGGCGTGATCTGGGGCTGGGCAAGGGTTGCACGGGCGTGTACCAGCGCGGCGTATTCGCTGGTAGGCAGGGGCAATCCCGCACATAGGCTACTGGCTTGGCAGGCCCGGCTCGCGGCAATGTATGGCTCCAGTGCGATTGCCCGCCGCCAATGTTGCTCGGCTTGGGCGGCATCGCCGTGATCCTCAGCTAGCTGCGCCAAGAGGATCTGCGGCGCAGCCCACCGCCGATCAGTTGCCACGAAATCCGTGAGGATCGCCTGTGCTAGCTCCGGTTGCCCCGCCGCCATATGCAGCGCGGCGGTATTCACGGGGGTGGCGCGGTTGGTGGGATCGCGCTGCTGGGCCACGCCCTGCGCGTGGATTGCTGCATCGAGGGCTGCAAGGTTGGTGGTGTCGGCGTGGGCTAGCCACGCGAGCGCGGTGGCATATTCGCTGGCGGCGGCTCCGCCCCATGCGTAGCGGTCAAGGGCGGTGCGGTAGATCGCAGTCGCCGCTGCAATGTCGCCGAGTTGGGCTGCTTGGCGGGCTTGGCTCAGGAGTTGCTCGTAGCGGGTGCGCTGCACAAAAATGCCGATGGCACTTGCCCATGCTAGCACCGCCACCACACCGATCACGAGATGCAGCGGATGCACCGCACGGGCGCGTTGCCAGAGCGGGCGGGTGGGCCGATGCAGGCGGCCACGCGGCTGCGAGTGCCACGCCCCCGCCGCGCCCAAGCTGGCGGTTGCGCCAATCAAGGCGATGCCAATCAGGTCAATCGTCGGCACTTCAACGCTGCCCTGCGCCAGCACAGCCACCAACACCGCCGCGCCTGCAAGGATCACGATGCGCCCATCGCTGGGGGTGTGCAGCGTGCCCGCCGGATCGCGCCGGATGAGCGGCTCTGCCGTGCGCCAGCCCCGCCACCAGATCATGCCCGCCGCGCCTGCGAGGGCCAGTAGCGCGGCAATGCCCAACAGCCCGGCTTCACTCAAGATCGAGAAGTAGATGCTATGCGCGTGGGGCGCACGGAAGAAGCGGCTGTGCGGCTCGACTGTGGCGTAGCGCGTGGCGTAGCCTTCGGGGCCAACGCCTAAGACCGGACGTTCGGCGAAGAACTCGACGGCCCGCCGCCAGAAAACTTGCCGCCCCGCCGAGTCAGTCAAGCGGCTGACCGTCTCGCGGTCAAGCGGGGGTGCGGCGGCGGTTGGGGCGGCGGTTGGCTGGCGGGGGGTGAGATTGCGGGCCGCTTCCACCTGTTGCAGATTGGCCAGCAGCAAGCCGAGAAACACGGTAGCATACAGGGCACTCAGCCCGATCAGGCTTGCCAAGCGGCGCCATGCGCGTTGGTGCAGACTACTCAGCGCAAGCGGGAACAGCAGCATCGCACTGACCGCAGCCATGCCCAGCCAGCCGCCGCGTGAGGAGGTGTAGAACATGGCGATGACGGCGAACAGGAGCCACGCCGAGAGCAGCCAACGTTGCCATGTGTGGCGGGCTAGCCACAGCGCAGCAATGGCCAGCGGGATGCCGAAATTCAAGATAATCGCAATCTGATTGGGGTGGGTGCTGCCAACCGGCTTGCGCCACCCGACGGGCAACCACGCCATGCCCGGCTGCCACAGCTGCCACCACTGCCAGAACCAGCCGCCTAACGCCCAGAGCATTGCGAGCAGCATCGCCGAGACGGTCAGGAACAGGGCGGCGAGAAACCGGCGGGGGGGTACGCCGGCTGCAATCAGATCGAGCGTGAGAAACAGGAGCACGGCAACCTGAAGCCAATCAAACAGGGTTCCTGCAATTGTCACGGGATCGGCAATGCCGAACACGCTACTCAGGGCGAGGCTCAGGCTCACAAGCAGGAGCGCAAGTCCCAGTGGGCGCGAGGTCTGCACTGGGCTACGCGGGGCCGTGAGTTTCCACAGCAGCCACAGCAGGAGCAGCCCAAGCGGGATCATGATGGCGACCCGCACGGGCCCCGGCAGCAGGGCCCGCAGGATCGGGTAGCCTACCCCAAGCAATACGAACCCCGCCAAGCCCCACGCAAGGCGCGGAGTGGCGGGGCCGTGGGTGGGCGAACTGGTGAGGGTATCGAGCATGGGCGAGCGATGCTAAGCGGTGAGTTGCTTCGGATCGTCGTCGTGCCCGACAATCTTATCCACCAGATACTTGGTGAGCCATGTCACGAGAAGACCGAGTACCAGTGAGAGAATCCCTTGAACGAGTTGGCGTTGCATCTGTTTGGTCATTGTCAATCAACTCCTCTTTAGTTTGGATTGGGTACGGTTCCATTTTCCGGTGTGCGGGTCTGCTCCCCGACTTACGCCAGCCCCAATACCACTTACGGCTGGGGCTGCTGGGTGACACTGCGGACAGTAGTTTGGGCTTTGTACAGCTGCTCTTTGACACTATCCTGTGCGGTGGTGGCGGTGCGGGTCAGTTCCTCGCGCAGTTGCGGGCCGTTGCGCGGCGCAAACAGCCACGCGGCCAAGCCGCCTGCCACCGCTCCGAGCAGCAAGCCGATCATGAGCGGGCGCGGGTGTTCTTCCGCCTGCACCACAATCGTATAGGGCGTATCCGGCGGATCAATCGTTCGCTTCTTAGGCATCGTCCTGTTCCTTGCCAAAATCACCTAATCGTTACACGTAAGAGTATAGCACAAGCTCGGCTAGCGGCTGATCTTAGGATCAGCTTCCCTTGCAGGAATAGCTACGCCGGTTGCATGATTTCAACCCAAGCGTCTGAGCTACTGTGATCCGTGATAAATGAAAGCAACTGTTCGCCCTCAGCGATGAGTGCATGTTGCACTGCTTGAGGTAGTGGGGCAAAAGGCCGGATTGTCAGCGTAGCTCGGCGATCTTGCCAGACTACTTTCCATGTTGCCATAGCAAAGCCATCTATGAGTACCGTAGCAAGCACTCGTGCCGCCGAAAGAAAGATCAAGCGTTTATGCTCTTCCGCCAAAATGCGCGTGCGATCTGCGTGAGCGAGGATCAGATTGTCATACTCAGGTATGTAGCGGATCGGAGCGGGGGTATCGGCTGGTAGGCGGGGCGCATCGGGCAGATCGTACAGTAAGGTGCCGCGTTCATCACGCAAGGTCAAGAGATCTTCAGTGAGCGGGTCAGTTTGCTCTTGGAGCTTCGTCAACCCTGACCACGCCTGAAAATCTTTAATCGAAGCTGGCCCAAATGCGGCAAGGTAGCGGTGGAATAACTCGCGGGTAGAGTAGGCTGCAACAGTTGGATCAAGGACCTGTTCGGCGGCAATATACGCACCACCAGAGCCAGATCCCCACGTACCCGCTGGGGGCACTTGGATCAATGGTAAATAAGTGCGGACAGCATATGCAAGCGCATCTCCATCGGCATCGGGGGCTACTTCAAGCAGGCGTTGACGCAGCGCACCCGTTGTGCGGGGGGCATCGGCAAGCAACGTACGTGCGACTGCTACCAATTGCTCAACAGGTATCTCTTGGGCGCGTTTGCCAAAGAAGGATGATAAGGCACGTTCTAAAGCAGGCTGAAGTACCGGACGAATACGTTGATGGTCAGTAACAGCTACAAGGTGCAGCGTCGAGCGATACATGGCTGCCCGCACGACGTGTTGGCTTGTGATCAGCTTCGTTAGTTCGTCTTTCTGAAAGGCTTCCAAGCGGGTCCATAAGCCAATGTAGGGCGGATTGGGGATCTGTGCTTGCAAGCCACCGAGCTGCTCAATCGTTGCGATAGGTTCACGAGTACAGCGTGTGAGCAACAGCTGCCGCGCCAAAAGTGTGCGATTGAGTTCGTGTCTGGTGATTACTGTAGCCATATAAGGTGCTGTCTTTCTGGTTGCTCAGCTTGACTTGCACTAACTCCTATGGTATCACACAAGCAGTAGTGCTGCACAGAGGATGTGCAGAACCAGCAGAGGAGCCAATGCATGACAACCCTTCGTGATCTTGTGCAGCAAGCAGGCATCCCCGATCAGCCGGCCCTGCGTGCGCCCAATTATCCGACCCTAACGTATGCCCAATTCATCCAGTCCATCACCGATCTGGTAGCCCAGTTGCACGGTTTTGGGCTAGGGCGCGGGGATCGGATTGCGCTGGCGATGGGCAATGGCAGCCCCATCGTGCAGTGTTTCTTCGCGGCGGCCATGTGTGGCACGGCTGCACCGCTCAACCCAAAGTATAGCGCGGAAGAGTTTGCCTTTTACTTTGAGGATACCCACGCCCGCGCCTTGATCACCCTGCCCGATGAGATCCCCGCCGCGCATGCTGCGGCTCTGCCGACCATGCAAATCCTGCATGCCTTGCCCCAGCCCGACGGCACGGTGCAGCTAGCGCGGATGCGCGGCGATCTGCCGGCCCGCCCAGCCGAGCCAGTCACGGCGGAGGATGTGGCGATGGTGCTGCACACCAGTGGCACAACTAGCCGCCCCAAGCGGGTCCCGATCCGCCAGCGCAATATGGTGGCATCAGCCCAGAACATCGCCCGCACCTACCAGCTCAGCCCCAGCGATGTTACCTTGTGTGTGATGCCGCTCTTTCACGTACACGGCTTGATGGGTTCGATGCTGGCAACGTTGGCATCGGGGGGCACGCTGGTTGTGCCGAATGGCTTCAGTGCGCTGGAGTTTTGGCAGTGGATGCGCGAGTTCCAACCGACGTGGTACTCGGCTGTGCCGACCATGCACCAGATGCTGCTGCAACGCGCCGCCCGCAACCGCGAGACGATTGCTGCGCACCCGTTCCGCTTTATCCGTTCGAGTAGCGCACCGCTGCCACCGGTGGTGCTAGAGCAGATCGAAGCCCACTTTGGTGCGCCCGTGCTCGAGTCGTATGGGATGACTGAGGCAACCCACCAGATGGCATCCAATCCGCTGCCGCCTGCGCCACGCAAAGCCGGTGCGGTGGGGCTTGGCTTTGGGGTTGAGATTGGCATTATGGATGAGGGCGGCACGCTGCTGCCACAGGGGGCAATTGGCGAGGTGGTGGTGCGCGGGCCCAATGTGATTGATGGCTATGAGCAAAACCCCACCGCAAATGCGACGGCATTTGTGGAGGGCTGGTTTCGCACGGGCGATCAGGGGCGCATTGATGCGGATGGCTACCTCGCCCTGACGGGACGGATCAAGGAGCTAATCAACCGCGGCGGCGAGAAGATTTCGCCGCTCGAAATTGACGACGTGCTCCTGCGCCACCCCGCCGTCGAGCAGGCAGTGGCGTTTGCCGTGCCGCATGCCATGCTCGGCGAGGATGTGCATGCCGCAGTGGTGCTGCGGGCAGACCATACCGCCACCGCGCAGGAGTTGCGCGAGCATTGCGGCGCAGCCCTTGCGCCCTTCAAAGTGCCGCGCACGATCCACATCTTGGCCGAGATTCCGCGTGGTGCAACGGGCAAGCTGCAACGGCTGGCAATGGCCACGCTGCTCGGTTTGACGGACACGAAAGGCGGCGCAGCATGAAAATCGGGATTGTGGGGGCCGGTGCTATCGGCGGCTATCTCGGCGTAATGCTCGCGCTGGCAGGCGATGATGTAACCTTCATTGCACGCGGCGCGTCGCTAGAGGCGATCCGTGCGAATGGCATGAAGCTGATAATGGCGGATGGCTCCGAACACGTCGCGCCAGTGCGGGCGGTGCAGGATATGGCGGCGGCGGGCCCACAGGATGCCGTGATCGTTGCCGTGAAGGCGAATGTGTTGCCGGAGCTTGCGCCAGCGATGCGTGCGCTCTATGCCGAGCATACGCTGGTGGTGACAGCCCAGAACGGCATTCCGTGGTGGTATTTCTACCGCTCTGGCGGTGAACACGAGGGCTACCAGATCAAAGCGGCTGACCCGGATGGCGTGCTGGCTCGCAGCATTGAGCCGGAGCGGGTGATCGGGGCGGTGGTGTATCCGGCGGCAGAGAAGACTGCGCCGGGCGTGATCGTGCATAAGTATGGCAACCGCTTTCTGCTCGGCGAACCAGATGGCAGCCGCAGCGAGCGCGTGCAGCAGCTGTCGGCACGATTTACACAGGCGGGCTTCAAGGCTCCCGTGCGCCCCGACATCCGCAGCGATATTTGGGTCAAGCTGTGGGGCAATCTCGCCTTCAATCCGGTGAGTGCCCTAACCCGCGCCACACTGGATGAATTGGCGACAGATGCACTGGTCGCGCCAGTGATCCATCAATGATGGACGAGGGGCAGCAGATTGGTGAACGGCTAGGCGTGCGCTTCCCAATCTCGATTGAGCAGCGGATGCAGGGCGCACACGAGGCAGGCCCACACAAAACCTCGACGTTACAGGATATTGAGGCGGGGCGCGAGACCGAGATCGAAGCCCTGCTTGGGGCAGTGCTAGAACTGGGGCAATTGACGGGGGTGGCTACGCCGATCCTATGCAGTATGTATGCCTGTGTCAAGCTGCTGGAGGCAAAGCAGATCCAGCGCGGGTGAGGCAAACTGACCTTGTGTATGCTACAATACCAGTAGCATGCTTGTGTTGTCGGTGGTAGCGTACAGGAGGAGCAGGAATGCCCGAAACTGATCACCCCCTCAAACGGCTGGTTGAGCTTGCGCCCGAAGTGATTGCAGCGTGGTTGCTGGGTGTGCCTGTGCTGCATGCGATCTCGCGCAAGGATGAATTGATCCCCATTGATGATCCGGTGGATGCCGATTTCATCTTGCAGGTCACACTCACCGATGGACGTATCATCATCCTGCACATCGAGTTTCAGGCACTTGGCAGCAAACGCCAAATGTCGTTGCGGATGTTGGATTACCACGTGCGGATCTATATCAAGCAGCGCACCTACCCGGTGATGAGTTACGTCATATATCTGGGTGGGGCAGGTGCAACTGATACGGGTGTACACAGCCTGCTCGATGTGCATGGCAATGTGACGGTGGCGTGGCAGTATGGGGTGGTTCACCTGTGGAAGATGACTTCAGAGGATCTGTTGGCACTGGACAAGCCGACGTTGGCGGTATTGATTGGGCAGACCAAGATCACCAACCCGGAGCGCGATTTGCGCCAAGCGTTGCGCCGCATCAACGAGAATACAAGCGGCGAGTTGCGTGAGCGACTCTTTTCAGAACTGTTATTACTCTGTACGGATGAGGAGATTGCAGCAATGGCACGACAGATTTTCAAGCAAGACTACGGTCTCCCCGAACCACCGATCCTCACCATCGCACGCCGCGAGGGGCGCGAAGAGGGGTGGCAGGAGGGGCGGCAAGAGGGGCGCGAGGAAGGGCGCGAGGAAGGGCGGCAGGAAGGGCGCGAGGAGGGCGCGAGGAG
>JAAUTZ010000041.1 GCA_012031225.1 Chloroflexaceae bacterium
GTTGCCCATCGCTATCGGGGTAGACAATCTCAGTTGCGATCACATCGGCTTCACTCATCGCTGCACCTGTCTTGCTGGTTGTGAATGAACAGTATCTTACGGATAGTATACCATACTCGCACACATGTTTACCAGAAGGTGTACAAGATGATCCGCATCACCACTGCCTGCCCAAAGAACAACCCAAGCCACAGCCCCGCCCGCCACAGACGCACACGCTGCGTTGCCCCTTGCCAGATGTGCAAGCCAATCAGCACAGCGGCAGGCGCGTAGACAAAGCCCCAGATGCGCTCAACCTCGCGCACAAATAGCCCGCTCAACCACATCCCTAGCAGCAGGCCCAGCAGCGCAAGGGCCAGTGTATCTGTAGCTGTAAGTGGCCCGCGCTGGCGTAAGCGTTGCCCTGCCTGCACCACAATCGGCGTGAGCGCGGCTAAGCCCCACGGCGCGAGATACCACAGGAATGGCACGATGTTCAGCCCCACAAACTGCACGTAATGGTCAAGTGGAGGAAAGCCCATGAGTGTGGGCGGAGCGGCAGACGGATCGGCACTGAGCAGCCGCGCATTGTTGGCTTTGCCCTGCAACACCGCATCAATCATATTGAAGCCCGTGCCCAGATAGAGCAGCACGTACCATCCAATGAAAACGGCTCCCACTACCGCACCTTGCCGCAGCACAGACCCCACCGCTTGCCCGCGCCAGAGTGCTAATCCTGCTACCACTACCCCAAAAAATACCAGTTGCGTGGTGGCATAGGTGAACATGAACGCAAGGGCAATCAAGCTCCCGGCTAGCACTCCACGCCACAGTTGGGTTGGGCGTTCGAGAGCCACGAAAAACGCCACCAGTGCGAGTGCATTCAGCCCATTGAACAGCCCATCCATTGCGGTGACACTGTAGATCATATGGCCCGGCATCACTGTCATCAGGGCTGCCGCAAGCAGCGCAAGGCGCAACCCACCCATATGTAGCCCCAGCCACCACGCCGCGAGGACCAGCGTGCTACTCAGCACAATTGCGGCATAGCTCCCGATGTACGGTCCCGCACCGAATACCTGCGCCACGCCCCACAGCAACAGCACACTGCCCGGTGGGTGATTGGCGTTGTGCCACGCCAGCGTCGGCGAGATCGCCACATATTGCCCCAAGAAGCTGATCGGATCGCTAACTCGGGGCACATCAACGATGTAATCGGAGGGATTATCGCGGAATGTCCAGAACAGCGTATCCCAGCCACGGGTGCCCACCTTGACCAGCACCGGCAGCACTAGCGCCCCAAGCCACACCACGCCCCACCACCGCCATGCTCGCGTTGACTGCTGCAAGCCCCGCAGCACTAGCGCAATCCATGCCGCGCCAATCGCCACCGCTAGCCCCAGCCATGGCGTAATCTGCACCCACACCTGCGATTTCAGGGGCCACGCACCCCGATGCCCATAGCCGATCTGGAGCAGGCGCACACTGCCCCACAACACCACACTCCACAGCAGCATCAACAGGAGATCGTAGACCAGTTGGCGATCATAGCGAGCGATCCATGCGGGCGGCGCGTGGAGCAACCGCTGTCCCCCCCACACGCCAACCGCCCCCGCTAGCACCCACAGCAGCAGCAGATTGGTGGTGGGGCCAAGATTGCGCGTGGCTTGCGGGCCGGGCGTGAGCATGCCCGCATACACCCCCGCCCCAATCGCTAACGCCCCGATCAGCACCATAGCCCACGCCCCCAGCAACGGTAGGCGGAGACCCCGCAAAGCCCAGAAGAGCACCGCCGCCGCAACCAGATTCAGCCCCAACTGGCGCGGCGTAGGCAGGGTGATGCCAGTTGCTGGCAACAGCACCAACTGCTCAAACGGCACGCCCACCAGTCGTCTATCTGTGCCTGATGCCGCAAGCGCAGGCGCAACATCGCTCGTGAGAGTGATGCAGAACTGTTCGCCTGTGCGCTTCACACCATCCACAAGGAGCTGGATATGCTCAACTGGCGGGCGCACCCGGGCCGTTGCCAATGGCTGCCCATCAATCGCAAGCTGCACCTGCTCTACCCCAATCGCATTGGAGCCATCGCCGAGCAACGTTACCCGCACAATCTGGCGCGGCGCAAAGCCGAGTTGTTCGTAGCAGATCGTGCCCGCCCCAAATGTCCAGCGATAGGTAAACGTGGCGTTCGTCTCAACCCGATCAAAGCCAGTGAATACGCGCTCTGGGCGGAATGCGGCATCTACCACAATTGGCGAGTGGCTATTTGCACCAAGCAGCGTTGCTAGGGCTACCACCACCAACAGCACCAGATGGAGCGCACCTTCGCGGAGCCACCACCCGGCTGTAAGGCGCGAGGTGGGTGCGGCGGCGGCAGGCGCAGTCTGGGCCGGCGGTGGTAGCACTGGGGCGGTCTGGCTCATGGGCGCAGGCTTGCCTCCCGATCACGCCGCCGAAAGAGGAGGATCTCGCCACCCTCTGGTCCACGCACCGTGAGCAGTTCGTACTCCTGCTGAAAGCGCGGTAGCTCTTGATAGGGGCCGGAAGTGGAGAAGGGGATATAGTCCGGTTGCTGATTGAGCACATACTCCAGATCGGTCTTTTCGGCTCCGGCAATGCCCTGCCCCATCGTTTCGATCTCTAGGTGGGCAATGTGGGTATCATTCAAGCCTAGTGTATCTATCGTGTAGCGATCTCCATAGAAGGGCATCGCCCCTGCAATCGCTGTCGCCACCACCGTATCGGGCGCGGTGTTGAAGCGGAACCACCAGCCTAGTTCGCGGTTCTTCAGCGTCACCCGATTCTCGCCCCAGATGCGCCCGCTTGGATCGCGGCTATCGAGGCTCGGCAGCGGCGTAATGTTCACGTAGGCCAGCAGGATCACGGCCAGCGTAGCCCCCGCCAGTGGTGCATAGCCGAGCCAGCGCACGCGCTGATCCCACTGCGCGGCCACCACCTGCCCTAGCGTATGCGCCTGCACCACCCCGTGCGTGAGCAGCAGCAGCAAGGCCGGCAGCAGCGGCACGAAGAAGCGTGCGAGCGGGAACTGATCGCCGCCTACAAGGGTCACGTAGGTTACACTAAGCAGCACAAACAGCCACAACAACGGCGCAGGCGATAGGCGCACGGGGGGATGCCCAGATGGGGTGGCCCGCACGGCTTGCCCCGCCGCCACCAGCATGCCTAACGCACTGAAGCCAAGCAACACCAGCACGCTGCGTAGCCCTAGCGATGCGAAGAAGGTGTAGCTATAATCCACCCCGCGTAGCACTTGCGCGGTGGTTGCGCCGGTTTTGGCATAGAACGTATTCGGGAGCGGGTAGCCATAGTAGCTAAACCGCCACAGGTAGTAGGGCGCGTAGATCAGCGCGAAGCCGCCCACCAAGCCGAATAGGATCGGCAGGGCGGGGCGGCGGCTACGCGGTGCAAGCACCTGTGCCAGTAGGATCAGCCCGCCTGCCAACGGGATCAACGCGCCATCGGGCCGGGTCATCACCACCAGCGCACACATACCTCCCGCAAGCACACCGCCGCGCCCATCCTGCGCCCGCCAGATCAGCCACAGAGCCGCCGTGCCCAACATCATCACCAGTGCCGTTTCCATGCCGCTGCCGCGTGCGCTATACAGCAGGAATGCCGGATTGATTGCGAGCAATACAGGCGGCAGCAGCACAAAGGGGCATGGCCCCCACCACGCGACTGCAAAGCGATAGCTCAACAGCACGGCAGTAATCGCCAGTGCAGAGGTCAGCACTTGGGCCGCCACTACCGGCTCCCAACCTAGCGCAAGCACCCCCGCCATGATCATCGTCCAGAGGAAATTGGTGTAGCCCTCAACTCGTTCGCCGCCCGGATTGAAGGTGAAGCCGAACCCCTCGATCAGGTTGCGGGCATAGCGCAGTGAGATAAAGGCATCATCTAGCACCCACGTCCCCAGCAATTGCGGCAGAGCCAGCAGCCATAGCACCACTGCCCACAGGATCAGGCGGTGCGCCAATGGGCGGGCTAGCACCGTCAGGGCGATAGCCGCCGCTCCGCCTAGCCCAATCAGCATGGCCCACGTCAAGAGCTGCGGCGCATACAGCCAGCGCGAGAGCAGCGCACTGAACAGCACCACCCCCGCCCAGAGCAATTGCTGGCGCACGGGGGCAGCCCGCATCAGCCACAGCACAGCCAGCAGCGCACCACTCGCCAGCAGCGCACCGGTGATGCCGTGCGGCTGCTGCGCGTGTACTGTTACTTGATGGACGAGCGGGCGCAGCGCGGCATCGCTGTGCCATTCAAGGTACAAGGCTTCGGCATACATCGGTGCGGGGGTCGCCACCGTGAAGGTGTAGGCTTGCCAGTCATCCGTAAGCGCGAGGATGTAGGGGGTTCCGTTCAGGCTGAACTGCACTGGCTCAGCCGGGCCACAGCCGCACATCGTGACTGTGACGAGCAACGGCTGCCCCATCCGAAAAGCATACGGGACCATAAAGCTGGCGGTAGGATCAATGCGCCGCGCCGCCCGCCCCAACTCCGTACCAACATTGCCCCACCCGAAGAAGTTGTACAGGTGCTCGCCCTGCCCCTGTGGATTGAGTCCCGCTTCCTGCCCCATCGTGATTGTAACAGTTTGATGCGGTGCAACGGGGCGCATAGCGAGCAACAGCAGCAGCAACAGCATGGGCAGCCCCACAAGGCGCAGCCACACTCGGCGCGTTGCGGAAGCAGGCAGTGCTGTCGTGGTAGGCGTTACCGATGCCATAAGTGATAGCCTCGCGGTTCCCGTCGTGGCAGGATCCGCGCTGTGCTAGCTCTGCCGACTGTGTTCATGGAGATTATTATAGCAGGCTTTGCGGGGCAGATCATCGGGCTGCCTGTGGCAACTGCATCTCGCGCAGAACGTGGTACACTAGCAACCATGCACGCCGAACAACCCCACCAACCTATCGCCGCCGATGCCGCAACGCTGCCACAGCCACGAACCCAATGGCTGGCCTTGCCTGCGTGGGTGTTGGCCGTGCTCGTGACGGGCATTGCCTTTGCCTTCCGTAGTGTGAGCCTCGCCGATTTCTTTACCACGGATGAGAGCTTCCACTGGATTTGGCGCGTGCAGCATTTCGCCGGGGCCGTGCGCCAAGCCGATTGGGCGGGTACCAATTTGACCGGACATCCGGGAGTCACCACGCTCTGGCTCGGCACGCTTGGGCGGCTGCTCGCCCTTCAGCAAGGCATCCCTACGGCGGGCTTAGCCGATGGCAGTAGCCATATCGCCTACCTTGCCGCCCTGCGCCTCCCGATTGTGGTTGTCAATAGTCTCAGTGTGGGCATTGGCTACCTCCTGTTGCGCCAATGGCTATCTGCTCCGGTTGCCTTGCTTGCCGCGCTGCTGTGGGCCGGCGAGCCGTTCCTGATTGCCCACTCGCGCCTGCTGCATCTCGATGGCTTGCTCACCTCCATGATGACGTTGACAATCCTAACGCTCCTCGTTGCGCTGGATGCCCCCCGCCGACAGACATGGGTGTGGCTCACATTGGCGGGCATCTGGGCTGGCTTCGCGCTCCTGACAAAAGGGCCGGCCCTCTTGCTGCTCCCCACCGTTGGGCTGCTGCTGGTGCTGTTCGGACAACCGCCTCGCCTCCAACGCGGGCCATCGCAGTGGTGGCAGATCGGCTGGCAACGGATTATGGGGAGCATCCCGCCCTACGTGCTCTGGCTGGGCGGAGCAGTCTTGGTATTCACTAGTCTGTGGCCAGTCATGTGGGTTGACCCACAGACGGGCGTTGCGCGGGTCTGGGCCGAAATCACCGGCAATGGGGGTATCCCGCACGAAAATGGCAACTACTCTGGGGGCAGCCGGTGGCCGATCCGGGGGGCCTGTTCTATCCGGTGGTCATCCTCTGGCGGAGCAGTGCCGCGTTGCTGCTCGGTGTGCTGCTTGTGCCGCTCGCGCTGCGCCACAGCACTGGAGCCACCCGCCGCAATCTGCTGGCCTTGCTGCTGTATGTCGGCATCTTCACGCTGGCGTTGAGCCTGCTCCCCAAGAAGTTTGACCGCTACCTGCTGCCCATCTTCCCAACGCTCGCCATCCTTGCGGCACTTGGGCTACACACCGGCTGGGCCCGGCTGAGTGCGTGGCTGGCCCACCTCAAGCCAGCCACCGCGCATGTGCTGCCCGCGCTGCTCACGCCACTGGTGGCCCTGTATTTGGGCCTCACTGCGCTTTGGTATCAGCCGTACTATCTGGCCTTTTTCAATCCCCTGCTCGGTGGCAGTGCAACTGGTCAGTATGTGTTGCTGGTGGGCTGGGGCGAAGGGATGCCGGAGATTGGGGCATGGCTGCAACAACGCCCCGATGTTGCCCAAAGCCCCGTCCTTACCGCCGATCCGCGCACGCTCGAAGCCTTTGTGCCCGGCCGCGTGACCTATCTCAACAATGCGGGCATTGCCCAGCCGGCCAGCTACGCGGTGCGCTACATCCGCAATACGCAACGGCAGGAGGCATGGCCGGCGCAGCAAACCGTCAGCCAAGCCCCGCCGCTCTTCACCTTCGAGAAATACGGCATCCCCTACGCCACGGTGCATCAGCCGCCGCCGCCCTTCACCACACCCGTAGATGCATCCTTTGGCGATGGCTTGCACCTACGCGGCTATAGCCTTGCCCCGCTTGAGACAACACTGGTGCTGACCCCCTCGTGGAATGTTCAGACCGATCAGGCGGGCGGGTGGTATCTGTTCGTGCACCTGCTCGCCCCCGATGGGCAACGAGTCGCGCAGGTAGATGTGCCGCTCGATCAAGGGCTATTCCCTACGTGGCAAGCAGGCCAGCAATTCGGTAGCCCGTTGCCCATTGGGCTGCCTGCCGATCTGCCGCCCGCTCGCTACCGGATCGTGCTCGGCTTGTACGATCCAGCAAGCGGGGCCCGCATGCCCTTACGGGAAGGTACGCCCCTCGATCCGGCAATCAACGGAGCCGATGTGCTGGATCTGACCGAGATCACGCTGCCCACTTCAAAGTAATCCGTGTGGTGCCGATTGTGGTGCCGATTGTGGCCCATCACCCGGCACCACTACTGGCTCAGGGGCGGGTTTGGTATATGCCTGCCACTGGCAACCATGTGCGCCCAAACTATGCGCGTCGCACATCGCACACACGCGCGGCTGCTCCCACGTATGGCTCGCGACAATTGCATCGGTGGCATCCCAGTAGATCTGCTCCTCACCCACCAACGCCGTCAATCCAGCCCGATCAAACGTTACGCGCACCTTCGGCTGCAAGCCGCTGAAGCACACCACCGCCCCGCGCTGCTGCTGCACTTCAACCAATTGATACAGAGCCTGCACGCCCATCGCATCTACCAGCGGCACACCGCGCATGCTAATAATCAAGGTGTGATAATCATGGGCATCCTCGAAGGCTTCGAGGACGTGGGTGACACTGCCGAAGAAGATTGGTCCGCGCAGGTAGTAGACATGCACCGATGGACATGCGGCAGGCAGATCTATGCCACGGGACTGCATGCGTTCAAGATCAACCGCCGCGCCCTGCACATCCGAACTCTGCGCCGATTGGCGGATGTACAGCACCGCCGAGATCGTCACGCCAATCAGGATCGCTTGGGTCAAGTCGAGCGCAGCCGTCGCAATCATCGTAATCAGCATCCCCGCTAGGGCGTGGTTGAGTTTGCTGTGCGTGAAGAAGTGGATGGACTCCCACTCATTCATGCGCCACGCCGTAACCAGCAACACCCCGCCAAGTGCCGCGAGGGGGATCAAGCCGATCAGCGGGGCGAACAGCAGCGCACTGAGCAGCAGCGCAACAGAGTGAATGATGCTGGTAAGGCGGGTTGCTGCACCACTCTTGATCGCTACGCTGGTGCGGGCAATTGCAGCGGTGGCCGGAACACCCCCAAAGAAGGGGATGATCATGTTACCTACACCTTGCGCCACCAATTCTTGATTGCTGCTATAGGGTTGCCCCGACATGGTGGAGCCGACCGAAGCACACAGCAGGCTCTCGATTGCGCCGAGCGCGGCAATCGAAATGGCGGCGGGGATCAAGTCAGTGAGTGTGCCCCACTGGATGACATCGAGCGTGAGCCGATTGTCGAGCAGCAACGTCTGCGGGATGGTGCCGATCACGGGCACATCCCACCCGCTGAAGTAAGCCAGTGGCGCAGCAATTGCTAGCCCTACGAGCGAGCCGGGCACGAGCTTGGTGAAGCGCGGCAGAATGATCATGGTAGCCATGACGATTGCCGCCAATAGAACGGTGTGCCAATCGGGGGTGATCGGATGGGTGATGTAGTGCCACAGCTTTTCGAGGCTATTCTCGGCGGGCGGCGTAGTCACCCCGAACACGTTATCCAGCTGCCCAATCGCAATGATCAGGGCAATGCCACTGGTGAAGCCCGTAATGACGGGCGAGGGGATGAAGGCAATATACCGCCCCATCTGGAACAGGCCCAGCAAGATCAACATGATGCCCGCCATGACTGTAGCTACCCACACCCCAGCCAAGCCATAGGTGGCGGCGAGGCCAACCAAGATCGCAGACATGGCTCCAGTTGGGCCACTGATCTGGAAACTTGCCCCGCCTAGCCCACCAATAATGATCCCCGCCAGAATTGCCGTGACCAACCCAGCGGGTGCATCAGCTCCCGAAGCTACCCCGAATGCAAGCGCAAGGGGCAAGCTAACGGCTCCAACAGTGATGCCCGCCAGCATGTCGCGGCGGGCATGATCGAGGGAGTAGTTTTGAAATTCATAGCGTAAGACTCTCAGTAATGGCAAGCGACGTAACACGGTATTGCTCCTCATAAAAAAGCCTAAAAACTGCACATGATAATATTACGGCTCCTAGTTCCAAATGAGTTACTCCTTGCCATTTGCACGCTTTGCACGCAAACAACCTCGCTTGCCAGCAAGGGGCGCATGCCCTACGCTCAGGGTGGGCATTCCGCGTGCAACGATTGATCGGCATTAAACATTACAAGAAGATTACACAGACCCCGCATACGACTGATACTAGCAGGGAATTCAGTGATTCTTGGTTGGTATTGTGTAAAAATCTTTGGGCAGAGCGTTGTTCCATGCAAAGAGGTATTCGTATTCTGAGACCGATGGAGCAACACGCAAATGAATTACGCACTGGCAACCACACTGGCTGCACTGGAACGACGCAAGCGTGACGTGATTGACACCGCAGTGATGCGTGAGGGTAGAAACTACTACATCGTTGTTGTCTTCAAGGATGGCACGAAAGTCATTCGCCGCTAACTGCGCTACGCACTCAATATAGATAACACTCCGCTGTTCCGCCCTGTCACCTACGTAGCTACGCTACGCAAAATACCGTAGCGTAGCTATGTGGCATTGCGGCGGATACCGGTAGGCTTAAGCCGACTCAACCTGAAGCACGCTGGTCAGGGTGACGTAGAACTGCATGCAATACTGCTCAACCGCATCCACCGGCTGAGCCTGCGCCGCCAGCGTATCATAGGGCACCACCAAGCCCGTCCAGCCGGCTGTATGCCACGCCGCCGCAGCTGGGGCGGGGGTTTGCGTGGGGTCAGGTTGGTAGGGGTAGGCATAGCCGTAGAGATACGGGCGCGGGTATTGATCGGGGGTGAAGGGCGCAAAGCCGAGACTGACGTGGGGTTGGTAATCATCCATCGCTGCGTTACTCCGATGGAACAGCAACGTCGCCATGTCGAAATGTTCAGGCCAGATCACGAGTGGCGTTTGCAGCCCGCCAATCTGCGCTCGCGCCCGGGACATGCCGGTGAAGACTGCGGCCAACGCATCAGCATAACCGGCGGCAGTTTCCGCGTGGATTGCAAACGGCTCCGCACTGAGTGGCTCCTCGCTCTCCGCGTGGGCCTGCAATGCCGCCGTGAGGGTTCCTTGCACCGGATTCAGGTGGGCAAAGAGATCATGGTGGGCAGTGTGCAGCAGGGCTTCGAGCAAGCTGGCTGGGCTATGCGCGGCAAGCTCAAGGCTGGTGCTAGCGCCATGCGCGGGGCTGTAACGCACCTGCGCCGCCCCGAAATCGAGTTGCAGCGATGTGCCGCTCGGCAGGGGTTGGGTGGCTACCCCATACGGCTGGGGCAATAGCGCAAGGTGCAGGTAGCTGGGCTGGGCTGGCAGCACAACCCGCTGGATGAGACCGAGAACCTGTGTGGCGCGGTGCAGGTGCAGGCTGGTGCTTGTCCATTCGGGTAGCGGCGCAAGCATTGGATTAGGCATAATGATGTCTCCCTTCTTACTCATGATTTGTCTGCTTATCAGCATACCCTATCTTACACCCCCGTTCTGTGAGCTAGAGAACAGTTTGACAAGAATCCCCCTACCGATGAATAATAAATAACATTGATTGGATCGCATCGCTGTGAGTAAGCCCATGAGCCAAGAACCATCTGCGCCGCTCGCGGCCCCTGCCAAACGGATGAACCGCACCCAGTTCCAGCGGTTTGTATTGCTGGCGGTAGGCGGTGCGCCACTGGCGTGGGATATTGGCTTCAATCTTGGGGCATTCCAGAATATCTCTTACGAGCGCACCTTCTTTGTGATTGCGGCGGCTATCGGCTTGGTGCTAGCCTTGTTAGTGATTGGCGGGCAGGGGCAGGATCTGTTTGAGTTGCAGCGCCGCGATACCCTGTTGCTGCCTATCCCGCTGATCTGGCTGATTACCACCTTGAGCTTATCGGCTATCGTGGGGCGCGGGCACTGGGCATTGGTGCTGGTGCAGATTGGGGGAATCCTCATCGTGTTCTTCTTCTGGCTGCCCTATGCGGCCACGATCTTGTTTCGCATTTTGCAGCCGGATGCAAAACGGCTGAGCGATCTGCAACGCCAGCAACTTGCCGCGATCATTGTTTTCGTGGGGGTATTGGGCTGGCTCGTCGGGCACAATCACTTCTTGTTCTTATCCTGTGAGGAGTTTAAGGCCAGCGGTTATGATGCGCCCGCGAACTGTGTGCCGCTCGATAGCTTTGGCGATTAAGCCCCAGCATCCCCCATCCCGCAATTGCCAAACCGTGCGGGATGTGCTAGGATAAAGAGCAGTGCGGGTGTAGCTCAGTTGGTAGAGCATCTGCCTTCCAAGCAGAATGTCGCGCGTTCGAGTCGCGTCGCCCGCTCCATGCACAACATCTATAGCCAAGCGTTGAGCAGGAGGAGTACGCATCGTTGCGCCTGCCAGAGAGGGCCGGGCTTAGGCTGCAACCCCGCCCCAGTGATCGCCGATGCTGAAGTCGCCTGTGAGCTAACGAGTTGAGCGATCTGTCTTTCACAGATCAGGTAGGCTCGTTCGGGTGCGCCCGTTACCGCGCATATGAGGGCAGACCTGCCGATATTACGCGGCGGTCTGCTAAACTCAGGGTGGTACCACGAGACACAACGCTCGTCCTTGATCTGCAAGGATGGGTTTTTTTGTTTGGGCCGTAGCACGTACACGATAAGAAAGAGGCACTCGCAATGACTGAGACAACCCATCAGAAACCTGATCTTTTGGCAAGCATTGACTTGACCAAGCCCTACGATCCCCAGCCCATCGAGCAGCCGCTCTATGCGTGGTGGGAACAGCAAGGCTACTTCCAGCCGCGTGCCGATGCCCCGCACGAGCCGTTTGTGATCAGCATTCCGCCGCCCAACATCACCGGCTTGCTGCATCTGGGGCACGCCATGTTTGTCACGCTTGAAGACATCATGATCCGCTATCGGCGCATGCGTGGCCATCAGACCTTGTGGGTGCCCGGCTCCGACCATGCGGGCATTGCTACCCAGAGCCAAGTTGAGAAGCTGCTGATCAGTGAAGGCACAAGCCGCCAGCAGGTTGGGCGTGAGGAGTTCCTGCGGCGCACATGGGAATGGAATGCGAAATATGGCGGCGAGATCAACCGCCAGATGCGCCGCTTGGGGGCTAGCTGTGATTGGAGCCGCGAACGCTTCACGCTCGATGCTGGCTTGAGCCGCGCCGTGCAGACGGCTTTCAAGCGACTGTATGATGATGGCTTGATCTATCGCGGCACATATCTGGTCAACTGGTCGCCCAAGCTGGGCACTGCCGTCAGCGATCTCGAAGTCGAATACGAAACCCGCAACGTCTCGATCTACACCATCCGCTACCCGATCCTGCCCGCCGGAGCCGATGATACCGCCTTCGACGCGCAGGCATGGGGCAGTGGCCAGTGGGCCGTGGGCGCAAGCGACTATATCAGCGTGGCAACCACCCGCCCCGAAACGCTGATGGGCGATACCGCTGTGGCGGTCAACCCGCACGATGAACGCTACACGCACCTGATCGGACGCTACGCCGTGCTACCGGTGATCGGGCGACGCTTGCCGATCATTGCCGATGCATACGTTGACCCCGAATTTGGCACAGGGGCGGTCAAGATCACGCCCGCCCACGATCCCAACGACTACGAAGTGGGCAAACGTCACGACCTGCCGATGGTCAATATTATGCAGCCCGATGCCACCTTGAACAGCCACGGCGGAGCCTATGCGGGCATGGAACGCTACGCCGCCCGCAAAGCCGTGCTAGCCGATCTGGAGCGCGAGGGCTTGCTCGTCGAGACCACGCCGCACACCATGAGCGTGGGCATTAGCCAGCGTAGTGGCGAGGTAATTGAGCCACTGCTCAGCGAGCAATGGTTTGTGCGCGTTGAGCCGATGGCCAAGCTGGCCCTTGCAGCGGTGGTTGAGGGCCGCACGCGCATCATCCCTGAGCATTTCGAGAAGGTCTACATCCACTGGCTCGAAAACATCCGCGATTGGTGTATCAGCCGTCAGCTCTGGTGGGGGCATCGCATCCCCGTCTGGTATGCGCCCGACGGCACGATGATCGTGCCCGACCCCGACGCTCCGCCGCCCGCCGATCTGCCGCAAGACCCCGACGTGCTGGATACATGGTTTAGCAGTGGTCTGTGGCCATTCAGCACGCTCGGCTGGCCCAACGACACCGACGACCTGCGCGTCTTCTACCCTACCAGTGTGCTGGAAACCGGCTACGATATTCTCTTCTTCTGGGTGGCTCGCATGATGATGATGGGCTGCTACCTCACCGGCAAAGAGCCGTTCCACACGATCTACCTGCACGGCTTGGTGCGCGACGAACACGGGCGCAAAATGTCCAAGACGCTTGGCAACGTGATTGACCCGCTCGAAGTGATGGAGCAGTACGGCACGGATGCGCTGCGCTTCACCCTCGCTACCAGCAGCACCCCGGGCCAAGATACCAACCTCAACCCGCAACGCATCGAAGCCGCCCGCAACTTCGCCAACAAGCTGTGGAACATCAACCGCTTTGTGCTAGGGCGGCTCGCCCAGCAGCGTGGTGCCGATGGGCCCGCCACCTACACCCTGCCACCCGCCGATCTGCCCGCCCTCACAGTCGCGGATCGCTGGGTGCTATCGCGCTACACGCGCCTCGTCGAAGATGTAACCCGCCTACTCGAAAGCTACAATCTCGGTGAAGCCGGACGGCAGGTGCAAGATTTCTTGTGGAGCGATTTTGCCGATTGGTATGTGGAGCTGGCCAAAGCCCAACTCGATGAGCCAGAGACGGCCGCCCCCACCGCCAGCATCTTGTTCCATGTGCTGGAAGGTAGCCTGCGCCTGCTGCACCCCTACATGCCCTACGTGACAGAGGTGGCGTGGCAGTTCCTTGTCGAGGACACGCCCCACGCACCTGCGCCGTCGCTCTCGCTCGCAGACTGGCCTAGCCCCGATCCAGATTATGTCAATGCCGCCGCCGAGCGCACCTTCGAGACCTTCCGTGAGGCGATCACGGGCATCCGCAACCTCCGCAATGAGTACAAAGTTGAGCCAGCCAAATGGATCGCGGCAATCATTGTCACCGGCACCGAAGCCCCCCAGATTGCGCGGCTTGCCCCGCTCATCAGCCGTTTGGCGCGGGTGGATGCCGCCCAACTCCAGATCGTGCCGACGCTCGAGCCACGCCCGGCCCAAGCCGCAACGCTCGTGATTGGCACGGTGGAGATCTACCTACCGCTCGCAGACTTGGTAGATATGGCAGCGGAGCGGGCCCGGCTTGAGCAGGAGCTGGCCGAAGCCGAAGCCGAAGTGCAACGCCGCACGGCCCAGCTAACAAATGAGAAGTTTGTGGCCCGTGCGCCTGAAGCCGTCGTGCAGCGCGAACGCGACAGCCTCGCCGCGGCCAGTGCCACCGTCGAGCGGCTACAAGCCCGCCTCGCGGCGATGGAATGATGGAATGATGGCACCGCAGCACGCACAACAGGAGCAGGCCCAATGCGGATCGGGCTAGACATCCGCGTGATCTATGACCACTTCCCCGGCATCGGGCGGTATCTGTACAATCTCGTGGCGGCGATGGGCCCCTTACCGCAGCGTGATCCGGCGCATACGCTGGTGCTGATCAGCAACCCTGATCTGCCCAACACCCGCTACGATCTGGCTGCGCTGGCGCAAGCCCCCCAGCTTGAGCTGGTGCAGACCCGCCTGCGCCCGTTTTCGCTGGCCGAGCAGCACGGGCTGCCGCGCCTTGCCCGCCAGCTCAAGCTCGATCTGCTGCACTCGCCCTACTACGTCAAGCCCTACGTCGGCATCCCGTGCCCTTCCATCGTATCCATCTATGACTTGATCGGGCGACGCTACCCAGCTACCCTATCGCCGCGTAGTCGCTACCTCTACCGCACCCTGATGGGCTGGGCCGTGCGTTCGGCAGCCCACATCATTACCATCTCGGCCAGTGCCCGCGACGATCTGCGGGCGTACTATCACCTACGCCCCGAACAGATCACGGTGGTGTATGGCGCAGCCGATGCTCACTTCCAGCCGCAACCCCAGCCTATCGTGGATGATCTGCGCCGCCGCTACCAACTGCCGCCGCGCTACGTGCTGTATCTCGGCTCAAACAAGCCCCACAAAAACTTACCCCGCCTTGTGCGGGCGTGGGAGCGCGTGCTAGCCGAACACCCCACCACCGATGCGGTGCTGGTGCTGGCTGGGCATACCGATCCACGCTACCCCGAAGCCCGCCAAATGGTTGCCGAGCGCAACCTCAACGAGCGGGTGCAGTTCATCCCCGATGTTGCCGAAGCCGATCTCCCTGCGCTCTACAGTGGGGCGGAAGTGTTTGTCTTCCCGTCATTCTACGAGGGCTTCGGGCTGCCGCCGCTTGAGGCGATGGCGTGTGGTGCGCCCGTGCTGTGTGCCTACGCCAGCAGCCTGCCCGAAGTAGTTGGCGATGCCGCCCTAACATTTGATCCGTATAGCTTCCTCGAAATCGCCGAACACCTGCAACGGGTATTGCACAATCCCAGCCTCCGCCAGCAACTCCGCGCCCGTAGCCTACAGCACGCCCGCCGCTTTTCGTGGGAGCAGGCGGCAGCGGCAACGTGGGCGGTGTATCTGCGCTATGCACGCTGACCACTCACACCTCGATCACCTGCTGCTCGCGCCCAATCTCGGCAATACCCGTGAAGCCCCCCGCCCGCACTTCAGCCAGTGCATCCGCTTCGGGCATCGTCCAGTGGGGGCTGTAATGCACCAGAATCAGCCGCTTCGCACCCGCCCGCTGCGCCACCTGTCCGGCTTCGCGGGGCGTGGTGTGATACGTCGTTGGTTCGTGTTCGGTGGCCTCGTGGATCAAGATGCGGCTACCATGCGCCAGATGTTGCACGGGGGCATAGGGCGCAGTATCGGCTGAATAGGTCAAGACATGCGTGCCGGTTACATCGCTGAAGCGCAACGCAAAGCAGGGCCGCGTGTGCAGCGTCGGCGCAGTTTTCAGCAACCACCCCGCCCCTAGCGGTAGCTCCTCGTGCGCCGAAACGGGCCGCCACTCCGGTTGCACCATATATTTCTCTAGCCCAAACGCATCCAGCACCCGCGCTGTGACGCTGATCGTCTCAGGCAGCGCATAGATCGGGATCGGCTCGCCGCGTCCGGCAAGGCTCATGCTAAACAGCAGCGCAGGCAAGCCATTGATATGATCGGCGTGGCTATGCGTCAAGATGATCGCCGTCAAGGTGCGCGGATCAATGCCCGCCTGTAGCAGGCGTTGGTAGGTACTCCCGCCTGCATCGATCAACATCGGCCCACCGGGGCCATCCCATACCATATGGGTATGCCCGCGCTGCTCATCCGGCACGGCTGTGCCAACCCCCAACAAAATCATTCGCGCCATGCCACAATCCTTTCCAACATGGGTGTGCGCTGCACGACAAAGGTGTGGCTTGGTGCAGTTAGGGCACAATCCTTTGCCGCAGCGCATATATTGCTGCTTGAGTACGGTCTGCGAGATGCAGTTTACTCAGTATATTACTAACGTGGGTTTTGACCGTCTTTTCGCTGATAATCAGAATCTCAGCAATTTCTTTGTTGCTCTTGCCTTGGGCAATCAGGCGCAGTACATCTAGCTCACGCTCCGTCAAATGCTCCCCAGATGGACTCAGCACCTGCCCCGCGCCAGCCGGCTGCATCTCCTGCATCACCCGTGCCGCCACCGCCGGATGCAGCACACCCTCGCCGCGCTGGGCCGCAAGGATCGCGTGGGCAAGGCCTTCGGGCGATACATCCTTGAGCAGATACGAGATCGCCCCGGCTTGCATCGCCCGAAAGATAGACTGATCATCCGTGAAGCTGGTCAGCACAATGACCTGCGTGCGCGGGCTAATCTGGCGGATCTGGCGGGTTGCCGTAATCCCATCCACGCCGGCCATCATCAGGTCCATCAGCACCACATCCGGCACAAGTTCGCGCACCAGCGCAACACCCTCTGCACCGCCGCCCGCTTCACCCACCACCTCAATCGCCGCGTGGAGTTCGAGAAAGTCGCGCAGCCCTTGCCGCACCACCCGATGATCGTCAACAATCAGCACTCGGACCAGTTCGTTTTGCACCCGCTGCTACTCCTGTGGGCTACGGGGGATCAGCAGCGTCAAGGACGTGCCCTGCCCCACCTGTGAATGCAACCGCAAACTGCCGCCGAGTTCACTGGCCCGCTCGTGCATGGTCAGCAATCCGAGCTGACGGAACCCGCTCGGCGGAGAGGTATGGACAGGGGGGAGGGCCTCTAGCTCAAAGCCCTGTCCATCATCGGCTACCGTCAAGGCGACGTGCTGCGGCTGGCAATCCAGCACAATCTGGACACAGCCGGCGTTTGCATGTTTAACGATATTGTTCAAGGCTTCTTGCACAATCCGATACAGAGCCGCCTCAAAGCCCTGTGTCAGCCGCTCGTCGCCGCTCACCCGCAGATCAATCCGTAAGCCTTCGCGGTGGCTGATCTGCGCCACCAACTGGCGCAGGGCCGTGACCAAGCCTTGCTCGGCGAGGGCTGGCGGGCGCAGCTGACTAATCAGGGCCCGCATCTCCGTTAGGGCTGCACTGGCTGTCTCTTGCAGCCGCTCTAGCAATGGCTCGACTCGCTGCGGGTTGCGCTCCAGATGGGTGCGGGCGGCTTGGGCCGTCAGCGTA
This sequence comes from Chloroflexaceae bacterium, assembly GCA_012031225.1. Lineage (GTDB taxonomy): Bacteria > Chloroflexota > Chloroflexia > Chloroflexales > Chloroflexaceae > JAAUTZ01. Next base: position 17,431 of record JAAUTZ010000041.1, read on the forward strand.
ATGCTAAAGAGCTGCTGGGTCACACTATCGTGCAGCTCGCGGGCAAGGCGATTGCGCTCGCGCAGCACGGCTGCTTCTTGGGCCCGTTGGGCAAGCCGCGTCTGCTCAATCATGCCCGCCAGCAGATCAGCCACCGCCGTCAGCAGCGACACATCATTCAGGGCGAAGCAGGCTCGGTCGGGCGACTCCAGATTCAACACACCGAGCAGCGTGCCCCGCGCACTGATCGGCACGCACAGCTCCGAGCAGGTGCTGGCATAGCCCGCAAGGTAGGCGGGGGCCTGCTGCACATCATCCACACGCTGCACCTGCCCAGTCCGAATCGCTTGCCCCAGAATGCCATGCTGCACCGACTGGCGATAGCCGCCTGTCTGCTGCTCCGCGCCCACCACCGCCGCCAAAACCAGTTCGCTACTGATTGGATCAAGGAGAAAGATTTCGATGGTGGTGTAGCCGCCAGTAGTAGCAAGACACTGCGCGGCAGCCGTGAGCAGCGCAGCTTCGGCTTGGGGCGTGGCGGCAATATGCGCTAGCTCGGTGAGCATGGCAATCTGGCGGGCTTGCTGCGCCACCAGTAGCCGCAGATCGGGCGGGTTGGAATTGGAGTGGGAGAAGGATGTCGCTTGCATTGGCAATGATCCTACATGGTTTCGTCTGCTTTGTTGCACGTATTATACCAGAGAGAGCAGCCAGATTTCAGATCAGTCACGCCCCATCGCCAAACCCTCTTGACAGAGCTGCCCAAATCCGGTATACTTGGTGTCAGATTTACACTTTCCCCTAGTGTTGATATAACACTAAATCAGGAGAGTTTGGGATCTGCCTGAATTGATCTGATGTGTAGGATGAGGATCACCTCGCGGTGATTTTTTAACTGACTTGGCTTAGTGTTTTTTTTACAATAACAATTAGTGTTCTTATGACACTAAATAGCAGTGAGGCTCGCCCTTCACTGGCAACACGAGGAAATGAAGATGCACCCAACAACCCCCATTCTGCCGAGCGCAGAAATCATTGCAGCGATTGACCGCCTCAAGCGCGAACACAACGCAATCCTGCTCGCGCATACCTATCAGACTGGCGATATTCAAGATATTGCCGATGTCGTCGGGGATTCGCTCACGCTGGCTCAAGCCGCCGCCCGCACCAATGCTGACGTAATTGTGTTCTGCGGCGTGCATTTTATGGCGGAGACAGCGGCGATCCTCTGCCCCGACAAAACCGTCCTGCTGCCTGATCTCGAAGCGGGCTGCTCACTTGCCGCCTCGATCAATGCCGAGCAGCTCCGGGCGTGGAAAGCCGAACATCCCGGCGCAGTCGTCGTCTCTTATGTCAACACAACGGCGGAAGTCAAAGCCGAAAGTGACTACTGCTGTACCTCCAGCAACGCCGAGCGGGTCATTCGGGCGATCCCCGCAGATCGGCAAATCCTGTTCCTGCCCGACATGTATCTCGGCACGTACCTCCGCGAGACGACGGGGCGGCCCATCGAGATCTGGGCGGGCGAGTGCCATGTGCATGCCCAGATCAAGCCCCAATTTGTGAATGAGTTGCTGCGCGAGTTCCCCGATGCGGAACTGCTTGTGCATCCCGAATGCGGCTGCGTCAGCTCCACCATGAGCGCACTGGCCCGCGGGCAGATCAGCCGCGAACGCACGCGCATCCTCTCAACCGGCGGCATGATCACCCACGCCCAACAGAGCGACGCGCAGCAGTTCATTGTGGCAACCGAAATCGGTGTACTGCACCCGATGCAAAAGAACAACCCTGACAAGCAGTTCATCCCGGTCGATGCGGGCACATCCTGCCGCTACATGAAGCGCATCACCGTGCCCAAGATCCTGCATTCGCTGCAAACCATGACGCACCCGATCCGCGTGCCCACCGCGCTAGCGGAGCGGGCCCGGACCGCCATTGATCGGATGGTTGCCCTGTAGAGACCACCCCTGACTAGAAGGAACGGACGATGAAAACGTTAGGTTATGGAATAGACGTAAGCCGCCTTGCAGTTGCCACCCCGCGCTACGCCACGCCCTTGCCCGCACAGGCTCAGCGGCAGCACACCGATCTGCTCGTGATTGGGAGCGGTGCGGCAGGCTTGGCGGCAGCCCTCGCCGCCGCAGAACACGCTGACGTGCTGCTGCTCACCCGGGCAACACTGGCCGAGAGCAATTCGGCGTGGGCACAGGGCGGGATTGCCGCCGCCCTTGAACAGACCGACTCGCCCGCCGCGCACCTGAGCGATACCCTGATTGCCGGGGCCGGCTTGACCGATCCGCTCGTGACGGACGTGCTGGTCCATGAGGCTCCCGCGCTGATGCGCCAACTCGCCGCGCTGGGCGTGCCCTTCGAGCGGGCGGATGGCGGACAGTTCGCGCTAGGGCTAGAGGGCGGGCACTCACATCGGCGCATCCTGCACAGCGGCGACACAACCGGCTGGGCCATCATCAGCACACTTATGCAGCGGGCCCGCGCCCACCCGCGGATCCGCCTCCTAGAAGGCATGCACGCGATAGACCTGCGCGGCGAACGCGGACGCTGCACGGGCGTGCTTGCCCTCGATCAGCAGGGGCAGTGGCACACGCTCGTCGCCCGCGCAACGATCCTCGCCACAGGCGGGGCGGGCGCACTCTACGGGCTGACCAGCAACCAGCCGCATGCACTCGGCGAAGGCATTGCGCTTGCGTATCGGGCGGGCGCAGCCGTTGCCGATCTGGAGTTTGTCCAGTTCCACCCAACCGTCTTTCGCACCAAAACTGGGCACGGCTTCCTGATTAGCGAAGCCACGCGCGGCGAGGGCGGCATCCTGCGCGACGTGAACGGCTGGCGATTTATGCCTGATTTCGACCCGCGCGCCGAGCTTGCCCCGCGTGATATTGTCTCACGGGCGATCTTTGCCACCATGCAGCAGCACGGCCGCGATCACGTCCTGCTAGACCTGACCCATCTCGGCGCGGCGTATCTGGAACACCGCTTCCCCTCAATTGTCCAACGCTGCCGCACTGAGGGGCTTGATCCCGCAATCAGCCCGATCCCCATTGCACCTGCCGCGCACTACCTGATGGGCGGCATCTGCACCGACACACACGGCGCAACAAGCCTCGCCGGGCTGTATGCGGCGGGCGAGTGTGCCTGTACCGGTATTCACGGAGCCAATCGGCTCGCCAGCAATTCACTGCTCGAATGCCTTGTGTTTGGGCGGCGGGCAGCGCGGGCCGCCTTAGCCCACGTTGAGACAGGCATCCACACCTATGGCGCACCGCCAGCGCGCCCTGCCAATACGCCTGTGTCCGATCCGGCAACGCCCCCCGCCGCGTGGCGCGAAGAGCTAGCCCACACGATGGTTCGCCACGTCGGGGTGCAGCGCAACGAGCATGGGCTACAGGCCGCACAGGCCCATCTGGCGCAGTTCCCGCTCACGCTCGCCGCCAACGACAGCACCAACCACGACCTGCTGACTGCGATCAATGCGGGCTTGGTGGCGCGGCTTGTGGCAAACAGTGCCCGCCTGCGGGAGGAGAGTCGCGGGGCCCACCAGCGCACCGACTTCCCGCACACCGATCCGGCGTGGCAGGTGCATATCGTGCAGGAGCGCGGGCAGCTGCCCCACATCACCACCAGCATCGCCGATGATGTGTTGTATGGTGCAATTGAGCCAGTTGAACTCATCCGCCGCACCCAACACGCGGCATAAGGTAGGTCGTCAGGAACGAGGGTGTCAGAACAGACAAACCCCGCTACCTGTCTAGCCAAAGGAGCGCGAGATGAACCCATTCGATATTCCCCACGATCTGCTCGCTGAGCTTGTGCGCCGCGCCCTGCGCGAGGACATCGGCGACGGCGACCGCACGGTAATGACGCTGATCCCCGCGCAGGCCCACGCCCACGCCCGCATCATCACCCGCGAAGCAGCAGTGATCGCCGGTGCGCCAGTTGCGGCAGCAGTCTTTGCAGCCGTAGACCCTACCCTCACAGTGCAAGTCCTTGTTGCCGAAGGTGACCACGTCGCCGCCAATACCCCGCTGCTAACCCTATCCGGCAATGCCCGCAGCATCCTCATGGGCGAACGGGTTGCGCTGAACCTGATGCAACGAATGTGTGGCATTGCCACGCACACCGCAGCATTTGTAGCAGCTGTTGCGGGCTTGCCGGCCCGCATCCTTGATACGCGCAAAACCACGCCCGGCTTGCGCGTGCTAGAGAAATACGCCGTGCGGATGGGCGGCGGCATGAACCACCGCTTCGGGCTGTACGATGCAATCATGATCAAAGATAACCACCTCGCCCTGTTGCGCGGGCAAGGCTTAAGCCTCAGTGCAATTGTGCAACAGGCGCAAGACCGCACCAGCCCCTTCGTTGTTGTCGAAGTCGAGGTTGAGAGCGTGGAGCAAGCCCTCGAAGCCGCCGATGCAGGCGCAGATATAATCCTCCTCGACAATATGCCCCCCGACCAGATGCGCGAAGCGGTGGGCCTACTTGGGGGGCGGGTGCCGTTGGAGGCATCCGGCGGGATCACCCTAGCGACGATCCGCGCCGTTGCCGAGAGCGGTGTAGACTACATCTCGGTGGGCGGGCTGACCCATTCGGTGCGCTCGATTGACCTGAGCCTTGAACTGGAGGCTGTTCAGGGGATCACATAGCTTGACCACGCAGCCCAAACGAAAGGAGCCGCTATGCCTACCCTCGCACCAACTGAAACGCTAGATCGCTTTGAGACGATTGAGCTACTCCAAGCCTACTATCAGCACCCGCCGCACTATGGCAGCCTCAGCGATGCAACGATCAGCCTGTCGGGGCACACGCCCGGCTGTAGCGATCAACTCACGCTCTATATCCGCCTGAGCCACGCCGGGCAACGTATCGCGCAGGTGCAGTTTGAAGGGGCGGGCTGCACGATCAGCCAAGCCGCCGCCGCGCTCCTGTGTGAACGGGTGGCGGGCATGCTGGTGTCCGATCTGGCGACGCTCGATGTGTGGGCGCTGCTGCCAGAGCTGGATCGCGGCGTGCTTGTCAGCCGTATTCGCTGCGCCACGCTCGCGCTTGGGCTGCTGAAGGTGGGGGTGGCGAGCGCAGCCGCGTGAGCAGGGCTGCGCTTGCCCCAGACCCAAACCGAGCAACCGCTACCGATGGGCCTACACATTGGCAAGAAATCGCTCTGGGATCAGCGTTGCCGCGCCTGAAAACAAAAAGCGGCTGTGGCAGAGCCAACAACCGCTTCGCTCAAATTTGGTGGAGATGAGGGGAATCGAACCCCTGTCCAAAAGATTCCGCCATAGACATGCTACAGGCTTAGTTTATTGTAGTGTGTCGTCTGCGCCCCCACAACAAACAAAGGTGGCAACAGACCATTCTGTTAATCTTAGCCGCGTGCCCACAGATACAGCACACGGAGCATCCGGCTAGTTGACGCTGTTTTCCCCGTTACCGGACGAACCGAGAAACAGCGCGCCACTTAATTAAGCGGCGAGCGCCAGCTGAGGCTGAGCGCGAAAAGTGTTGTTGCCAGTTATTGGCTTGTGCCCCTTTAACGAGACTGGGCGGCTCGGCCTGCAATCTACGGTATTCCTCCCCTGTCGAAACCAAGCATCCCCAAACAGGTGTGAACACACGTATTCCTACACTATGCCAGTATACCGCACAAGTCCACGTTTGTCAAGGGAAGAAGACCATCTGCCCCATCATATTATTATCGAAATTGCTATCGGGCGTGCTGCTATTCACCGATCCGATCAACTGCATTTGGGCATACAGGGGCGGCTCTTCAACCATGCCCACAATCGTTGTCACCACTTCATCGCCTCTGTACAGCACCGGGATCTGCACTGCAATCTGCTCGCCTTGGATCGCAAACGTACCCCAGCTTGTCTGTGCGCTCATAATGCTAAAGAATACAGGCAACTCAAGGAAGATCAGCACATTCTCTGCCGGACGTGAGCCGTCAACGTGGCGCGTAATCAGCGTAATCTCTAGCAGATCGCCCTGCCGGAGCGTTGTTGCACTGAGCAGCTGCACAAACTCCAGATCGGGCGGCGAACTACTCGATGAACCACCACCACTGCGCGGGATCGGGATCGCCGTCGGTTCTACCGGAAGCGGGGGCGGGGGATCAGGGGGCAACACCGGCGGGCGCGGGGGCGGGGGATATTCCGCAACCGCCGGATTGGGCTGCACCGCACTGGTGGCGAAGATTAGCGCAACCAGTGTGCCTATCATTACAAGAACGAGCGGAATGAATTTGTTATCCATTGTATCTTCCTTCCTTACAAGCACAGCGCATTACACGTTGAGTATAGCAGTTCTCGGACAACTTGCCTAGCCGTGTGCCCAAAATTAGGGCAATAGTACCATGTCAATTTCATTCTACTGCACTTTGGCAAATAATGCACCCCTGCCAATCATATCCGCTGCTTGCGGATGGCTGTATAATAGAGCCGGTGAAGATGTTAGCGTGCCATGTTGCAAATGGTACAAATGGTGCAAAGAGCTGTAGACCATGATAAACCTACCCCAAGTCAGCATCCCGCCCCCGAACCTGACCCCACCTCGCTTGCCGAGTGCCCCTGATTGCGTCGTCGTCATCCCAACCTACAACGAACACGGCACAATCCTCGACCTGATCGCGCAGGTGCTGGAATACCCGCGCTGCCGCGTACTGGTCGTAGATGATAATTCGCCGGATGGCACGGGGCAGCTCGTTGCCGACTATGCCCGCCGCGAAGCCCGCGTTGCCGTGCTGCAACGGCCCCGTAAGCTCGGCTTGGGCACCGCCTATCTGGATGGCTTTCGCTGGGCTTTAGCGCACAATGCAAACCTGATCTGCGAGATGGATGCCGATTTTTCCCACGATCCAGCCTACCTGCCCTACCTGATTGACAACGCCGATCTATGCTACGATGTTGTGATCGGCTCGCGTTACGTGCGCGGCGGGGCAACCTCCGATTGGGGCATGCTGCGCCAGTTCATCAGTCGCGGCGGCAACGCCTATGCCAACACCATCCTGCGCCTGCCGATCCACGATAGCACGAGTGGCTTTCGCTGCTATCGGCGCGAAGTGCTCGAACGGATTGACCTTGCGGCGGTGCGCTCAAATGGCTACGCCTTCCAGATCGAGATGATCTATCGGGCGCGGCGGGCGGGCTTCCACATCGGCGAGATCCCGATCATCTTCCCAGATCGGCGGGTCGGCAACTCGAAAATGTCGCGCCAGATCGTTATCGAAGCAATGATTAACGTCTGGCGGTTGCGTTTCGGTTTGATCTGACCTACACTATGAGCAGCAAGAACAAATCCGGCAACGGCGTGCGCCCAATGCATGGCGAAGGAGATCAGCATGGCTCAACAGGAACAGCAGAATAAGCTCGCTAGTCTACGCGATAGCTACCGCGATGAGCAAGCTCGACTGCAACGCGAGATCAATGAGAATGAAACCCTCGTGCGCCAAAGCACGCAAGAGGTGGAGCGACTGGTGCAGCGTGAGATGACCGTATCCAACCGGGTGCGCGATCTGGAAGTCAACCTCGAACGCTACAGCAAAGCCGAAATCAAGAACTTCTTTGCCGCCGCGCAAGAAGTGCAGATGCGCCTGCACATGATGAAAGCCCAGCTGGAACAACTGCAACTGCGCCAGACGATGATGAAAGCCCAACAAAAGAAGATGGCTGAAGTGGTAGATGTGCTCGATGATCTGCTCAATCAAGGCGCGGGGCAGAGCGGAGCCGCAAGCAGTGCCGCCAATGCCCAGAGCGACGAACTCGCCGAGATTATTGCCACCCACGAAGCCGATCTGCACCGCATCTCGATCCAGCTCCACGATGGGCCCGTGCAGACCCTTGCCAACCTCGTGCTGCGGGCAGAGATTGGGCAGAAGATGCTGGAGCGCGACCCAGAGCAAGCCCGCACCGAACTCGCCAGCCTGCGCACGTCTATCAATGCTGCGCTGCAAGAAGGCCGCCGGCTGATCTTTGATCTGCGCCCGATGACGATTGACGATCTAGGTTTGGTGGCTACGCTGCGCCGCTTCGGACAGGAATTTGGCAAAGAAGCCAACCTTGAAATCAGCGTCATCATTCAAGGGCTAGAGCAGAACAATCGCCTGCCGCGCCACTATGAACTTTCCCTGTTCCGCTTCGTACAAGAAGCCTTGAACAACGTCTCCAAGCATGCCCAAGCAACACAGGCCCGCGTCGTCGTTAGCTCCTTTGAGAATATGCTCCAAGTCGTGATCGAGGATAACGGGGTTGGCTTCCCCGTTAATCAGGTGATGGAGAACCCGCAGGGCGGACGCAAAGGCACCGGGCTAATCAACATGAAGAAGCGCATCGAGGTGATGCTGCACGGTGAGTTTGGGATTGAGAGCAGCATCGGGCAAGGCACCCGCGTCGCGGCGAGTGTGCCCATGCCGTAGAAAGTAGGACGATGAACATACTGGTGACGGGCGGGGCGGGCTTCATCGGTTCGCATCTGGTGCAGTGGCTGGTGCAGCAGGGGCATGCGGTGCGCGTGTTGGATAACCTGAGCAGTGGGCGCAAGGCATGGCTCGGTGATGCGCTCGCGGCAGTAGATTTCCACACGGGCGACATCTGCGACATGGCGGCAGTGCAGGCGGCAATGCAGGAGGTTCACGCCGTCTTCCACCTCGCCGCGCTGGTCTCCGTTGTCGAGTCCGTCGAGCAGCCGCTCAAAGCCCAAGCACACAATGCGACTGGCACGCTGCATGTGCTCGAAGCCGCCCGCCAAGCGGGTGTGCAGCGGGTGGTGCAGGCTTCGTCGTGCGCCGTCTACGGCAACAGCGAACGGCTCCCAATCAGCGAGCAGGAGCCACCCCAGCCACTTTCGCCGTATGCTACTACCAAGCTCGCCGCCGAACAGCTAGGGCAACTCTACACCACCCTGTATAGGCTAGAGACGGTTGCGCTCCGCTTCTTCAATGTGTATGGGCCGCGCCAAGATCCCGCCTCGCCGTATGCTGCGGTTGTGCCCCGTTTTGTGGCGGCCCTGCGGCACGGCACGCAGCCGGTGATCTTCGGCGATGGGCAACAGTCGCGGGATTTCATCTACGTCGGCGATATTGTACAGGGGCTATGGACGGCGGCTACCGCGCCCAACTTGGGCGGACAGGTGTTTAATGTCGGCACCGGACAGACGTGGAGCATCCTCGAATTAGCCCACCTGATCGGTGCGGCCCTCGGCGTAGCGGTGCAGCCGGAGTTCAAGCCCGCCCGCAGCGGCGAAGTGCGCCACTCCTGCGCCGATGTGCAACACTTCGCGCAGTGGGCCAACTTCCGCGCCACAGTTAGCATCCGCGAGGGCTTGCAACGCACCGTCGCTGGCGCATAAGAAACCGCAGGGTATGTCGCTGGCCCCCTAGCACACCAATCGCCAACTCGTCAACAACCACAGGCAGAGCGCATAGATCGCCCTGCCTCTGATTATCTTTGGTCTGACTGTGACCAAGACGCATACTCACGCACATACTTGTGCGACAGTGAGCAACGGAAGCGCAGCCGCCCCGCACTCATGTCCGTTACGCCTCAGCAACCACCCACGCACACACATCAAATTCGTTTTCGTTGGCAGCCTTTAGGTCAGGCTGGCTCCGTAGTACGTGGGTGTCGCCGAAAAAATTGGCGACCGCTACAACAAAGCCCATAAAGAGTGGGTGCGGGCGATTCGGGCGCGACAAGAATTCGGGGTGGAACTGGCTGCCGACAAACCACGGATGATCGTGCAGCTCGACAATCTCTACCAGCCGCCCATCAGGAGAGTGCCCACTGACGAGCATCCCTGCCGCAGATAGCTGCCCACGGTAATGATTGTTGAACTCGAAGCGGTGGCGATGGCGTTCCATCACCGTATCCTTGCCGTAGGCATGCGCCGCCCGCGTGCCCGGCACCAACACACACGGGTACACCCCCAGCCGCATCGTGCCGCCCTTTTCGGTAATGTCGCGCTGATCCGGCATCAAGTCAATCACCGGATGCGGGGTATACTCATCGAACTCGGTGCTGTTTGGCGTGCGGCTGCTCAGCACCTGCCGCGCAAAGCCAATCACCGCCACCTGCATGCCCAAGCACAGCCCTAGATAGGGAACCTTGTGATGGCGGGCATAGTCCGCTGCCGCAATCTTGCCCTCAATCCCCCGATCCCCAAAGCCGCCCGGCACCACAATCCCAGCCACCTCATTCAGGTAGGCATCCGGCCCATCCTGCTCAATCGCTTCCGAAGAGACCCAGCGAATATCCAGATCAACCGCGTGCTGCACAGCGGCGTGGCGCAAGGACTCAACCACACTCAGGTAGGCATCGTGCAGCTCAACATACTTGCCCACCAGTGCAATTGGGATACACGGGCGCGGCTGCTTGATGCGCTGCACCAGCATCCGCCACGAGTCCAGCTCTGGCGCGGCGGCGGGCAAGTTCAGCCGCTCCACCAGAAAATCGCCCAAGCCCGCCGATTCCAGCACCAGCGGCACCTCATAGATCGTGTCTACCGTCTGGACGGGGATCACCGCACGCACATCCACATCCGAGAAGAAAGCCACCTTCTCGCGGATCCCCTGCGGGATCGGGTGATCGGCGCGGCACAGGATCACGTCAGCATTGATCCCAAAGCCCCGCAGAGCCGTTACCGAGTGCTGCGTCGGCTTCGTTTTCAGTTCATCGGTTGCGCCGATATGCGGCAGCAACGTCACATGGATATACAGCACATTATCGCGCCCCACATCGCGGCGCATCTGGCGGATCGCCTCAAGGAAGGGCAACCCTTCAATATCGCCCACCGTGCCGCCAATCTCGACAATCACCACATCCGCAGCCGTCTGGCGGGCAACCGATGCAATCCGCGCTTTGATCTCATTTGTAATGTGCGGGATCACCTGAATCGTGCCGCCGAGATAGTCTCCACGCCGCTCTTTTTGGATCACATCCGAGTAAATCTGCCCAGTGGTGACATTGCTCAAGCGCGTCAGGTTCTCATCAATGAACCGTTCGTAGTGCCCTAAATCGAGGTCAGTCTCAGCCCCATCTTCGGTAACAAACACTTCGCCGTGCTGAAACGGCGACATTGTACCCGGATCAACATTCAGGTAGGGATCGAGCTTTTGGATCGAGACCCGCAAGCCACGACTCTTCAAGAGCCGCCCAATGGATGCGACGCTGATTCCTTTGCCGATAGATGACACGACCCCACCCGTTACAAAGATGTATTTGGTCATTGCTGCAACCACTCCTTATCTGCTCAGTCTACGCACTGCGACAGAACAACCGCAGGGGTTCGTCGCTTTCCCTATGGTTTGCTTGTTAGCTTCGTTTTGACCACGCCCCACACAGGATGTATGCTGCCCCCCCGGATAGCTCCCATCTGCGGTATCACTGCTGCCAGCGTGACCAGCTATTCACATGTATAGACGTATCGCAGGGGCAGGATCGGACACTGGGGAGGTGAAGAGATCATTACAGTTTACTGATGCCACACTCATTTCCTTCTCTATGTTCTGATAAGCATTGGCTGTTTCCAAGAAGAACGCGAACTGAGCGCGTTTTCGGGTATAGCGGGCACCGCCTATCGCAGCTCACGGCGCGCCCTCACACGATTTGCCCCCCGCTCGGCTGCACCAGCACAAAGCGCGTCTGCTCCGACTCGGACACCATCGCTGGGTTGATCGTCACTTTGTCAACTGCGAGGGTATCTTTCAAGCCGACTGCGTGGGTAAATTTTTCAAGGGCTGCGAGGCGGTATTCAGGAGCTAAGCCATCAAGGGCATAATACATGGGGATCACGATGCTTGGCTCGATCTGGCTGATCACGCTGGCGGCTTCGTCTGGGTTGAGCGTATCCCCACCACCCACTGGCAACAGCAGCACATCCACACGGCCTATCTCCTCCAGTTGCGTCTGGGGCAGTTCACCACTGAGCTTCCCCACATGACAAAACGCCACATCATCAAGGTGGATCACGTAGACCGTATTGTACTGCGGTGCTGTCGGGCGTTCGGGGTGCGGGCGGGTGCGTACCCCCGTAATCAGCACGCCACGTACTTCGTACTCGCCGGGGCCTTGCACCACAAACAGCTCATCCTCACGCATCGGGCGCACAATCTGGCTGGCACTGTGATGCGGATGGGCATTGCTGATGGTGACAATATGGGCGGTGGGTTTGCCGGGATCAATTCCAGCACTGCGATCAAACGGATCGCAGAGTACCGTCCCATCCCGCCCGCGCAGGCGAAAACACGCTAATCCTGAATATTGTATATCTGGCATTGGTTGTTCTCTTTCTCTCCTATAATAGCACAGGTTGGGTTATGCTTGTTCAATCAATCACCATTCATTTCGCCCCCAGTCACGGCTATTCGGGGTGGCACTGCTGCCACAGTTCGGCTAGCACTGGGCGGATCGTGGCAAATGCAAAGCCCCGCCGTTGCAGATAGCCGCCCAAGCGCCGCTCGAAGGTGGCTTTGTCGGGGGCATTGCAGTAGCGCGGCAACACATCCAGCGCAAGCTGGCGGGCTTGCCCAGCTTCATCGGGGTAGTCGGCATGCTCCTGCGCTGCCGCTAATGCCGCCTCGATCACCTCGCGGTCAAGCCCTTTCTGGCGTAGCTCTACGCGCAGCAACGCCGTGCCACGCGGGTTGTGGTGGTGGCGGTGGGCAATCCATAGGCGGGCAAATTCGGCATCATCCAGCAAGGCCAGTTCCGTCAGGCGAGCGATCACCGCTTCAATCGTTGCATCGGCGTAGGCGGCGCGGCGCAAGCGTTGGCGCACCTCAGCCGTGCTGCGCGGGCGGCTCTGCAAAAAGCGAAGGGCCCGTTGGAAAGCCTGAGTCGTTTGCTCTGTGGCTTCCAAGCGTGCCCATGTTGCGGCATCTATCGGTTTGCCGACGTGTAGCCCTTCGGCCGCGAGGGTATCAAGGCTGATCCCCAGCGCAAAGGTATCGTCAATGAAGACATTCACTCGTTGCGAATCACGCTCCTGAGCGCGGAGGGCAGTAATCACGCCTTCGGGCATATCGCTCCAGCTCGGCTCCAGCTTGGGCTAGGCTTCCTCATCATCCAGCTGCTCCTCATCCTCCTCATCCTCCTCAGCATCAGCACGAGCGCGGCTCGCTTTGCTGCTCATCACCGGCGGGGCAGTCAGCGCACGTTCGCGGATCAGGCGTTCGATCTCATCCGCCACCGCCGGATTGTCGCGCAGGAACGACTTGACATTCTCGCGCCCCTGTGCCAAGCGGTCATCCCCTAGATAATACCACGCCCCGCTCTTGCGGATGATCTCATACTTGATGCCCACATCAAGCAGATCGCCCACCCGCGAGATGCCCTCGCTCCGCATAATATCAAATTCGACTTGGGCAAACGGCGGCGCGACTTTGTTCTTCACCACCTTGACCCGCGAACGCTGGCCAAGCGTCTCCTCGCCCTGCCGGATCGTCTCGATGCGGCGGATGTCGAGCCGCACAGAGGCGTAGAACTTGAGGGCTTGCCCGCCCGTCGTGACTTCGGGCGAACCAAACATCACCCCGATCTTCATCCGCAATTGGTTCAGGAATACGACAGCGGTATGGCTTTTGCTGATCGCTCCCGACAATTTACGCAGGGCTTGGCTCATCAGCCGGGCCTGCAAGCCGGGCAGCGAATCGCCCATATCGCCTTCAATCTCGGCCCGTGGCACAAGCGCGGCCACCGAGTCAATGATGATGACATCTACCGCATTCGAGCGCACGAGCATATCGCAGATTTCGAGGGCTTGCTCGCCCGTGTCCGGCTGCGAGATCAGCAGGTCGTCAATCTGCACGCCACACTGCGCGGCATACACTGGATCGAAGGCGTGTTCCGCATCAATGAAGGCGGCAATCCCGCCGATGCGCTGGGTTTCCGCCACGATGTGTTGGGCGAGCGTGGTTTTGCCGCTACTCTCCGGCCCGTAGATTTCGATCACGCGCCCACGCGGAATGCCGCCGATACCGAGTGCCAGATCGAGCGCAATTGAGCCGGTGGGGATTGCTTCAATTGCTAGCCGTGAACTCGCCTCACCCATCTTCATAATCGAGCCTTTGCCGTACTTCCGGTCAATCTGGCTCATCGCCGCTGCAAGGGCTTTCTCTTTCTCTGCCGATAGTGCCATAGTGCTATTGCTCCTGTGTGACTGGTTCCGCGTGGTGGGCGCGGGTACTTGCATTACTGTAGCGTATCCGTACCAGACCTGTCAATATGGTGCGGGGATGTTGCCATCTTGACGGCCCAGTATAGCACAGATGTTTGTTGGGTGCAAGTGCCGTGTAGGGGCGGGGCTAGCCCCCATCCCTCCCCCTCACTGCCCACACCCTATGGTATACTAGGGGTGTTGTTGGCCACCCACGCATCGGCATTGGTGCATACCGCTAGGCGGATGCCTGCGCTGGTGCGCGTGCGGTGGTGATGCCCGCTCTACGCAATCCATCGTGCTGCCCTAGCGGGGAGTGCGTGAAAGTTGAACGGACCGTCCTAAGAGGAGTACAGCGAGATGACCCAACTACAACCCGGAATGGAGTTAATCGGTCGCTATACGATCCAGCAGGTGATTGGGGCAGGTGGCTTTGGCACCGTCTACCGTGCTACGGATACCCTCGATGAGCGTGATGTGGCTGTCAAGTCGCTTGCGCTGGATGCCCTGCCAACTGCCAACCACACGCAGGTGCAGCTGAACTTCAAGCGTGAGGCAAAGCTGCTCTATACTTTATCCCATCCAACCCTGCCCCGCGTGAGCAACTACTTTATCGAAACCAACGATGCCTATCTGGTGATGGATTACATCGCCGGTCAGAATCTGGCTGATCTGCTGGACAGCAGCCCCGGTCGCCCCTTCGATGCCGCCACCGCGATTGCGGTGATCCTGCCGGTGCTGGATGCGCTGGCGTATCTGCACACGCACGACCCACCGATCATTCACCGCGACATCAAGCCGGGCAATATCATTCTGACCCCTCAACAGACGGTCTATCTGGTGGATTTCGGGCTGGCCAAACTGGATCAGGGGGTGCGCCACACGGTAGCGACCGCAGGCTACGCATCGGCAGGGTTTTCATCGCCAGAGCTGTATATCCGGCAGGTAGACCCGCGAGCCGACTTGTACAGTGTGGGGGCAACACTGTATGCGCTGCTCACGGGGCAGGTGCCCCCAAGTGCCACCGAGCGCAATGCCTGCCATTCTATCGGTGTGCCGGAGCCGCTGCTGCCAATCCAGCAGGTCAATCCGGCGGTCAGCGATGAACTGGCGGCGGTGGTGATGCGGCTGCTGGCACTGCGCCCGGATGACCGCTACCCGACGGCAACCGCCGTGCGTGAAGCCTTGCAGGGACGGCGCAAGGTGGCAGTTGCGACAGAACCAGCCGTGCCCCCCGCCGCCGAGCAAGCCCGCCAGCGTGAGGCCGAAGCCGCCCGCCAGCGTGCCG
>JAAUTZ010000134.1 GCA_012031225.1 Chloroflexaceae bacterium
GGAATAATAGCATATATATTCCATGTGGGCGCGGTACTGGGTTCATCCCGACAGCTGGGTCGTCAGCAGCTACGGCGGGGTGCGTGTCGTGTGTGCCCCGTGCTTGCGCGGGGGGTAGGTGTCAGGTGTCGGGTGTCAGGGGGGTGGGGGAGTAGCCGCCGTGCGCTACATCACCGCTGCCGCCCCAGTGCCACTCACACCACCAGCACATGCTCAGCATCGGTGTAAAGGATTAAAACGGGTGTCCCAAGCGGTGGCTCTTGGGTGTTGCGCAGATCATTCCGTGCGGTTACAGTACGGATCGTCTGGCTCTGACCGGAGGGGTCCGTGTAGCGGCAATCAAGGACCAGCATATAATCATCCTCGCCTTCAAACCCATCGCGTGCGACAACCGTCCCAATAAGCCGCTTGCTCGCTAGGGTCAGGCGCAAGCCATCCCACGTCATCCACGCGCCCATCCCGAGCACACCCACGCCCAGCACAACCATCAAGCCCAATGCAAACTGCTCAACCCAATTCACGGCAAGGCGCGGAGTTTGCAGAAAGGCATTTGCGGGATCGGTTTGGTCTACCCAGATCGGGAGTTCTTGCCCCGCCCGGTAATCGAGGAAATACGTGCCGCGCACCTCATCAGTGCCCGTGAACTCACGCGCCACACCTTCGTTATCAGGCACGCTATAGCGGAATGTCACGAGATAGCGCGGGCCCTCATCAGCAAACTCGGTATCTGTTGTAGTGACTACGCCAGTGCGTTCAACGGTATTCGGCAGAGCCTGCCATTGTTGCACCGTGCGGCTCACCCCAATCCCCCCAAAGAACGTGAACCCAAGCCCAACGCAAAAGAGGAAGATTGCCATACTCGGAATATAGAGCCGCCCGCGCCGTGCAACACCAGCACGGGACGGCTCGAGCACAAAGAGATTCGGATGGGCTGTTGGTGTCATCAGGGTCTCCTCCTTGCCCTTAACGGCGGCGCACAATCAACGGCAGATAGACCTCCGCAGCATTGTTTGGGGCAATGCTCGGCGGCACGTTCACGCGGGTCAGGTTGCTTGGGGCAGTGCGAATAGGCTGTGCGGCGTTCA
Source organism: Chloroflexaceae bacterium (assembly GCA_012031225.1). Classification (GTDB taxonomy): domain Bacteria; phylum Chloroflexota; class Chloroflexia; order Chloroflexales; family Chloroflexaceae; genus JAAUTZ01. Next base: position 1,086 of record JAAUTZ010000134.1, read on the forward strand.
ACGTATACTGCCCACTCGCAAGCGCGGTCTGAAGCTGAACCCGCCCACTTGCGTCACGGAGCATCAGGATATATACACCCGCCTGTGCATCTGGATCGGTTTGCACCGCAAATGCTAGCCGACCATCGGCGGTGCTACTCAGCACAGTCGTATCCCGCAGGGGGATGTCATTGACCGTCAGGGTCAAGCTCATGTTCGGCGTAAAGTCGGTGCCCGTGAAGCCAAACGCACTACCCGGTGCCCCACTCCCGCTCCCAGTCAGGGTAAGTTCGCGTGGTGCGGCGGGAACCGTTGCTGTCGGAGCAACCGGCACAGTGGGCGTGGGGGTTTGCGTCGTCGAGACCGGCACAGTGGGCGTGGGCGTGATGGTTGCCGTTGTAGTGATCGGGGGGGTGGTGGTGGTTGTACCAGTAATGGTCGGGGTGAGGGTGGGCGTGGGGGTGGAGCTATCCCCTTCAAACTCATACGCGCCGCTATCACAGGCTGACCCCTGCGGGCGGATCACACCCCGCTGATCGGTTGCGGCGCACAGCTCATCCGCACTGATGCCGGCATCAATGGCGGGGCTACCCGCTTGCAACGCATGGGTAAGCGTATTGCCGCCATTGTCCTGCAAAGCACCAAGTTGCGGGTCAACCTCACTCTGATCCCGTTCTTGCCCCTGCTCGGCAAAGGCACAGCTTGCCCCACGCTCAAGATTGCCCCCAAGCGAGGTGACACTCCGATCACGGGGCAACACATTGCAGTTGCGTGTGCCATCGCCATTGTCAAGGATGCTATTGGCTAGCTCCATATAGCCACCCTCACTAAAGATTCCATCCGTCCCTTCCGCCGCCGCCGTCGTATTGTTCCGCAGCGTCCCATGAATCAGGCGGACACGCGGCTCACCAGTGACGTTGATCCCGTGCCGAAGTTTGTACAAGCCCGCTCCGTTCGTTTCGGCCCGGTTGCCACTGATGGTGATGTTGCTCAAGGTCAGGCGGGGGGCAGCCGCATAAACTCCCCCACCCACAGCCTCAGCCGTGTTATTGGCAATTACGCCACCTGCGAAGTCCAGCCGGAAGGAGCCTTCCATCGCAAAGCTCAAGCCCCCACCAATGCCACTCTCTGGATCAGGGACTGGCTCAAAATCCGTTGTTTGGGTCACAAAAGCCGTATTCTCCAGAATCTGCACCTGCTCGAAACGACTATTATCAAATGTTACGAGAATCCCGCCCCCAACGGGGGCACGGTTCTGGCTGACAGTCACGCTAATCAGGGTGCTGCTCGCGCCAAGCCATAGCCCGCCGCCGCCATCGGGGCGCGGGGGATTAGCGGCACCGCGTGCGGTATTGCCTGTAATCAGCACATCCTCAAGGATGGTCGAGGGCGCACGCTCAGCCACGATCTGCCGCCGGGCAATGCCCCCCCCGTAGCCACCGGCTTCGTTGTCGCGGATGATACTCCCGCGGACCGTGAGGCGCGAGTTTTCGTGCGAATAGATGCCGCCCCCATCCTGATCTTCATCCACGATAATCTGCCCATTCGTCGTCAGCACAGTCTGGTTGCGCTCGATTAACACCTGTTCAGCCAGCAGCGTCCCCCAGTTGTAAATCCCGCCGCCATCGCCCGCGGCTGTATTGCCCCGAATGGTGCTGGCGCGGAGATCGAGTTGCGCGCGATTGCTGTTATAGATTGCGCCGCCATCGCCAGAGGTCCCGTTCGCATCGAGCGTATCGGCGATATTGTTCAGCAACTGGCTGGAGCTGATTGTCAGGCGTGCATCACGGTCATTAAACAGACCGCCCCCCTCATCGGCACGGTTCCCACTCAGGGTGCTCTCATTCATAGTAATCACCCCTGCCCCAAAGCTGAACAGACCCCCACCCTGATAATCAGCACGGTTCGATTCGATGCGGGTCGTCGTGATCGTGAGCGTGCCATTGTTCCACAGCCCCCCACCTTTCGCCAAGCCACCACTTGCCGTATTGTTGCTGATGCTGCTCTCTGTGAGCTGCACCGTCGTATTGCGATCAAGATAGATGCCGCCGCCCAGCCCACTCGTCTGGCCGGTGCGATTGCCGCGCACGGTAATCCGCTCAAATACCGCCTGCGTCCCTGCAAAGTAGATCCCGCCCCCACGCTGCTGATTGGAATTCCCCCGCAGCACGCGGTTCGCTTCGATCAGGGTGTCCCGCAGGGACAGCGTACCTGCCGCAACAAACAGCCCACCGCCATTTGCATCGGCTTGGTTTTCAACAAGGCTGCTCGCTTCAATCCCAACACTGCCACCACTCGATGCGATCCCCGCACCATCCCGCACGGTAGAAGTGTTGGCACGGATGATGGTATCCCGCACAGTCAGCGTGCCCCCGTTGTTGTAGATCCCGCCCCCGCTTAAGGTCGCTTGATTATTCTGCACAATGCACTCAAGCAGGGTGAGCGTGCCAGCATTCACAATCCCGCCACCCTCTTCATTGGGGTTGCGCCCATTCTGGATCGTTAACCCGCGCAGCTGAACAGTAGCATCGGCGGCAATCGAGAACACCGGGCTGCGGTCTGCGCCATCAATTATCACTGCGGTGCGTGGATCAGCCGTGAGCGTCAGATCGCTTTCGATCAGCAGGGCGGTTCCATCGAGCACAATCGGCTCACGCACATCATCAGCAAACTGGATTATATCGTTATCGGGTGCAGCATTTGCTTCTTGAATAGCTGCCCGTAAGCTACATTGACCATCACTTGTTGCACAGATGCCATCACCGATGGTGGCATCAGGCGCATCGTTAATCGTGTTGACAGTGAAGGTTGCCGCAAAAGCCGGCTGAGGAGCCAGCCCGCCCACACTGATTAGGCAAAGACCGAGCAGTGCGATCCGTAGAACTGTGGTCATCCTGTTCCCCCTTTTCCATATGATCCTCAATAACGTGTCTAGCACCAGATCGGACAACGTGCTTGCACACAGCACGCCTAGCTCTGGATCATAGCAGGTCAGGGGGCAAAACGCTGCTTTTGGGCGACTTTTTGGGCGACTTTGCGGAGCAATCAGGGGGACTGCCAAGCAGTGGTTGCGGTTGGGTCGTTGCGGTTGGGTCGTTGCGGTTGGGTCGTTGCGGTTGGAAGGAGCGCGTGCTCCGCTCACCGCAGGGGCAGTGGAGGCACTTGATGCGTAGCAGGGCGGGCAAGCTGGTGTGCGCTTGCCTCAGCTAGCACAACCCGATTGAGGGGATGCTGTTCTAGTTCTTGCCGCCGCGTAGGGGTCGGCATCCGGGCGGACCATTGCTGCACGATGCGGGCGGCTTGGCGCAACACCGACAATGCCTGTTTGGGCTGGGTGATGGTAAGGATGCGGTAACACACAAGGTAGATGCGGATTGGCTCATTGATCCATGTAAGGGCAGGGTTTGTGGTTAGCTGTTGGAGCAAATCAGCGGCGTACATTTGCGCTTGTGGCACCTGCTCCTGCGCTAATGCCACCTGCGCTAGCCCAGCTAATGGATCGAGTTGGTAGTGTGGTTGCCCAAGCTCCGCCCGTAATTGATAGGCAGCTTGGTAGGCTGTCTCGGCACCTTCGAGGTCATTGAGGGCAAGCAGGGCGTGCCCCAAATAGAGCTGGGCTGTGCCGCGCACATCCGCTCCACCACTCGCATCTGCGTGAGCTAACGCGGCATAGGCGGATTCCGCAGCAGCCTGCGGTGCATCGGCATACAGGTGGAGGATGGCTTGTTCGGCAAGGGTGGCACTAAGCAGATATGGATCGGCAAGGATCTGCTGCTGGTGCAGCGCAGTAGCGCAGGTGGCGTGGGCAGTGGCAAAATCACCCATACAACGCAGTGGCTCGATCAGATTGCCCCATATGCCTGCTTCAAGCCAACGATCACCGATATGCTGGGCAATGTGTACCGCTCGGTCAAGGGCATGGTGGGCAAGGGAAGAATCATGGCGGATGAGGGCCACCATGCCGAGATTGTTGAGACAGATTGCGATACCGCGCTGATCGTGGAGTTGCTCGTGCAGCGCAATGGCCTGCTCATAGGCTCGCTGGGCAGTGGCAAGATCGCCGGTACCATCTGTGACATTGCCCAAGAGACACCAGTTTGCCGCCTCTTGCCTGAGATCGCCGACCCGCCGGGCAAGCTCCGCAGCATGCTCGATCTGTGCGAGCGCGGGGGCGAATTGCCCCTGTCGGTAGTAAATCTGGGCACAACGATGGCTGGCTTCGGCGCGGCGGGCAGGCAGCTGGTTGGTATCTGCTAGGGCACACGCATAGGTTGCAGCGTGGAGGCTTTCGTCAAGATCACCGATTTGCTCAGCGTAGGCCGAAGTCCGCAGCGCAACGGTGATCTGCCGCTCTGGATCGGCGATAGCATTGGCAAGGTAGGTCAACTGGTGTAAATCATCGGCTTGGGCAGAGCGATTGCCCAGCAGGGCGTGGACTTGTTCACGCGCAAGCAGCAGGGTCAGCTGGGTCAGATAATCGAAATGATCGGTAAGCTCCAGTGCCCGGTTGAGGTAATGCAGGGCCTCGGTATTGGCATAGCGGGCAGCCGCAGCTAGCCCAGCCCGGCAAGCGTAGTGCCATTCACGGGCGTGATCGTCTGCGTGGTGAAAGTGGTAGACGAGTGCTGGCGCATAGGCATCGAGATCATGCGGGTGCAGGCGTTCAAGGGTCGTTGCTGCAAGGAGATGGAGTTCGCGCAGGTGGGCCGCACTTTGCATCGCATAGGCCGCATCCCAGAAAAGCGCATGCCGCATGAGGTAGTGCAGATCGCGGAGCTTGGGGTGCAGGTGTTCAGGCCCGCCATTGACTAACGGATCGGGCTGGAGCATTGCACATAAAAGATCGAGTTCGGCTGTTTTGCCCAGCACGGCGGCAGCCTGCACGATCTGGCGCGTGTCGGCGGTCAGTCGGGCCAACCGTTGGTGCAACACATACGGAAGGGTGTATTGGGTCAGGTCAACATCCGCAGTGCAGCTGTAGACTGGTGGGCGATGGTGGGTAGATAAGCTCCCCTGTTCCGCAAGCAGGGCGAGGAGTTGTTCGATGTGAAACGGATTGCCGTGTGTTGTGGCGTGTAGCTCACGGGCAAAGGCCGGGCTAGCGGGCGCACCCAGCAGATAGGTAACACTCGCGGGGAGATCCGCAAGGGCTAATCCCTCAAGCTGGAGCCAATGCGTGGCCAGCAAGGGGCCGTCGTTCGTAAAGTGCAGCAGGGTTGCGGGGTCGGGGCTGCTTGTGCAGAGGATGGCGAGCGGAGTGTGCGTGAGATGCAGCGATAATTGATGGAGTACATGCCATGTGTCCGCGTCAAGCCACTGCGTATCCTCAAGCACAAGGACGGTTGGGCCATGCAGGCTGTAAGCCCGCAGCCACGTCACGAGGGCATGCTGCACATTGGCAAAGCGGGTGCGCGGGCTGAGGGCATCTGATGCTGGGGCCGCAGGGTCGAGCAGATCGGCAAGGAACGGCTGGATGCGGAGCACTTCACTGGCGTGGTCGGGCGCGTGCACCGTAACGTGGGCTGCTAAGCGGGTGAGATGGGTATTGAGCTGGAGCGCAAGCGGCAGGGCTGGATCAGCTAATTGCTGGCGCACGAGAGCCTGTAGTGGCGCAAGGCTCTGGGTGAGCTGTGGATCAGCAGCACACCTGAGCCACGTATACTGCGGGTGCTGCTGTTGCACGGTTGCGAGCAGGGTGCTTTTACCAATCCCAGCCACACCAACCACAACTGCGACCCCAACCGGCTGCTTGGTAGCAAGTGGGGCAAGCCATGCCGCAAGCGATGCACACGCGGCGGCGCGTCCGGGGGGCGGTGCGACGGCATGCGCTCCAGCGTTTGCCGTAGTGCTAGGATGCGGGCGTGTGACGCGCAATGCACGCACAAAGCTCTCGCGCAGATCGGGGGGGACATCCAACATCTGGGCAAGGCGCAACGCCATTGCCCGTGATGGACGGCGACGTGCGGTCTCAATCTTGTTGAGCGTATCTTTACTACACCCGACCTGCTGCGCTAATTCGATCTGGGTCAAACCGAGTGCTTTACGACGGGCTTTGAGCCATTGTTGTGGTGATTGTGGTAGATCCATACAAGACGCGCCGCTTGGTGCGGGCAGGTTCACCAAAGATTATGGTCTACATACATCCTGAGTATACCACACCACGCAAGCGGGGAGTAGGTGTGCGGTGTCAGGGGTCAGGTGTTAGGGGTCAGGGGTCAGGGAACGCAGACCACGAAGAACACGAAGGGCACGAAGAACACGAAGAACACGAAGGGGGTATCAGGTGACAGGTGATAGGTATCGGGTTTCAGGCACGAGCCGGATGTATCCGGCTTCCAGCCGTAGCCGGTGGATTGATCCACCGGCGCAGCGGGCTAACACCTAGCACCTCACCCACCCTTGATCCCTTCGCGCCCTTCGCGTTCTGCGTTCCTGACCCCTGACCCCTGACCCCTAACACCTAACACCTGACCCCTAACACCCGACACCTAGCCCCTGACACCCGACACCTAACACCCGCCCTTCGTATTCTTCAGCGTCTTTGTGGAAGGCCTCACAGGACTACATCCGAACTTGACATATCGCCCCACGTTATTGTATATTCTTAATGGGGGAATATTGCATTGCATCACAATACACAAGATTAATTTATTGTAAAGCATGCGTGTTTCACGATTGCCTGTATGCCACAGGTTCGACTCTGGCTACGATAGTTACTAGTGATAGGCATACCAATGTAC
>JAAUTZ010000042.1 GCA_012031225.1 Chloroflexaceae bacterium
CTCCCGCCCTACCCGCGCCGCCACCCCACCGCCCCCCCTCGTGCATCATCACGGGCGCAGCCGAAGGGATTGGTCAGGCATTGGCCCTGCGCTATCGGCAGGCCGGCTACGCCGTACTCGGCATAGATCACAACCCCACCGCAATTGCCGCAGCGCGAGCCGCATGGGCCGCAGATGGGCACCAACTACCGTTTGTGCTAGCGGATTTGGGCAATCAAAACGATCTCGCACACATCATATCAATGGTACAATATAGGGTAGATCCAGATCAGCCTATCGTGCTGATCCACAATGCCGGGATCAATGCCGTCGGGCGATTTGCCGACGTGTCGCCCGCCACCCAACAACAGGTGCTAGATGTGAACCTGCGTGCGCCACTCGTGCTAACCGTAGAGCTACTCCAGCGCAACCTGCTCGCCGCCGGTAGCAGCATTGTGTACATCTCGTCGCTGTCCCATTATGTCAGCTATCCGGGTGCGGCAGGCTACGCAGCCAGCAAATCAGGCCTTGCCCACTTTGGCCGGAGCGCACGGCTGGCTCTAGCAGCGCAAGGCATCCATGTGCTAACGGTCTTTCCGGGGCCCACGCGCACCGCCCACGCCCGCCGCTACAGCCCCGACAACCGCCACGAGCAACGGCGCATGCCGCCCGCTCAACTGGCTACGCTGATTGTGGCGGCCCAACAGGCACGGCAAGCCGTATTGGTGCCGGGCTTTGCCAATCGGCTGCTGGCTGCCATTGGGCAAACCGTACCAGCCGTGACGGAATGGGGCATGCGCCAGACGATCCTGAATCGCTTGCCGCACGGTGAGCACAGATGACATACCGCACTGGAATTCTTATTGGAGCAACCCACAGCCACGAGGGAGCAAAGCCAACATGACAATGACCGATACCGTACCACCACGGCTCCAAGCCTTGATTGGAGCGATGCACGATCTGGATGGACGCGAAAAGCTAGAAAGTCTGCTGGACCATGCCGACGAACTGCCGCCACTGCCGGATGGGATCGCCACGCGCCACGATGATATGCTCCAAATCCACGAGTGCATCACGCCTGTTTTTGTGCATGCCGAATTGCAGAATGGGCGCATGCAGTTCTACTTCGATGCGCCGCCCGAAGGCCCCACCATGCGCGGCTATGCGTCCATCCTGCTGAAGGGGCTGAATGGCGAAACGCCCGAAACGATCCTTGCTGTGCCCAACGATATTTACTACCAGATGGGCTTACATCGGGTGCTGTCGCCGCAACGCCTCAATGGAGTCGCTGCCGTGCTGGCCTATATGAAACGTTTGGCAACCCGCTTTTTGGCAGCGAGCTAACGAGAGGAACCGGGCCGATGTCTGCTGCACACCCACTCCCGCCCCAACTCGCGCACATCGTCGCCGAGCTGCAACGTCTGGCTCGGCAAGCCAAGCTCGAACGCCTGCGTGCCTATGCGGATGCCTAAGTCGCGTGTTTGATCACATCCTCCGCCCACTCAAAGATGTGCTGCTGACATGGCTTGTGCGCCCCTTTGCGCGGGTGCATCCGAACACAATCACGGTGCTGGCATTTCTGGTGGGGCTAGCGGCGGCTGGTGCGCTCGTGCAGCAGCACTATCTGTGGGGCTTGGTCGGCTGGTTGCTCAGCCGCCTGCTCGATGGCCTCGATGGGGCGGTAGCGCGAGCGTATGGCAAACAGAGCGACTTCGGCGGCTACCTCGATATTCTGCTCGATTTTGCGATCTATGCCCTGATCCCACTTGCGCTCGTGGTGGGCCTGCCAACGACCCAGCACTACTTCTGGCTAGCGATCCTGCTCGGTAGCTTCTACCTCAATGCGGCTTCGTGGATGCACCTCGCCGCCCTGCTCGAGAAACGCGCCGCCCAATCGCCCCCTGACCCATCAACATTGCCCAAGCTAACCAGCGTGGTGATGCCTGCGGGAATCATTGCAGGAGCCGAAACAATCAGCTTCTACTGCCTCTTTATCCTGTTTCCCCAGTATCTTGCCGCACTCTTTGCGGCAATGGCCCTACTGGTGCTGCTCACCGTGGTACAACGGCTGATATGGGCCGCACGGCATCTGGCGTGAGCAAGGGCGCGGATAACTGGGACTGCACTGCCTGCGCCACCTGCGCCGCCTGCGCCCCGATGCTCTGAAGCCACCCCGCCGTCGGCGGGTAGTGGAAGCCTACGCAGAATAGGCGCGGATTGCGCGTAGATTGGATCCCGTGCTGGAGAATCGGGTAGCCCGCCGCATCGAAGTCGAGCGCATCGCGCACAAAGCCCACCGTCGGGCGGTAGCCCGTGGCAAGGATCAGCGTATCAAAAGCCGCCTGCTGTCCATCCGCAAAACGCACCCAGTCGCCATGTATATCCGTGATTGCGGGATACACTGTCACCCGCCCTGCCACCACCGCCTGCGGCAGCTCGTAGCCCACCACCGGATAGGAGCGCAACGCCCCCACCGAGTGGCGCGGGATGCCCAGCAGCGTGAAGTTGCGGCGCGTGCGCTGCAACAGCCACTCGCCTGCCGGCTCTGGCAGTTGCCTAAACAGCCACGCCAGCCCCCGCATCGCCATCGCCGATGTCGGGTAATCTACCAACTCCACCCCGTCACGGATGACGATGCCGGTATGGGCAGCGTGCGGCCCCAGCTCAACTGCCAGCTCCGCACCCGAATTGCCCACCCCCACCACTAGCACCCGCTGTCCGGTGTAATCAGTCGGGCTGCGGTAGAGACTGGCGTGCTGCACCGTGCCGCTAAAGCGAGCGATGTTTGGCAACGCGGCAACATATGGCGTGTGCCAGATGCCCGTCGCTAGCACCAGCACATCTGCCGTATACTCGCCTGCACTCGTTGCCACATGCCAGCCAGCCGCCGTAGCAGTTGCCTGTTGCACCTGAACCCCGCCCTGCACCGCGAGATCGAAGTGGCGGGCATAGGCCGCAAGGTAGCTTTGCACTTGAAAGGCTGACGGGAAGCGCGGGTAGTGGGCGGGCATGGGCCAGCCCGGCAAGCCCGATACATCGCGCAAGGTGTGCAGGTGCAAACTATCGTAGTGTTGCCCCCACGTTGCGCCGGGTTGGTGCTGCTCTAGCACCTGATACAGCGTGCCCCGCCGATGCAAGTGATAGGCCAGCGCCAGCCCGGCGGCCCCCGCACCCACAATGATGACCGGAATGTGCAGCGTAGGTGCTAGGCTAGTCAGGGTATTCTCGCTGTTCTATGGTAGGTGATACAACTCGACGCACCCAGCGCATCAGGGGCGGGATCAGCAGATACGCGAGCATTGCCACCACCAGCAGCGTCTCGAACACTCCGAATTGGGCCGCATAGTAACCAGAATGCCAGTAGCTCACGGGCGAGTAGAAGCGCACGCTCCACTCCAACGGGAACAGCAGCAGCGGGCCATCGTTGTGATGCACCGGAATGTCGCCTGCCGTGTGGATCGCACAGCCCACCCCAAACCAGAGCATCGCCGCCCCCCACAGTGCGCCGCGCCGCATAGCCCACACGCCTGCCCCAATCAAAGCGGCGATCACGAGCGGCGCGTGCAGCAGATTGTAGCCCGCAATCCAGATCGGGTTGGTGAAGTAGAGCGTATCGTACAGCGTGCCAAACAGCCGCTCGTCGGGGAGCCAGCCTTGCTGCAAAGCAACCATGTAGCCGCCAGTCAGCACCAGCAACGCCAGATCGGGAGCCAAGCCCCCGAATACGAGCCACTTCATCGGGAGGCTACGCCCCTGACGTTTGAGAGCGACTCCCGCCGTTGCCGCCATTAGGACATGGGTTGTTGTCATCATAGCAGGTGCTATTGCAACTCCTTACGTATGGATTGATTAAAGCACGCCGCACTATGATCTACAGTACGGTAGGCCCAGCTTATCGAGGATTGTACCTACATTCCATTATACACCGGTCGTTATGCGTTGTGGGTATGATTTCCGGCATCACTTGCGGCAGCGTGTGCCGACTTTCAAAAGGATTCCATGCTAAAATAGAAGGTGTTAATAAAAAGTCTACAGCGGGAGTTACCCAACCGTATGCGTGCTATTTCCAATGCGCGAGATGCGCGAGAACTGTTCAAACAACTCATTACCTTACCTGATGCCGATCTCCCGCTTGCCAAAGCTGCACTGGCAATTGCGTGGGAGGATCAAGGCGGAGGATACCCAACCGCTGCCTTGCAGCAACTCGACCAGATGGTGGCTGAGCTAGCGTCTCGCCTGCGCGGGATCAACGACGAGCTACAGATTATCGCCACGCTGAATGGCTATCTGTTTACCGAACTCGGCTTTCGCGGGAATGTCGTCAATTACGAAGACCCGCTCAATAGCTACCTCGATCACGTCCTCGCTGGGCGCGTCGGCATCCCAATCACCCTATCGGTGGTCTATCTCGAAGTGGGCTGGCGGCTCGGCTTGCCCGTCTCTGGGGTCGGCTTGCCCGGTCACTTTCTGGTGCGCTACACCACCGCCGATGCAACAGAGGTGTTTATTGATCCATTTCATCGTGGGCGGCTGTGGACCCGCGACGAATGCTTGCACCGCATCCGCTCGGTGCATAGCCACACCACACCGGCCCAAATCCACGCGCTGCTGCAAGCCCCCACGCGGCGCATGATCATCGTGCGGATGCTCCGCAATTTGAAGCACGACTTTGTTGCCCGTTCGCAGTTCCGGCCTGCACTGGCTAGCGTCGAACGGATTCTACTGGTGGAGCCAGATCTGAGTGAGGAGCTTCGGGATCGCGGGCTGCTGCGGTCACATCTTGGCGATCTGCACGGCGCACTGCGGGATCTCGAACGCTACGTGCAGCGTGTCCCGCACGCACCCGATCTGGCTGAACTGCGCCGCTACGCCGCCGTGATGACTGAGCAACTGGCGTACAATAATTAACCGCAATTAAACCCCAAGCAGCACCGAAGCCACACCCAAAACACAGAGACGGGGCCCTGCCCCGTCTCTTACATCCGTTATAGCTTGGTGTCAGCGATCCGATGCTCCCCCGTGTAGCAGGTAGCCTTACGGGTTCGGGTAGGGTTGCGTCGTCGGAGTCGCAGTCGGATTAATAGGTACCGCCGTCGCGGTCGTGCCCGGCTGCGGGGTCGCCGTCGCAGGAACTGGCGTGGCGGTGGTGCCGGGCGCCTGCCCATAACGCCATTCGTAGTAGTGCCGCCCCACATTGCCCATGGCCACTTGGAAGGCGGGGTTGGTCTCCTCTGGGCTGTAGGTCAAGATGCGCCGCTCAAAGACCTGCACCAATACATCCTGCTCGTTGCCGCCCACCTTCGAGCGTACCCAGAACGCATCGGTGACAGGCAGACCAAAGACGAACAGGGGATCGAACAGGGGGCCGAAGCGATATTGGTTGTTCTCGAACACAAAGTCCTGCAAATTCTGGAAGTTGATGAATGCCTGCGGAATGCGGTAGCCGGCCTGTGCGCCGCCCAAGAAGGTGCGCGGATCAGCGGCATACTTGTCGAAATCACGCTTGACCCCTTCCGTCGTAAACTGGCGCGTCACGGGTGCGCCTTCCGCATCCGTTTCGGGCGTGCGGTTGTACAGCACCGACAGATCGGCGTAGGTGGGGAAGGCGTTATCAGGATCGCCGACTGCCGAGATCGTGGCACGGCTGCGGGTTTCAAACGAAGCCAAGCCCGTCTGCAACTGCCCCGTCATCAGCTCAATCGGCAGCAAGCCATTCGTCACAAAGAAGCGATCATTCGGGTTGCCCGCTGGATCATTGATCTCCATGCGGCTCTTGTCGAAGTATTGCACCAGCCGCGTACCATCCTCACCTTCTTTGAATGGCTCACGCAGGCCCTCCGTGAAGTTCTCGGGGCCCCACGTCCATGAACGTCCGAACTGGCTCACGCCCTCTACGACAGCCCGATCTTCGCGGTTCCACACCCGCGCAAAGGCCTCATCGGCAAACTCGGGCGCAGCAAAGATCTGCTGCACCGTCACAGCTACCATAGCCCCAATCATTGCCAGTGCCACCAACGCCTGTGCTACTCGTAACTTCTTCATAATCTTCATGCCTCCTCATCGCACATGTTGTGCAGATAATCCTGCGATTGGGGCTAGTATAGCAGAAACCGCCCCACGCTACAATTATGCACAAGGCACAGCACACTCACAGCCAAATGACGCATAGCTCAGGCGGCTCTCAGCTTGGGCGTGGACGGGGGATCGGGCGCACCGCAAGCGGCATGAGCAACCCACCCCGACTCAGCACCACCGCACCTACGCCCGCGCTTGCCAGCAGATACAACAACACCCCGCCCCAGAGCGGCGCAAGGCTGCCCAGCACAAGCGGTGGGAGCAGCAGCCCCACACTGAACAAGAGTGTCAACGGGGCCTGCCAGCCGCGTGTCCCGCGCAGGTGCAGCGCGAGGGCCCGGGCCCCCACCACCAGCCCCACCAGCAACGGCAGATGCACCACACTCAGCAGGACGAGGGCCAATGGAATCCCGATCAAGGTAAACGCCAGCGCAATCACCAGCAACGATAGCCCACCACTCAGCAGCAGGCTACTCACCAGCCCCAACACCAGCGTGTAGCGCGGCAGGCGCAGCAACACCTGTGCGCTACGTGCAGTGCGGTGGTGGAGCAACGTCAGGGCGAGGAGGGCCACCAGCACCACCAGCAGCACCAGCAGCACCGTCACCGCCCCGCGCCAGAGGGTATCCGGCAACAGCTCGGCAGCAACGGCATGGCTAACACCCTCTCCCGTTGGGGCAGGCTCAGGCGGGCGCACAGTGCCAATCACACGCCCTGCTACGTAGGCCCCTTGCGCCTGCTGGGTTGTGTTGCTCAGCACCAACACATGCCCATCTATCCGCGCCTGTTCCGCTAGCACCACCTGCCCCTGATAGCTGACCACATCGCCCGTGACTGTACCAGACACAACAATCGAGCCACTTACGCTGGTGACATCGCCGTGTACCGTACCCACAACATAGATGTCGGCAGTGAAGGTGGCAAGCCGCCCAGTGTATGTTGTGCCGACCGGAACGATCACCACGACCGGGGTAGGCATAGGCGGCGGGCTAGTCTGCGCGGCGGCAGACGTAGGAAGCGCGAGCCACAGGAGCAGCAGGGCTAGCCCGAATGGAGCGAGGAGCAGGGCGCGTTTCATTGGTCTACCTCAACTGGATCAAGAGCCAACATCGGCGGAGCCGCCGCGAGCACGTACCGCCATAGCCAATACAACCCACCGACACTGAGCAGGAGCAGCACCAACGGCAGGCCGGAACCTAATAACAGGTGGGCAAATGGTTTGATGCTGAGCAGAGCCAGCAACACCAGATAGCCTATGGCACTCTCTGCGCCACCAAAGAAGCCCACCACGCCCCCTGTATCGGCGTATACGCCCCACACGCCAACCGCGAGCAACAAGGCCAGCACAAGTGGAAAGATCGCCCGCCGCAGCCCACGCCGGAGCCGCTGCTGCCGCACGACGAGTGCGGCGTGGGCGGGTGGTGCATCCGGCAGACGCGCTAGGACCCGCTGGGCAATGTCCGCTGGGGCAGCGCGTGGAGCCGGCTGGGCATACTCGGCTAGCAGCGTGCGGAGCAGCTGATCAGCGGCGTAATCGGCATCGCTCTCCGGCATCCGTCCGGCATCATTCTGAAGGGCATCAGTCATGACAGTTCCATTCCTTCCAAAAGTTTCTTGAGCTGGAGTCGCCCGCGCCGTAGGTGCGTCTTAACGGTACTTTCCGGTAGCCCTGTAATGGCGATAATTTCCTGATACGAGAGATCGTTCCAGTAAAACAGCGTCAGCACCTCGCGGTACTTATCGGGCAGGCGTTGCAAGGCATGGCGCACCACAGCATCACGCTCGTGCTGCTGCACCACCCGCTCCGGCGTATCATCGGTATTGGTGAGCCAATAATCAACATCATCCAGATTGACCCACTGTTGGGCTTGGCGTTTCAGGGCATTCCAGCCACGCTGCACATCAGTGCAATAGTTACTCGCAATTGTGAGCAACCACGCCCGAAAGCGGCGGCTCTGATCAAACGTGTGCAGGCGCGTGTAGGCTCGGTAAAATACCTCCTGTACGGCATCTTCGGCATCGTGAGCATTGCCCAAGCGGTAGTAGGCATGCGTGTAAACGGCCCCGCTATACCGCTCGATCAGCTGGGCATACGCATCCTGATCACCCGCCAACGTCTGCGCGATCCATTCGCGCTCCGCAGTCTGTTCCTGCGCGGCACGCTGTTCCCGCAAATACTCGGCAAAAAAGGCCTGCCCTTGCATCAGGAGCGCATCATCTACGGCGAGCGTCTCAGGCAGCTTAGGTACACCGTGCTGCGCGAGGAACTGATCAACGGCATGCTGGGCAGCAGGCTCATCCAGTATCTGGCACGCCTGTTGCATCAGCCGCTCGTGAATCTGCGGCATTCCTGCGCCATCTCTCTGCCCCTGCTCCATGCTCCGTTCCTATCTAGCAATACGGCGTGTGCCCGCGAAAGTTGCAGCACAGGCGCACGTCCTGCTCAGCCTGCATCGCCGTGTGTAGTATACACGCGGGCAGGCTCCCCGTGCACAGCCCCGCGCCCCAACCGCACCATCCTCCAATCTGCAAAGATCATGCGGATTACTGTTCATGAATATCGCGCAAGATGCTATAATAGTAGCGCGGTAAGGCTGGCAACCACACCAGTGTACCCCAACCAAACGAGATTCCACCGCACGGGAACGGGGCGTGCGGAGTGGGACATTGTGTAGCTGTTGGATTTCCCCGTAGACTGTGGGAGCATGCCGTGGCAGATTATAACCGCGAGGCAATCCGCATTGCATTGACAGAACAAGATAATTCATACAGCCATTACTTGGACATGGAAACGGGCAAGGTGGTACGGATCAACGACACCGATCCGAATGACGAAGCAACCCGCGAGCAGGTGTTTGCGGGCTATGGTGATCGGTTCCGTTACATTCCCGGCGGCAAACCCGGCGCAGGCGATGCCGAGGTGCAGCAGTGGTTGGAAGCAGAGGGTCTGTAACCGATTGCTTCGGTGCCGTGCCGGTGTGTCGGCGCGGTATACCCTGCCGCCTGCCCACCCCGCACAACCAGTGTGCCTGATGCAGCGGCGTATCAGCCACACACCATTACTGTTTCTCGTAGGGTTGTCCGATGGCAGCTGGGGGGGTTGCCCGTCCGATCACGCCCGCGAGCACGATAATCGTTGTAACATAGGGCAGAATTTGCAAGAACTGCACCGGCAAAGGCCAGCCCATCAACTCTACCTGCAAGAGTTGAAAGCGTGTGCCGAGAGCCTCGGTGTAGGCAAACAGCATCGCCCCGCCGAGTGCCCCAAACGGGGTCCACTTGCCAAAGATCATCGCGGCAAGCGCAATAAACCCTTTGCCCGCCGTCATGCCATCATCGAAGTTGCCTACCGTTTCGAGTGAAAACCACGCCCCACCAAGCCCAGCAATCATGCCACTAATCAAGAGATTCATGTAGCGCGTGCGGATCACATTTACGCCAAGCGTATCGGCCGCACGCGGGTTCTCGCCCACGGCCCGCAAGCGCAAGCCCCAGCGCGTCGAGAAGATCACAACATTGGCAACGACCACCAGCACGAACATGGTGAAGAAGATTGGCTTGCCGGTGAACAGCAGCGCACCAAGAATGGGAATATCACTCAAGATCGGGATTTCCAACGTTGGCAACGTCACCCGCCCACCCTGTACCTCAACCAGATACGTGCGGCGCAGGTAGCTCGTCAAGCCGATGGCGAGAATATTGATCACCGTACCACTGATGATCTGATCGGTGCGAAAGCTGATCGAGAGCATGCCGTGCAGGAGTGCAGCAACCCCACCCGTCAGCATTGCCACCAGTACGCCGATCCCAATCGGGATGTAGCAGAACAACGGCTTGCCCTCAGTGGCGAGGCACACATTCGGCTCCTGCCCAAAGGCGGCCGCAATGCCGGGCGCAGCATTGATGTCGAGAAACACAAACGCCGCAAAGCCAAATGCCGCGCCCATGAGCATCTTGCCTTCAATGGCAATATTGACTACGCCGGAACGTTCGGCGAAGATGCCTGCCAATGCCCCTAGCATCAGCGGCGTGCCCAGCCGCAACGTCTCGCTGATCATCGTCAGCGCATTCGTTTGCTTGCCCGCCGCCGCCGCAATTAAGACGGCGGGAAAGATGCTGATCAGGCTCACGATCACAAGCGCATTGCCAACCCGCTGGGTAGCCGGGAATAGGCTGAGGATCCCCGTGCCGAGATAGAGTGCGCCTAGCATCAGCATCGTGATCACCGTCGGAAACTCGATGCTCGGCGCACTGGGGCCCACCCCGAATACAAGGCGCGAGACTTGATCGGCGTGGGTACTCAAGGCGGGGAGATAGGCGATCAGTAACAGCGCACCGATCCCCAGAAAAAACCATCCAAAGATTCGCTGCCGGTTGCTGCTTGCTTGTACGCCCATCTCCGCTTCCCTTCTTGCTGATGCTGCGCCGATTGTGATTGCCCCGCCTGCCGGTGCGAACAGCCGCGAGGGCCAGAGTTGCCGCGCCTATGCGGATGTGGTATGCTTACCAGTAATGTACAGTAACGTTACCCTGCACCACTTCACGCATGCTGCTTACCTTGCTAGGAGCAGGGAAGTCTCCGCGTGGCTCAGCGTGATGCCAATAACTGCTTGCCGAAAGGATTCCCACCCATGAGCTTTGAAGATCGGACGTTGATCTGCCGCGACTGTGGCGTTGAATTTATTTTTACTGCGGGTGAGCAAGAGTTCTATGCCCAGAAGGGGTTTCTGAACGATCCCGTCCGCTGCCCAGAATGCCGCAAAGCTCGCAAGCAAGCCCAACCCCGCAGCTCCGGTGAGCGCGGTGGGCGCGGGCAACGGAGCCGCACGGGTTCAGCCTAAGCGCACCTTTAGCTGCGCCATTTGCGGCACACAATCATTGTCCCGACCCCCACTTCGGTATTGATTGTAAATTCATCCATGAGCCGCTTCGCACCCGGCAAGCCCATGCCCATGCCCCGTGAGGTGGTGTAACCATCCTGCATGGCAAGGCTCAAATCGGCAATGCCGGGACCTTGGTCTTCACAGACGATCTCAATCCCTCTGCGCCCGAGCTTCTCAATCTCGCGCACCGTCACACTACCTGTGCCCGCGTACAGAAAGATGTTGCGGGCAAGCTCACTCACGGCAGTGGCGATCCGCGCCTGATCAATTGCGCCAAAGCCGATGCTTTTGGCTGTATCCCGAGCGAGCGTGCGGGCAATCACAATATCTAGATCGCTGCGGATTACCGCAGCTTTAGAAGGTGTCATATCCGCTCTCATCCTCCTGAGCCAGCTGCTCCTGCTTCTGCATCAGTTCCAGCCCTTTTTCAAGGTTCAGTGCAGTCAATACATTGGGCAGCTCTAAGCCTAGCTCCACCAATGTAATCGCCACCGCTGGCTGCAACCCAGTGAGTACCACACGCGCCCCCATCAAGCCCGACATCGCCGCAATGTCAGCGATCATGCGCCCAATGAAGCTGTCCACCACATCTATGGCAGTCAGATCAATAATCACAGCGCGAGATTTGGTGGTGTGAATCTTCTCTAGGAGGTCATCTTTAAATTGAACCGCAGATGCGTCGTGCAACGCAACTTGAATTGAGGCAATCAAGACATTGCCGACTTTGAGAATTGGAATGCGGATACTGTTCACAATCTACTCCTCAAGGCTATGTAGGAGCATGTATTACTTAAATGTGCCGATGAATTTTCAGCTACACGTAGCAACAGGATTAGCTTCTCTCTTATTGTATGCGAGGATGCTTAAAATGTCCATCTCGTGATAGGTCTTATGTGTGACAGTGACTATGCCTGCCACCCAACGGAAAGGCAGTAGCTGACATGGTATAATACACGGAACAACGTTGTACATTGAACTATACGTGATTTTTGCACGATTTAGTCTGCACGACTACCAGTTGGGGAAGCCAATGCAGGTTACTGTTGCGTTAGCCCAAATAGATATTGTCGCGGGCGACCCCGCTGCCAATCTTACGACGGTGCAAACTCTCGCCGCCACTGCCGCCGCACGCGGCGCAGAGCTGCTGGTGCTGCCGGAGCTATGGTCTACGGGCTACGTCCTCGCGCAGGCAACGACGCTAGCTGATGCGCTTGGTGAAGGCTTGCACGCTGAATTGAGGGACCTTGCCGCCACCCAGCAGATCGCCATTGTTGGCTCGACCTTGACGTGGCGCGGCGCAGCCCAGCCCGCCAATACCGCAACCTGCTATGATCGCACGGGGGCACTGCTCGCCGCCTACGATAAAATCCACCTGTTCAACTTGATGGATGAAGGGGCACACCTTGCCCCCGGCGACACGCCCGCCAGCTTCGATGCTGGGTGGGGCCAGACGGCACTGGCGATCTGCTACGATCTGCGCTTCCCTGAGCTGTTCCGGCTGTACGCCCTGCGCGGCGCACGCCTGCTGATCATCCCCGCCGAGTGGCCTACCGCCCGCATCGCCCACTGGCGCACGCTGGTGCAGGCGCGGGCAATTGAGAACCAATGCTTCGTGATTGCTGTCAATCGGGTCGGGCACGATGCCGCCACCAGCTTTGGCGGGCACTCACTGGTGGTGGATGCGTGGGGGCAGATTGTCGTGGAAGGCGACGATCAAGCGGCGTTGCTCTTTGCGACACTTGACCTTGACCTTGTGGATGATGTTCGGGAGCGCATGTCTATCTGGCACGACCGTCGCCCGGATATTTACGGGACACTGCCATAAGCTCGTTATGTACACGATGGATGCGCTGGAGCTACCCCCATTGGCGGGCATTGCTGCTAGGATTGCTGGTATGGGCAAGCCTCCTATCCGCCTGTGCCGCGCCCCCCGCCCCTGAGCCGGTATCAACCAGTGTGCCCCTAGTGCGCCCACTGGTGCTGTGGCATGCGTGGTCAGCGAGCGAACAGCGCACTCTTGCTATGCTGATTGAGCAGTACAATCAGACGAGTGCCGTGCCGATTGTGCTGCAAGCCGTACCCGCTGCCACATTTGCCACCGAATTGCAGGATGCCCTGCTCGTGGGCAATGCCCCTGATCTGCTCCTCGTCCAGAGCCACACCCTCGGCGCACTATCCGATACCAACCTGATCCAGCCGATTACCGCCGCGCACTGGAGTCCCACTGAGCGCGAGGACATCCTGCCGACGGTGCTTGCCAGTGCGCTCGTGACAGGCACGCTAGCGATGAGCGCAACCACCGCTGAACGGCCTACCGATCCGGCTGCCCTGCTCAATGATCCTGCCCAACTCTATGGCGTGCCAATCAGCTTCGACACGCTTGGCTTGTATTACCACCGCGCCCAAGCAGGCACAACCCCGAAAAGCATGGCGCAGGTGCTGGCAATTGCGGAGACATTAGCCCAGACGGATAGCGAGCCACCAACGTGGGGCATGGCCTATACCCTATCGCTGGACAAGACCTTGCCCTACCTGAGCGCAACAGGCGGGGCTGTCTTTGCACCGGATGGCACGGTGGTGCTGGCCGCAAGCGGGCGACCCGGCACCGAGTTCTGGCTAGAATGGCTCCTCGCCCTGAGCCGTCAGCCGGGGGTTCTCGCAACCAGCGATAGCATTGTGATAGATAGTGCCTTACGCTCACAGAGCGCATGGATGACGATAGATTGGGCACACACGCTTCCCCGTTACCAAAGCCTGTGGGGGGAACAATTGGAAGTAGCGGTGCTGCCCCCGATTGAGCCAGAAGGCTTGCCCCCGCGCCCCTTCGTGCAGAGCATGGTGCTGGCTCTACCGGAACAAGCCCAGCCTGCCCCCGCCGATCAGGTTGCGGCCCTCATTGCCTACCTGCACAGCCCCGCCGTGCAGACCACCCTGCTTGAACAGGGCTACCAGCCCGTGCGAGCCAGCCTGCCGCTTACGGGCGGTACGAGCCAGCTCCGAGCCGCCCGCAGCTTCCGGGCCCAAACTGCCACCGCGCTGCCGATGCCCACCTCACGCTTCGAGAATGAGGTCGTGCGTGGCGAGTTGCAGCGCATGCTCGCGGCGGTGCTGCGCGGCGTGATTGCCCCTTCGGATGCGATTACCCGCGCCGATCAGATGATCCGGGAGCAGCAGCAGGGGCTACCCGCCCAGCCATAATGTGCCGCACAAGTCAGGCAAGCGGGGCTAGTGGCAGGGCATCGCTTGCCCAGCTCAGCCCATTTCCACATAAATCATATCTGCGAGGCGTGCATCAATCGCATGGACATACTGCGCCACCTGCACCGTAATGGGCCCCCCAAACGGAGCAAGGGTGACAATCGTTACGAGCACCCCCGGCACCAAGCCCAGATCGGCAAGGTAGCGCAACCGCTCGGCATGCTGATCGGCAAC
The DNA here is from genome assembly GCA_012031225.1 of Chloroflexaceae bacterium. Lineage (GTDB taxonomy): Bacteria > Chloroflexota > Chloroflexia > Chloroflexales > Chloroflexaceae > JAAUTZ01. Next base: position 14,370 of record JAAUTZ010000042.1, read on the forward strand.
GCGCACGATCCGCGCTGTGTCGCCGGCACTGAGATTGGCAAGGCGGGTGCCCGAACGCATCGGGAGGACCCCATCCTCATCGGGAATCGGATCGCCGTGCGGATCGAACGTTGGCTGCCCTAGATGCGCGGCAATGCGTGCTTCGAGCTTTTCGCTGATGTAGTGTTCAAGCGCATCTGCTTCTTCGTGGACTTCATCCCAGCTGTAGCCGAGTGCCTGCACAAGGTAGAGTTCCAGCAGGCGGTGGTGGCGGATCACTTCCAGCGCAATCTTCTGTCCGGCCGCAGTCAAGCGCACCCCTTGATAGGGCGTATAATCCACGAGCTGCAACTCAGCTAGCTTCTTGATCATGCCCGTAACGGAACCCGGCTTAAATCCGCCGAGCTGCTCGCTCAGGGCGGATGTCGTCACTTCGCCGTGCTGCTGTTGGAGCAGGTAGATCGCCCGCAGATAATCTTCCATACTAGGGGTAATACGCGGCGTGGCTGCATTATCAGGGGCAATCTCATCCTCATGTGGCATGGCATCGCTCCTCATGGTGCGGACGGGTAGCTCACTGCATGATAAGCATAGCGGGTGTATGCCCCCTGTGTCAAGCTCGCCCACCACACGAGTGAAGCCCACCCCCCAGATCTGCCCCAGAATCACCACAATTCCCGATCCGGGTCCGGTAGATGTAGCAGAGGCAGGATAGCTGTAGTATAATAGAAACAGGGATGTACAACGTAGTATGTTTCTGGAGGTACAGTGATGTTTCACAAAATTTTAGTTGCTGTTGATGAGTCTGAAAGCTCCCACCGTGCTGTGATCGCTGCAACCGATCTCGCGTTGCAATTCCACGCTTCGGTCTGCCTGCTGCATGCCTATCCGCAAATTGCCGATTATCTTGGCTCGCCCATTTATGAGCAATTGGTGCAAGCTCAGACGCTTGAAGGTGATCAGTTTTTGCAGTCGTTGCGGATGGAGATTGACCAAGCTACGAACCACACCGTTCCCGTCGAAACACAATTGCTCGAAGGCGCACCAACCGAGGCCATTCTGAGAGTTGCCGAAGCTGAAGATTTCGACTTGATCGTGGTTGGTTCACACGGCAAGGGACCCTTTGCCAACCTGTTGCTCGGTAGCGTCAGCCAAACCTTGACGCGCAAATCCCCGTGCCCGGTGATGGTCATTCACTAGGCTACAGTCAGCGACAGTCAGCGACAGTCAGCGACAGTCGGCTGCGGGCAGCACCAATGGAGTCGTCTACGTTGCGCGAGATCATCCCCGATCTCGCGCAACGTGATTCACTGCGCTACAACTCCCGCATCACCTCACGCGCAGCTTGCACCGTATGGGCAATGTCATCAGCACTGTGGGCAAGGCTCACAAAGCCCGCCTCAAACTGCGATGGCGCAAAGTATACGCCGCGTTCGATCATGCCCCAGAAGAACCGCGCATAGCGTTCGGTGTGGGCATACTGCTTTGCCGTCGCATAGCTGGTAATCTGCTGTCCGGCGGCGTGCAGGAAGTAGCACCCGAACATCGTACCTTGACGGCCCACCTGCACCGCAATGCCTGCGGCGGTGGCGGCGGCGTGCAAGCCCTGCACTAGCGTATCGGTGCGCTGCACAATCTGGGCAAACCAATCGGCTTGCTGGACGTGTTGCAGGGTCGTGATGCCGGCAATCATCGCCAATGGATTGCCCGACAGCGTACCCGCCTGATACATGGGGCCGGCCGGAGCCACCGTCTGCATGATCTCGCGCTTGCCTGCGTAGGCTCCCACTGGCAGCCCACCACCGATCACCTTGCCCAAGCAGGTCAGGTCAGGGTCAATCTGATAGACGGACTGGGCCCCACCCGGCGCAGCGCGGAAGCCGGTCATCACCTCATCGAAGATCAGCAGTGCGCCGTGCGTGCGGGTTAGCTCGCGCAGGCCGGCAAGGAAGCCGGGCGCGGGCAGCACAAAGCCCATATTGGCGGCAATCGGCTCCACAATCACGGCGGCAATCTCGCTGCCGTGCGCCGCAAATAGTGCCGCTACCCCTTCAAGATCGTTGTACTCGACGGTCAGGGTATCGGCGGTGGTGCTGGCCGGCACGCCGGGGCTATCGGGCAAGCCCAGCGTGGCCACCCCGCTGCCCGCCTGCACCAGCAGCAGATCGGCGTGACCATGATAACAGCCCGTAAACTTGACGATCTTGGTGCGTCCGGTGTAGGCCCGTGCAAGCCGTAGCGCACTCATCGTCGCTTCGGTGCCACTATTCACAAAGCGGATCTGCGCGATACTCGGCATCATGCTCAGTACCAATTCGGCTAGCTCGGTCTCTAGGGCAGTGGGTGCGCCGAAGCTGGTGCCGCGTGCGGCTTGCCGCGTAATCGCCTCGACGACGGCGGGGTGGGCATGTCCGAGCACGAGCGGGCCCCACGAAAGCACATAATCAATGTAGCGGTTGCCGTCGGCATCCCACATGTATGCGCCCTCGCCGCGCTCGATCATGAGCGGTGTGCCGCCCACCCCCCGAAACGCCCGCACGGGCGAATTGACCCCACCGGGCAGCACACGCTGCGCGGCGGCAAACAGTTCCTGCGAACGGGGATAGGTTTTGGTCATCGGTGTTGCTCCTCTAGCTCTTGGGGGTTGCCTGCGAATGATTGGCATACGTGGCCCAATCCGGTTCGTAATCCTCAACTTGGTTGCCCCACTGCATCCAGTGCGGGCGCGTGCCGCGTGCAAACAGTTCCAGATAGGGGGCCGGGCTGCACGCCTCGATAATCGGATAGAGTTCATCTGGCTTGCGCGAGTGTTCCCGCTTCTGGGCTTTGATGATATTGACTTGGGTGCGCCCGGCGGCATTCGTGCGAAGCTGGCCCCGCACCCCAAACAGCACCAGCTCGGTCGTATTGCGAAAGTAGAAGCCAACCCCGCGCCCATCCGGGCCGCCGTCCTTGCGGATCTTGTGCCACACAATGTTGGTTTTGTAGCTGAAGCCCCACGCTTGCATCACGGCTAGCCCCTCTGCCAGCAGCGCATTCGGAACCCATAGATACAGGTGGCTCTTGGCTGCCGCTACACGCGCCACCGGAAGCGCGGTAATCTCCGCCAGTGCGAGCGTCGGGTAGCGGCTCAGCCGCCGATGTTCAGGGGCCACCTTGCCCGTGCGGTTGCTGAACTGCCACGGCGGATCAGCCAAAATTGTCCCGAAGTCACGGGCGTGAATCCACCCAGCGAAATCTTCGGCAGCACTCAGTTGCGGTTCGTTCATTAGCAATGATGCCCAGCACGAATATCGGACAGCCTGCGCCCCCACCGCCATTGATGCGCGGCCGAAGCTTGCCCATATGTGTCGTGGATGCGCCATAGGATTTGCCTCTGCCCAACCGATCAAAGATCGCCTGTAGCTCGTCGCAGCGTGGGATGATGATCCCCACACTGATTGCCCGCAGTTCAAACAGCAGCCGGAAGTTATTCAGATCGCGGTCAAACTACAACAATCTGGGTAGCGCAGCCCTTCTCGCGCCAGCCACGGGCAGTGAACAGCGGCAGCATATCTAAAGCCCATACGCATTCCTGCTGCTTATGCCACGCGGCTCGCCATCTGGACATACTCCACAAGGCGGGCAACATGATCCACCGGCGTTTCGGTGAGGATGCCGTGCCCCAGATTGAAGATGTGCCCATCCCGTCCGGCAGCGCGGGCGAGAATATCATCCACGCGCCGCTCGATTTCACCCCACGGCGCAAACAGCACCGCCGGATCGAGGTTGCCCTGCACGGCTACGCCGGGGCCCAGTTGGGCCCACGCCTCATCGAGATCAATGCGCCAATCCACGCCGAGCACATCGGCCCCAGTCTGGCGCAGCAGGCTCGCCATGCCGCTCATCTCGGTGCCAAAATAGATCACGGGCACACCAAGCTCGCGCACCGCCGCCACACATTGATTGACGTAGGGCAACACATACTCGCGGTAATCGAAGGGCGACAGATTGCCCGCCCAGCTATCGAAGAGTTGCACCGCGTTGACCCCCGCCTCGACTTGGGCATGGCAATAGCTGATGACCAGCTCGGTAAGCTTCTGCATCAGACTGTGCCACACGTCGGGCGTGCCGAGCATCATGCGTTTGGTGATGCGGTAATCTTTGCCAGAGCCGCCCTCAATCGCATAGCTGGCCAGCGTAAACGGCGCACCACTGAAGCCAATCAAGGGAATCCGCCCAGCCAGTTCACGCTGCACCAACTGGATCGCTTCGAGCGTAAAGGCGGTGGTCTCGCGTGGCTCTGGCACCACCAGCGCGGCTACATCGGCGGGTGTGCGGAGCGGGTTGTGGATCACGGGGCCTTCGCCCTGCTCAAAGGTCAGATCAATGCCCATCCCTTCGAGTGGGGGCAGAATATCGGCAAAGATGATCGCCGCATCAAGCGGGTAGGCCTGCACCGGTTGCAGCGTAATCTCGGCGGCAACGTCGGGCGTTTTCACCATCTCCAGAAAGCTATACCGTTCGCGCACCGCCCGATACTCAGCCATGTAGCGCCCAGCTTGGCGCATCAGCCAGATCGGGGTATAGTCCGTCGGTTCGCGGCGACACGCCCGCAGAAACTGATCATTCTTGATCCTCACAAGGCTCCCTCATTTCTCTTGCAGCCAGCGGGCCGCATCTTTGGCAAAGTAGGTGATAATCATATCCGCCCCTGCCCGCCGGATCGCCGCGAGGCTCTCTAGCACCACTGCGCGTTCGTCGAGCCAGCCATTGGCTGCGGCAGCTTTAATCATACTATATTCGCCACTGACTTGATACGCAGCAAGTGGCAGATTGAATGTATCGCGCATACGGGTGAGAATATCCAGATAAGGCATGGCTGGCTTGACCATCAGAATATCCGCACCCTCTTGCACATCCAGCGCCACTTCTTTCAGGGCTTCGCGGCTATTGGGCGGGTCAATCTGGGCATTGCGCCGATCCCCGCCTTGCACGCTGCTCTCGGCGGCATCGCGGAAGGGACCGTAGAAACTACTGGCGAATTTGGCCGCATAGCTCATGATCGGGAGGTGGGCAAAGCCCGCCTGATCAAGCGCGTGGCGGATCGTCAGCACCATGCCGTCAATCATGCCCGATGGCGCGATAATGTCAGCTCCGGCTTGGGCATGCACCACCGAAGCCTGCGCCAACAGCGTGAGCGTCTCATCATTGAGCAGGTAGCCATCGGGCAGGTGCGGCGTATGGTAGGGCGAGTCTATCGCATTGATGATGCCGCAGTGGCCGTGCGTGGTGTACTCGCAGAAGCACATATCGGTGATGACGAGCATGTGTGGCACAGCCGCTTTGATCGCCCGGATCGCCTCCGGCACAATCCCGTGTGGGTTATAGTTCTCGCTGCCGACAGCATCCTTGTGCTGGGGAATGCCAAACAAGAGCACCGCAGGCACACCCAGCTCGGCCAGCGTTTCGGCTTCGCGCACCAGCACATCTACCGACATCTGGGCCTGTCCGGGCATGGAGGCGATGGGCTGATGGATCTGCTCGCCGTGCCGCACAAACAGTCCAGCAATCAAGTTATCGGGGGTCAGGTGGGTTTCGCGCACCATGCGCCGGATGGTTGCATTCTGGCGTAGGCGGCGTGGGCGCATCAACGGATAGGTACTCATTGGCTAGGCTCCTCTCTCAATCCATCCGGTGGTATCTGGCGGGTCGCAGCGTTCAGTCTTCACGGTTGCGGTGGCGGGCTTGGCTGAGCCGCTTGGCGAGCCGCCGCGGCACACAGCGCATCGCGCAGGCCAACCACCGTCGAGGGATCGGCAACCACCGTCGGGGGCAACGCAAGATCGCGGGCGGTAGCGGCGGCGATAGGCCCAATGCAGGCAATCACGCACTGGCGGGCAAGTGCTAGCACTGCATCGGCATCGCTGCACTCGCGCTCAATGCGCGCAACAAAGTAGCGTACTGTCGAGCCACTGGTGAAGGTCAGGGCGTGGATTTGCTGCGCCCGTAGCAGGGCGGGCACGTCCGCACCGCCGGTCGCGGGCACGGTGCGATAGGCGATCACCTGCTGCACGGTGGCTCCCGCCTGCGTCAGCCGTTCGGCTAGCACCGCCCGCGCTATGTCGGCTTGGGCCAGCAGCACCCGTTGCCCATGCAGCTCGCCGAGTGCCGCCGCGAGGGCCTCGGCGACAAACTGCTCCGGCACAACTGCCGGAGCCATACCGAGCTGCTGCTCGCAGGCGGCAGCCGTGCTACTCCCCACAGCCGCAATGCGGAACGGGTATGGCGGGTGGAGCAATGGCGCAACCTGCCCCACCGCGTTGGTGCTGGTCAGGATCAGCCAATCGAATAGCCCCTGCTGCGCGGCATGCAGAGCCGTCGTGAGGGGGTGCAGATCGGCAGGCGGCACAATCGCAATCGTGGGGTAGCTGATCGGGATCGCGCCCACTTGCTCAAGCAGCGTAGCAAATTCGGCGGCTTGCGTAGTGGCACGGGTAATCACGACCCGCCACCCCCGCAGCGCGGTGCAGGCGGTTGGTACAGCCTTCATCACAACCTCTCTAGACGGGACTGTCATCTTCAACGAGCTAGCATCACACTTCTAGCAGCAGCTGTGCGCCCTGTGCAATCAGCGTATCGGCAAGGGCAACGCCTGCCGCCTGCGGATTATCGCGCGTGCCGCGCTGCTCACCCCGAATGATCGTGCTACCATCCAGCGCACTAACCAAGCCGCGCAGCCGGAAGCGGGCCGGATCGGCAGCATCCAGTTCGGCATAGGCCGCAATCGGCACTTGGCAGCCCCCTTCAAGGCGGCGCAAGAATGCCCGCTCGGCGAGAGCCGCCACCCGTGCCGCCGGATCATCCAGTGGTTCAAGCAACGCCGCCGTCGCGTGATCGTCGCTCCGGATCTCAATCGCCAAAATGCCCTGCGCCACCGCAGGCAGCATCACCTCTGGCGGGAACACCGCACTAATCCGCTGCCCGAGATCCAGTCGCTCTAGCCCAGCAGCAGCAAGGATCAGCGCGGCATACTGGCCCCCATCGAGCTTACTCAGGCGTGTATTCACATTGCCGCGCACCGTCTCAATCTGGAGATCAGGGCGCAGGGCGTGCAGTTGGGCAGCGCGGCGCAGACTACTTGTGCCCACCACCGCCCCATGCGGGAGCAGGTCAAGCGGATTGGCGGGGGGCACGGCGGGCGCAGGCCCATGCGCGGGCAGCACCAGCGCATCGTGCGGATTGGCCCGCGCCGGGAATGTCGCCAAGCGCAAGCCATCGGGGAGCTGCGAGGGCATATCTTTGCAGCTATGCACTGCAAGCTGTACCGCCCCTTCGAGCAGGGCGTGTTCCAGTTCCTTCACAAATAGGCCTTTGTCGCCTACTTTCGTCAAGGCAACATCCAGCACACGATCCCCGGTGGTCTGGATAATCTCTAGCTGCACGGCGAGATCGGGGTGGTGCTGACGCAGATCGGCAGCAACCTGCCGGGATTGGACCAGCGCAAGGTTGCTGCCGCGTGTGCCAATAATCACATTCATGCCGTTCCTATCCGTTGCGTGGGGCAGGTTAGCCCTGAATGCCCCACAGATCGCGCAACATCTCCGCGTAACGTTCGCCATCGCCCGCTTCGGCGGCGTGGCGCGTGCGCACCGTTGGGTTGTGCAGTAGCTTGTTCACAAGGCTGCGGCTGAGTGCTTCGAGCGTTGCTAATTGGGCCGGCGAGAGATCGCCCATATGCCGCAATGCCCGCTGCACTTCCGCATCGCGCATTGTTTCGGCGTGCTGCCGCCACACCGACAGGAGCGGCATAATCTGCTGACTGTCGAGCCAATGCACAAAGTGATCAATCTCTTCCCCCACAATCATGTGGGCGTGTTCCACCTCTGCCGTGCGGCGGTGCATGGTACTCTGCACCACCTCATGCAGGTCATCCACCGTTACCAGCGATACGCCCGGCACCTGCGCCGTTTCGGGGTGAATATCACGTGGCACCGCAAGGTCAATCAAGAGCAGTTCCGGCGGCACATCGGCCTGATCGGCGCGGCGGCTCTGCGCGGTGGCAATTGTCTCGGGCAACAGCACGTAATGCGGTGCCGCCGTTGAGCTAATCACAATGTCGGCGCGAGCCAGCGCAAACTCGATCTCATCGAAACGGTAGACTTGTGCGCCGTAGCGTTCGGCTAGCTCGCGGGCATTCTCATACGTGCGGTTGGTAATCATCAGCCGCTGTGCGCCATGCGCGAGCAGGTTCTGCGCGGCAAGCTCGCTGACTTTGCCACTGCCCACCAGCAAGACGTTGCGCCCTTCCAGATTGCCCAGCCGCCGCTCGGCCAATTCGATACTCGCCTGCGAGACACTCGCCGCGCCACTACAGAGCTGCGTTTCGCAGCGCACGCGCTTGCCGGTGGCAAGGGCGCGGGTGAACAGGCGCGAGAGCACTGCGCCCGCCGTACCTGCGCGTTGGGCAAGGGCAAACGCTTTGCGGACTTGCCCCTGTATCTGCGCTTCCCCTAGCACAATCGAGTGCAAGCCAGACGTTGTCTCAAACAGGTGGCGCACAACATCAATGTCGTAGCTAAAGTTCAACAGCCGCGCAAATCGTTCCGCCGGCAAGTGGTGGAACTGCGCGAGGAAACCAATGATTTGTGACTCAATCACCTCAACATCACTGTCGTGGGGGAAGACCGCGTAGATTTCGACCCGGTTACACGTAGACAGGATAATACTCTCGGAGAGCACGGGGGCATAGCCATTCTGGGGGTGGGTCAGAAGGTGCAGCGCGTCAATCAATGTTTCGGGATGAAACGCCAAACACTCACGCACGGCAACAGACGCTGATGTGTGATCGAGACCGGCAAAAAACAGCCTCATAGGGAGCGACTCCAGCATTGCAAAAAACCGGGATGCAGCAGTAAAATCTACCTAAATCTATCTATAGCTTAGCAAATATAACCAGCCTCACTTTAGCACTTGTTGTCCGTGTTGTCAAATTTTCAGTTTCAATTTTGTATAATTTGTCATAAATTTCAGATCGTAAAAATGCTTTTGCGCTTCAGCTTTTTCAGCGCAAATGATCGAAATACGAACGTTTGTAATGTATTCAGTTTATCCACGCTTTATCCACATGGGCTACCCCCCCGCTCGATCAGACCCATACCTTCCCAATGCGGTGCATCTCTGAAACTATCGCCTGTGGCAGCAAGTTGTCCACATGACACCCGCCATGTTATCACCAGTATCCCCACTCCAAGCCCAAAATACCCCGCCAAATGCGAGGCAAACCCCACCAAACTATAAGCAAACCTGATAGATTCTGCCCGTTGATCTACTTGAAAGTTTAGGGTTGATCAGGTATGATCAGCCTCAATGCAAATACTTACCCGCTGTGAACGATAGCACAGACTTGGGTTGAGCGACCCTCTCCCGCTAGTCGAGGCGCATGCTTGCGTCCGGCATAGTTGTTGATTCCTAACACGGAGAGAAGAAACGCTTACCCAAGTGGAACACAACCGCTCGTTGCACACGGCAGAACGATCTGGACATTATCTGGGCCTTACTGGGCAACCCATTCGAGGAGAGGTGAGGTGGCGCGTGAACCTAAATAAGATCTGGCAAACAACGCTAGGAACGCTCCAATTACAGACATCCCGACAGGAGTTTGATACGTGGTTTAGCAACACCACGCTACTCGGTCTGGAGAACGGCACGGCCACAATAGGCACGGCTTCGACGTTTCATAAAGAGCAGATCGAGAACCGCTACATGTCGCCCGTGCGCCGTTCGCTGGGCGATGTGGTTGGCTTTCCGGTGCAGGTGCAGATCGTGATTGCCCCGCCCCCCACGCACCCCTACGAGGCGTTGCCACCGCGTCAGTCAGCCTCGCCCCAGCCCACTTACCTGCTCGATAGCGATGCGGATGAACAGCCCGCCTACCCGCCCCATGCGGCGGATGGCAATGGCATGGCCATGCCCTACGTCAAGCGTAGCGACCAGCACCGCAACGGTTCCGGCAATGGGTTCGGGGCGGGCGAACCGGTGCAGCACGAGCTAATGAGTGCGCTCCGCACGAGTATGTTCAATCCGAAGTATACCTTCAGCAGCTTCATCGTCGGGGCGAGCAACCGGATGGCTAATGCTGCTTGCCAAGCCGTCGCCGATCATCCCGCGCACGCCTACAATCCGCTCTTCCTGTATGGCGGGGTAGGCTTGGGCAAAACCCACCTGCTGCACGCGATTGGCAACCAAGTGCTAGATCGTGATCCTGAAATCAACGTGTTGTATGTCTCTTCCGAGCGGTTCACGAATGAACTCATCAACGCTATTCGTCGCCAACAGAATGAGGAGTTCCGCATCCGCTACCGCAACATTGATGTGCTCTTGATTGACGATATTCAGTTCATTGCGGGCAAAGATGCCACCCAAGAGGAGTTCTTCCACACGTTCAATACGCTGCATTCAGCCACCAAGCAGATCGTGATTAGCTCAGATCGCCCACCCAAAGCGATTGTCACACTGGAAGAACGGCTCCGCTCGCGCTTCGAGTGGGGCTTGATTGTGGATATTCAGCCGCCCGATCTGGAAACCCGCACGGCGATCTTACGCGCCAAGGGCGACCAATTGCAGATTCCGATCCCGCCCAATGTGGTGGACTTTTTGGCCCACAAAATCCAGAGCAACATCCGTGAGCTGGAGGGCTGCCTGAACCGCGTGGCAGCCTATGCCCGCCTGCACAACACCCCGATCACTGTGGATGTGGCCTCTGCCGCGCTCTCAGAGCTGCTCAACGACAACCACCGCAAGCGGATCACGCCGGAAGCGGTAGTCCGGGCGGTGAGCGAGTATTACGGCATTGATCAGCGCATCCTGTTCGGGCGCGGGCGCAGTCGCAATATCGTGGTGCCGCGCCACGTTGCGATGTATCTCCTGCGCGAGGAGACCGGCAGCAGCCTTGTCGAGATTGGCACGCTGCTCGGCGGGCGCGATCACACGACAGTCATTCACGGCTGCGATAAGATTGCCGATGAGATCACCACCGATCACCGCCTGCGGAATGAGGTGCTGGCAATCCGTGAGAAACTCTACGAGCGGTAAGGGCTTGCCCGCGCACCAATGGCATGCTATACTTACAAGAGTGGCGTGTCTCACCAGCATTTGGGGTGAGGCACTCATTGTGTCACATTCCTGTTTTCAAGGGACAGGGCACACGCAAAGCAACTGGATTATGGTGAAGGGAGCTTCACACGCAACCTGTGCAGAAGGATAGAGAACTATGGCGAGCAAAAAAGGCAACCGCATTGTCATCAAGCTAAAAAGCACCGAAAGCGGGCACACGTATACGACCGAAAAGAACCGCCGCAACGATCCGAGTCGACTCGAACTGCGTCGCTACGATCCCTACGTGCGCCGCCACGTCGTCTACCGTGAGACCAAGTAGGTAGTCGTTTCACCACTACATGTCGTCGAACATTCACTGAATAGGACGCAGAATCCGAGCTAGGCTCGGATTTCTTGCGTATATGTCACAGGCGCATCGTGCCCCAACAGATCAAGTACGCCGATCAGCTTCTCGACCCACGCCTCACCCAGCTTGCGCCGATCCAGCCGCACAAACTGTTGCCCCACCTTGATTGTCACGTCGCGCCCGAACCGTCGCCGCAAGCGTTCGCGGGCGCGGGGATCGAGGGCTGGCAGGCGAATGATGAACTCCTCTGCGGTTGCCACCACCGAGCTAACATTGGCGTGCAGCGCAAGGGCTTTGATCAGCAGCCACGTCAGCAGATCAGCAACCGACTGCGGCAGTTCACCAAAGCGATCCCGCAGTTCGCTCCGGAGGGCTTGCACCTCCTGCGGCGTAGTCGCCTCGACCAGCCGCTGATACACGGCAAGGCGCACCGACTCATCCGGGATGTAGCTCTCAGGGAGGTAGGCGGTAAGCGGCAAATCCAGCGTAACGAGGGGCGTAACCAGCACGCGCTCATCCACCACCAGTGGCGCAGGTGCGGCAGGCAGCGGCAGCGCGGTGCCGTTCTCACCCGGGCCACTGCCCATCAGGTTCGGCTTGGGCAACACCCCCGCCTTAAGCTGCTGCACAGCTTGTTCCAGCAGGCGCGAGTAAAGATCGAAGCCCACCGCCGCAATATGCCCGCTCTGCTCTGCGCCGAGTAAATTGCCCGTGCCGCGCAACTCCAGATCGCGCATGGCAATCCGAAAGCCTGCGCCTAGCTCGGTGGCTTCTTGGATCGCTTGCAGCCGTTGGCGGGCTTCCTCGCTGAGCGGGCGATCATTCCGGTAGAACAGGTAGGCATACGCTCGGCTTGCGCCACGCCCGACACGCCCGCGTAGCTGATAGAGTTGGGCTAACCCGTAGTTGGTTGCATCATCAATGATGATCGTATTGGCGTTGGGCACATCCAGCCCATTCTCGATGATCGTGGTACACACCAGCACATCATAATCGCCACTGAAGAACGCAAGCATCGCCTGCTCCAATTGGCGTTCGTCCATCTGCCCATGCGCCACCGTAATGTTCGCGGCGGGCACGAGCTGTTGCAGGTGCGTAGCAACGTGAAAGATGCTCTGCACGCGGTTATGCACATAGTAGACCTGCCCCCCCCGATCAAGCTCACGCTGGATCGCATCACGGGTCAGATGGTCATCATTGGGCAGCACGTAAGTCTTGATTGGAATGCGGTCTTCGGGCGGGGTGTTAATCAAGCTCATATCGCGGATCCCAGCCAGCGTCATATGCAGCGTGCGCGGAATCGGCGTGGCGGTCAAGGTTAGCACATCCACTTCCGTGCGAAGTTCCTTGAGGCGTTCCTTGTGGCGCACGCCAAAGCGTTGCTCTTCATCAATGATGAGCAAGCCCAGATCCTTAAAGACCACATCTTTGGAGAGCAGGCGGTGGGTGCCAATCAGCATATCCACCTCGCCGCGGGCTAGCCGCTTGATGATCTGGCTCTGTTCGCGGGGGCTACGGAAGCGCGAGAGCATCTCGATCTCGATGGGAAACGATGCCATCCGTTCACGGAAGGTGGTGTAGTGCTGCTGCGCGAGAACGGTGGTGGGAACCAGCACCGCCACCTGCCGCCCCGATTGCACCGCCTTGAATGCTGCACGCAAGGCAACTTCAGTTTTGCCGAAGCCGACATCACCGCAGATCAGGCGATCCATCGGAGCCGGCGACTCCATATCCTGCTTCACATCGTTCAGGGCCCGCAACTGATCACCGGTCTCGATGAAGCCAAACGACTCCTCTAGCTCGTGCTGCCAATCGTTATCGGGCGCAAAGGCAAAGCCCTGCTCGGCTTGGCGGCGGGCGTAGATCGCCAGCAAATCATCCGCGAGATCACGCACAGCGGCGCGGGCTTTGCGCTTGGCCCGCTCCCACTCCTGCGTCCCTAGCCGCGTCAGCGTCGGAGCCGAGTCGCCGGCCCCGATGTAACGGGCCACCCGATCCACCTGATCCACCGGCACATAGAGGCGATCCCCGCCAGCATAACGCAACGCCAGATACTCGCGTTCGATGCCGCCGACAGTACGCCGCAGTAAGCCTTCGTACACAGCAATGCCATGCTCAATATGCACCACGTAGTCGCCCGCCTTCAAGCCGCGCAGAAAAGCTGCCCGCTCATCGGCGGTACGTTGCTTGCGCTGCTGGCGGTGGGTGTGCGCACGGCGTTGCCGCCACCCGAATAGCTCCGTATCGGTATAGAGCATCAGGTTGCGGGCCGGCAAGTACCAGCCTTCATCCAGTGCGCCGTGCAGCAGCGTCAGGTGGGGCGGTAGCTCGGCAACACTGGTGGCGCACGCTTCGGCTAGCAGCTCTTGCAGGCGGGCTGCTTGGGGCGAGATCAGGACCACGCGCTGCGCTTGCTGCACGCGCTTGGCAATCTCTTGCACCACCCGCTTCAGCTGGCCCCCGTATCGCTCAACCGCCGTGAATTGCGGCGCGGGCACGGCTTGCAACGGGGGCAGGCGGTGCAAGCCCGGCAGATCGGGGATACCATCGTTGTTGCTTAGATCAAGCAGCAACGGGCTAGCCGTAGCACTGAGGGTCTGCTCAATCAGTTCATCCCACACCAGATACGGGCGCGGATAGGCGGCAGGCAGTTCGCCACTCAGCAACAGCTCGGCGTGCTGTTCTTCCGCACGGAAGTGCCAATCGTGGGCAACCTGTGCCAGCCCCCCAAGCTCATCGCAAGCGAGCACGCTCGCGGGCGGCAGATGCTCCACAAGGGCACTGCCCGCCTGCTCAAAAAACGGGGTCAGCACCGCCCAGCTATCGCGGTAGTCGCCCATTTCGAGGCGGCTGAGCATCTGCACCCAGACCGCCCGCGCTTCGGGGCGCATGGTGCTGAGGTCAAGCGTAGCAAGGCGGGCATAGGCGGCAGCGGCATGCCACATCGGGGCTTCATAGGCGGGTACGACACTGACATGGTTGAGGCGTTGTTCACTGCGCTGGCTCGCCGGATCGAAGCGGCGCAGGCTGTCGAGTTCATCGCCAAACCACTCGATCCGGAGCGGCTGTTCATCGGCGGGCGACCAAATATCCACCAGCCCGCCGCGCCGCACCAACTCGCCCGGCTGCTGCACTAGATTCACGCGCTGATAGCCCTGTGTCAGCCATTGGCGCAGCAATCCTTCTTGGGCATACGGCTGCCCTACCTGTAGCGTGATCGTCGCCTGCCGCAGAGCCGCTGGGGTGAGCGTAGGCTGCAACACCGCCCGCACCGGCGCAACAATCACCGGCGGATGGTCGGGCGCGTAGCTCGTAAGGGCGTGCAGCACCGCGAGGCGTTGGCGTAGCACCGAGATGCCCGGCGCGATGAGTTCATACGGCAGGGTATCATGGGCGGGGAACAGCAGCACGGGCTGCTCGTCGAGCCACTCAGCAAGCGCAGCGTGGGCCCGCTGGGCGTGGTCACTACTGGGCACCACATAGAGTAGCGGCGCGGGGTGGTGGGCCGCCAATGCCGCTAGCACCGGCACGCGTGCTGCACCGAGCAGCGGCCCAAGCTGGATCAAGGCGGGCGTGGGCACACCGCCCACACGGGCCGCAAGGCGCGTATGCACGGCAGCTACTTCAGGCAGTGCCGCGATCTCATTCCGCAGACTCCGCAGATTGACCAACATCGTATTAACCCCTGCCCCAGACACCCGCCGCACATTGGCGGGCGTGCCAAAAGACCAGATGACCGAGATAGACAACTGGCCCTGTAGCAATTTTCCCTCTCGTGTTATAGCACGGATTCGCCTTCTGGTAAAGGTATCTGGTCAGAAACGGGGACGGATGCCAATTGACAGAGACGAGTCGGCGTGTTACCATCATTTTAGTATCATATGCAAATTTTTGGACAGGAATGGCTGACAATGCCAGACACCCTCGCCACTTGGGTACATATCTACCTCATACCCGCGATCATCACCATGCTCCTGTGGGGCGGCTTAACAGTGGCACTGATGTGGCTCAATCGGCGCGGCGCAGGGCCCGCACGCTGGTCACTTCTGTTTACCATACCGGTACTCCTGCTGGCCCACCATCAGCTTTGGGCCGTGCGCCACAGCACCGATGCCACCAGCATTTATGTTGCGTTCGTGGCGGGCATGCTGATCTGGGCATGGCACGAACTAGCTTTCTACAGCGGCGTTATCACGGGGCCGTGGCGCAAGCCGTGCCCCCCGCACGCCAAAGGCTGGGATCGTTTCTGCTACGCACTCGGCACACACCTCTATCACGAAGTTGCAGTTGCAGTTGAAGCCGCGCTGCTCTGGTGGGTCTTCCACGATGCCGTCAATGTGATTGGTGCGCTCACCTTCGTGCTGCTGTGGGCTTTGCAGCACAGTGCCAAGCTCAATGTCCTGCTCGGTGTGCGGAGCCTTGACGTTGCCGCCCTGCCCAAGCATCTCCACTATCTGGGCAGCTTCTGGAACCAACGCGCCCTAAATGCCTTCTTCATTCCCGCAATGACGGTCATGATCGGCGTGGCGATTGGGCTGTGGGTACAAGTCGGGCTACATGTGCCGCACGATCACGCGATTGCCTTGACGTTACTCGCAACGCTGCTGACACTCGGCGTGTTGGAGCATGGGTTGCTGGTGGTT
Source organism: Chloroflexaceae bacterium (assembly GCA_012031225.1). Taxonomy (GTDB): domain Bacteria; phylum Chloroflexota; class Chloroflexia; order Chloroflexales; family Chloroflexaceae; genus JAAUTZ01. The sequence continues at coordinate 30,435 of JAAUTZ010000042.1, forward strand.
CCGGCCCTTGCGCCCCACGCAACAGTCAACAAGCCCCCGGCGCGGGCAGATATATCGCACCTGAATAACTACCCCGATTAGTGCTCGTTGCCTTCAGGCTGGGCCGATCACGCTACCCCAAGCGCACCATCTCCAACAAAGTATCGCCGCGCAACTGCACATAGGGGGTGTCGTTTTCCGGCTCATCCAACAGGTGCAGCCCCAGCGTTTCATGCAAGAAGTCGTTCAACGCATCCACATCTGGAAAGGTCACATACGTTGCGTGATCGCCCTCGTTGTACGCCACGCGCCACAGTTGCCCTAGTCGCTCATCGCGCCACACACGCAAATCACTCAATGCAGTCATGGTATTCACCTCCTGCACGCGGCAGTGCCATTCGGCATACTCCCCGCAGTGCGCTGTTCTCACCTCTTGACGATTCATAGTAGCGCAGAGTTGCGTGTTTTCACTGGGATTGGGATGAAGGTTTGATGAGCATGCAATGAGGCAGATCTCAGATTGCGTTGTCTGTGCCTGTGCTACAATAGGGAATTGTGAGGACACAATCAACAATATCACCAACAGCATCCCGCCCAATCCTTGCCGCCACGCTACTTGCGGTGCTGCTGCTGCTTGTCATCGCTGGGGGCGTGGGGCTATTCATGCAGCAACGCCTTGCGGCATGTGCCTACGTCCCCCTGATCGGCGCGAACATCTTGCCCAATGCCGCGCTGCGGCCCAACCCCAACCAGCCCACGCTGCCCGACGGCTGGCGAGCCGCCGCGCCGGGCGTGCAACTCGGCGAGTTCGCGCTTGATGGCGATGGCCGCGCCCTGCAACTGATGGGCATTGCCAACTATGTCGAAACGCCGCCCGTGCCGGTGCAGGGCGGGCAACGCTACTGCGTTACGGCCCGCGCCATCACCGACACGCCGCTCGGCTCACCCACGCGGGTGCAGCTCAGGGCCCACTGGTTTGATGCACAGGGGCAACCTATCGGCACGCCGCGCATTGTGCCCCCCGCCCCGGATAGCTGGCAGCCGGTAGTGCTGTGGCAGCCGGACAACCCGCCAGAGGACTGGGCCTATCTCCGCGCCGATGTTGCCGCCCCGCCCAATGCCGCTAGCCTGCGCGTGCGCGTGCAACCTGCCGCCGATGATCGCATCTACCTTGATGTGCTGCGCGTGCAGCGCGGCGGCAACGCGGCGGCGTGGCAACCCGATCCGCCCCCCACGCCGCCCCCACTCACGATCTTGCCGTGGCCGGGCGGCAAGCAGGCCGCCGTCTCCTTCTCCTTCGATTGGGAGACGGCTATGGGCGGCCTGATCCACTCGCGCTCGGTGGATGATCCTAACAGTGCCCAAGACCCACTGGTGCGGGGCATGCGGATGCGTGCGGGCGTGACGACCACGCTGGCCATCTTTGCGCCGTATGGCATCCGCGCCACCTACTTTGCGAATGGCTACAACTTCCTCGCGGGCAACTCAGAGCGGCGCGAGTTTATGGGCAACCCCACCTATGCGTGGGCCAATACCGCCAATCGCTGGACTTCCGATCAGTGGCAGCAGCAGGCGTGGTTTGCCCCCGATCCGCACGGCACCAGCGCGACCCACCCGGAATGGTACTTTGCCGATCTGATCCCGCTCATCCAAGCCGCCGATCAAGATATTCAGAGCCACACCTTCAGCCACTTCTACGGCGGCTTTGTCACCGCCACCGATTGGCAAGCCGATCTGCAAGCGTGGCACGCGGTTGCCGCCGAGCAGGGCGTGCCGCCGGCTGTCGCGCTCGCCTTCCCGTGGAGCAGCAGCGGCGGCATGAGCGACGCAAGTTGGCACACCCTCGCCGAATACGGCATCACCACCATTACCCGCACGAGTGGGCAAGCGCAGTTCAATCTGTTCCCGCGCACGGTTGAGGGCGTGGTGGCCGAGCCGCACTGTGGTACCTGCCATGACAAGAAGTGATTGATATTTTTAGCGATTAAATGTTATTTGTCTCTTTTCTCAGTGGTTCTACTCCTGCTGATGTAGTCTGTA
>JAAUTZ010000135.1 GCA_012031225.1 Chloroflexaceae bacterium
GGCACCACCGGAATGGACGGTGCCAGCCGTGCCCACGGTTCATCGGTCAGGTCAGCCACAGTCGCGTCCCTCCGCTCTGCTTCGATTATACCGGGAGAAGATTATACCATTTTTGAGACTGGTTCCAGAGCAGCCAATAGAAAGGATGTTTGTTGTCGTGGTCTATTTTTCATAGAGTTGCCAAGTAAGAGAATGCCAATCATACACGAATATGTCAACGCTAGGAAAATCTTGTGACCATTGTAATTCATCCTTTCGGTAGTAAACGAAAATCCGCTCAGGTCTCAGAGGTGGGTTCAGTTCTATAGGAACAGGACTAAATGGATTTTGCTGACGCATTTGTGCTAAATTTACCCATCCTGTTAGGTTTTCATGGGCAGTGATGGGTGCGGGACCACGATAATAGTAACGCACAAAACTATGCATATACCATGGATCAACAACAACCAAATCATTAATATTTGTTTGCTGTTCCAGTTTTTCAAATGCAACTGCTCCTTCAAAACGCATATATTGAGTATAGTATGGCACGAGGGCAGCTAGTTGTAAGACAAGAAGAACTGTAACGATCCCCCATTTCAATCGTGTCAGTCTCAGCACAGCAAGAGTAACCATGTAGTAGAGAGGGCAGAGAAAGACCAAACCTCGCAATAACCACTGGGGTTTTGGTGAAAGCGGGGTTCCAGCTAGTATTCCAAGTCCTGCTGGCACAAGAATACAGGTACTTAAAATGACAAGGAGCATCTTTTTATCAGAGTCAAATATCTTAAATGCGGATACACTTTTTATACATATTAGTAGAAACAATGTTGCACTGAGATAAGGAACGCAAAAGTTGACAATAGGGTGAGGAAATGCGAGAAGGTGGGGAAAGGGAATCTTTGCATCAGTACCTTGTAAAGCAAGTGTTCCTGCGTGAAGCATAGTTATCAAATTCTGTATTGATTGCCACTCTGTTAATCCTCCAGCCGCACCATATGGAAGGCTCCCATTGACAAAACGTAGCAGGATGATTACTACATTCACACTTACCAGAAATAAAGTGAGGAGTGCAATGCGCCACTGACGGTAAAGAATAGCACAGAAAATGTACGCGGTGACCAAAAACAACCCATATCCATGGACATAAGATAATAATACGACACTCACTCCATATACCAATAATAACGCGGGTCGCGCTGCGTTTTTGATTAATTCAATGAGTAACAATGTAGTCCCTAAGGCTATTGCTGTAAATAAAGCATATGCACGCGCCTCTTGTGCATAATATATCATTATTGAAGAGACAGTGGTAAGTAAAAAAGCCAAAAATGCATCTGCTCGACGGAACGTTGCTTGGCGCATACCCCAATAGACCATGATAGCGGTCAAGATACTCGCAATGACTGATATTGCGCGAAGCCCTGCAGGTGATCCGCCAAACACTGGGATGCTCAGGTGAAGGAACACATAATATAGAGGTGGGGTGGGATCAAAGCTCGCATAGTGCCAGACATCAAAGACAGAGGCATAGCTCGCTAGATCCCAACTGACCGCTTCATCACCCCAAATAGGCATACCGAGGTTGAATAATCGCAGGGCTATTCCTAGCAGCATTGTTCCAGCAATCAGAAATACAACAGCCCTATGGGAAAGATCCCGAGTTTGTTGCATAGTTCCATCCTTTATACTCGTGTTTTCCTGCTGCACAGTGTACCACACCCGCCTACGCATCTGGTAGGATCAGCTTGCCCCAGCGACACCCCCGCCCCCGACTGCTACCGCTTCACCGTGCCCTTGATGTGCCGCTGGGTAGCGCGGCACAAGGCAGGTGAGGCGCAGTAGCCGCTTAAGCCCTCACACCCGCCACCTAGCACCTGCCACCTGATACCCCCGCCCCCTTGACAGCCGCCCCGATCATCCCGTATACTTGTGCTAGCGAGCCGATGCCGAAAGGAGCAGCCGATGGCGCAGCCCATCCCAACCCCGCCCGATACCTTCGATGAGCCGTGGAAGCTCATGCTCGAACACTATTTCCGCGACGTCCTGACCTTCCTGTTCCCCACCGTCGCCACCGCCATTGATTGGAGCCGCCCGCCGGAGCCGCTGCCCACCGAACTGGCCCGCCTGACCGCGACCAGCAGCACCGGCCCGCGCCGCGTGGATTGGCTCGTCAAGGTGTGGCTGCGCGATGGCACGGAACGCTGGCTGCTGATCCACATTGAAATCCAGAGCCAACCAGAGGCGGCGTTTCCGTACCGGCTGGCGATGTACCACTTCCACCTGCGGATCACCTATGAACGTCCGGTGCTGTCGCTGGCGGTGCTAGGCGATGACACCCCGCACTGGCGACCGGATCGCTACGTAGATGACGTGCTGGGGCTGCGGCTGGAACTGATCTACCCGATGGTGAAGCTCGTGGACTTCCGCGAGCGGGAGGAGGAGGTGCGCCAGAGCCAGAACCCGATAGCGGTGCTGGTGCGGGCCCATCTGGCGACGCTGGACACGCGCCACGATCTGGAGCGGCGCAAGGCGGCGAAGCTGGCCCTGTTCCGCGATGTGTTGCGGTTGGGCTACACAGGCGACGAGGTACGGCGGTTGTTTGACGTGGCCGAGCGGTTTCTGAAGCTGCCCCGCGCGGAGTACGCGGCGTTTCGGGCAACGGTAGCAACGGAGTTAGGAGCGCAAGCAGTGGACATCATGAACAGTTTTGAACGTTACGGGCTGGAGCAGGGCTTGCAGCAGGGCTTGCAGCAGGGCTTGCAGCAGGGCTTGCAGCAGGGCTTGCAGCAGGGGCTGGAGCGGGGCTGGAACAGGGCTTGCGCGATGGGATTGCGCTGGCCCTCGAGTTGAAGTTTGGGGCGGCGGGCACCGCCCTCTTGCCGGAACTGGAGCAGGTCACGGATGTCAGCGTGCTCCAAGCGGTGCTAGGCGCAATCAAGACCGCCCCGGATGTGGCGGCGGTGCGGGCCGTGTGTGCTGCCGCTCTGCCCGATGCAGCCGCCCCAGCCGAGACCGCGTGACCGGTCTGGAGCGCACGCTGTGGCGCGGCAAGGCTGGGTAGCAAGGGGGCTTCGTACTCCCCGTGCTGGTTGGGATGTACTTGTCTGCCACTCCTGATGGAAAAAGGTTATACGACGTGGCAGGGTTAAAGCACCCCAACCTGTTGGGTGCAGATGATCCAACACCACGCGAGACTGCGCAAGATTTCTCCTATTGGGATGACGCAGGACTGGACTACTTGCTGCGTGGTGACTTCTTCGACCCTAACTACAGAAAACCCTGACGAACAGCTCTTTGTACGTTAGGGTGGCATATGGTATCCTGTCGAGAGAACCTAATAGACTGGGTTCTCTCGACGCATTACGCATTCACGAAGGAGTATCGCTTGGAACCAGATGATCTCTATCCGCGGTTTGAGCCAACGCAGCCAAACCAGTGCGAGAATCAGGTCAGCTTCCTTGAGGAGAGAGAAGAACGCTACCGGAAGCTCAACTGGGATTCCGATATAACCAGCCAATACCTTGCGGCTTGGGATGCGCTTCCTGACGGACGAATGGTGATGCTGGCATCGTTTGGAATTACATTTGGACTCTGCTCGTTACAACCAGAGTTATTGTTTTGGGGGCACATGGATGAGCGTGATTATCAGAGAACTCGTTACCTTCAGGCAACGACAAGCCTTGAAATGGAACAGGTTCGGCAGGAGTTTCTTGACCTGCATCGCAACTATATCGTGTGGATGGACCCCGGTGACATGATGTCTGAGTGGTTTATGAGACTGTATGGTGCGATGCTGTGGAAAGAGGAGAAGCTGCGACGGAATCCGCAGTTCGTGCATCCCCCTGTCCCAGCATCCATCGAAGAACAGGTATACAAAGACTACCGAAAGCAACAAGAGCGATCATGTGTCCACGACCCCGCCACCATCGCGGTGGAGCTTGACCCCGTTACGGAACATACTCAGACCCTGTTCGACTTCTGGGGCACACTCCCCGTGCGGTATCGGGTTCGCTACCAGACGGTTGCCCCGTGGGTTGCCCAGTGGTGTCACCTCCGCGAGGTGCTGCTCACGACAACGGATGCAGGGGCAGCCCGTGCCGTTGCAGAGCAGTGCATCGCCCAGTTGCACGCCTACCGTGAGCAGGTTGCCCAGTGGCAGCTCGTGTCAACACAGGAAGTCGGTTGGTTCCAAACGCTGGGTGGAATGGCCCAGTGGCGAGCAGCGCAGCTGGGGTATCCATCACCTGTCCTACTTCCCCCCGCCCCGCCCGCGCCTGACTTAGCACGAAACGCTTGACACACGAGAGCTGTACCGCGTGGCGATTGAGCGCGTGGGGAACGGGGGGACGGGGTTTACCCTGTACGCCCTTTCGCCCTACACTCGGTGGCACGGCGGCACGGCGGCTTCACGGCGTGGGCGAGCGGCTCATCAGCAGCTGCACCCCCGTGAACACCAGCGCAAGTAGGATCGCCCACAGCAACGCCCGGATGAGGGTGCGCTCCCACGCCGTCTGCTCCGGCGGCGTGCGTGTCGCGGCGGTTGCTGCATCAGCGTGCGCCAGAGCTTCACGCTGCCGGGCATGCGCCGCTTCAATCTGGAGACGGCAGGCGGTACCACGTCACGTTGGCCGCATCGCCACAGGCACTCGCTGCCGCACGCACAATCCGAGCAACTGTGTGCTGTGGATCGCTGATGTGGATCACGAGCGTATCTATCGCTCGGGTCAGGGGGATCATCAGCCAGCGTGCCGCGTGCCGTCGCCGTTCCTCGTCTTCGTCAAAGAAGTCAAGCCGGTTTTCGGGAGGGTGATACTGCCGATATTTGTAGTCGTAAAGCTCGTCGAGGAACAGATGCACAACCGTCCAAGCCTCAAGACCCCGACACGAGTCGTACTGCACGAGGCGCACCTCATCCGCACTGAGCGGGGGCAGTCCGCGCGTAGACTCGTGTGTGGCATCCCAACTCTGGTAGCCCCACTCGTGCAGCCTCGCCACCACCCGCGACGGTGCGTGGGTGGTGGCGAGGCTCGGCGGGACACACATGAGCATGTCCACGTGGCGGTTGCCCGTGCGGGTGTGGTACGTGAGCAGTGCGGTGAAGAGATCACGGGAGCGGTCGGTGATGGGCCCTTCGAGAATGAGCACCCGCCCCCCGTGCAAGGTACTATCGGGTTCGATTGACCAATCATCGAGATGTATCTCATACGCCATCGCCTGCACAAATGCACACAGCCCCGCTTTCAGGCGCAACGCTTTGTGGAGCGTCACAATCTGGCGTTCGCTGGCTGGTACGGTTTCGATCCAGTTCGTCTTCTGGTTGCTCCGCACGAACTGGTCAATCCCATCGGCGACGATCACGCGCTGGTGCCCATAGATGTGGTAGAGGATGTCGCGCTCGGCGGTGAGCCAGTCTTGCGCCTCATCAATGCAGACGATGTCCCAATCGAACAGTGCTGGGTGGTTGCGCTTCAGGTCGGCGATGGCGGTGGTTGTTATCGCGTCGGTTGCCAGTTGGGTATGCAAGGTGGCGACGTGGTGCGGATAGTGCTGGTAGAACTGCGCCGCATCGTCGGTGGTTGTGGTCTCCCCCATGCTGTGTAACAGGCTACCCATGAAGGAATACACGGTGGTGACCACGATGCTGCGCTCGTTCAAAGGGTCGCTGATGTTCATGATGCTGAAGGTGCGGCGGATGTCGCTGATCAGGGTGTGGTTGTAGGAGAGGATCAGCACCCGTGCCCCGCGTTCGTGGTAGAGCTTGTACGCGATCTGGAGCAGGCGCATCGTTTTGCCGGTGCCGCCGCGCCCCCGAAACACCAGCAGTTGCTGTCCGAGCTTCTGTTCGTAGGCGGTGCGCTCGCTCTGCATCGCTCCCTTGACGATCCGCTCGACGCGCTTCCGGTCAAGTGGCGAGGGTTCGATGCGTTTGGTCAGCAGCGCAATCACCTCCCCGATCTGGCGGGTGATCTCTTGCTTGCCGGCCCGGATCTGATTGCCGTATGGCTGGCTGTACCTGTTGCGCCATGGTTTCTGGTTGTGCTGCACACGAAGCAACCAGTCTGTCCACGTGTCGGTGCTGCTGATGATATTGTGGGTGCTGGTGGGGAGGTAGTCGCTCGGCACGTTGCTCAGCCAGATCAGGTTGGTGACAAAGGGGGCAGCAAGTCCGTTGCCCTTAATGTAGTCAATCAGCGCGAACTTTTGTTTGTGCGATTGCGCGCTCACATCGTGGGTCTGGTGTTCATGGCGATAGGTGACGGCCACGCGATTACCTTCGAAGCGCACCTGCTCCGGCTGGTGCTGCTTGATCTCGATCACGAGGCACAGACTATGCACATAGACGCTATCGCCGGGTGTGCCGCTGGGCGCGGGGGTGGTGTAGCTGCGCCAGTCGGCGTTGTTGATCAGCAGCACGAGGTCAATATCAACAACGCGCTGCCCGTAGCACTTCGCACCCGCAATGATGGCGATCTCGCACGCACTCGCGGGGGCCGTGTCGGCGTGGGGCCAGTGCTGGAGGATCAGGTCGCGCAGGCGTAAGGCGTGGCGGTATTCGTCGGAGGTATCGTGGCCGTAGAGGGTGATCATTGCAGTACCGTTCTTTGTAGTAATAGGCGCGTCCATTCCTTCGCAAGTATACCCGCTTGCGGCTCTGCGTGCAACCGATGGCGACGATGCGGCGGTGCAGCTCGGCAAGGCGGGCTGTCAGGGGTCAGGTGGCGGGTGTCAGGGGGCAGGGGGCAGGTGCTAGGTGTCAGGGCCGGAACGCATACCACGAAGAACACGAAGGGCACGAAGAACACGAAGGGGGTATCAGGTGTCGGGTGATAGGTGGTAGGGGTGGTGGGTGGTGGTAGGTGGTAGGGGGCAGGTGGCAGGGGGGGGCAGGGAAGGGTCAGGTATAGGGTGTAAGGGCCAACGCCCCGATCAGTGGTACCATATCGCTGAGATTGTGCGTGTATAGCGGTAGGTGCAGCCGCTGCGCGACCGCCGCAATCTGACAATCGTTCATGCTGATATGGTGGCTAAACTGCAACGCTACCAGCTGGCGCATCGCCCACTGCTGATCTTCAGCCGTGAGATACAGCAGCTCGAACTGGTCGAGCATACTACTGGCTTGTCGTTGATGGGCTTTGCTCGTCGTACCTTGCATCACCTCCATCCATGTGATTGCGGTAACGCCATAGGTTTGATGCGTGTTGAACCATGCCAGCGCAGGTTTGGATCGGCGCAGCAGCTGGATGACCACCGTTGTATCGAGGATCGCTTCCCTTACGCTTCTTGCGTGTCGGCATTCCAGTAGGAGCTAAGCTGCGCGTGCCGCTTGTGCCGCTGTGCCGTGACCCATGCCACCGGATCGTCAAGCTGGGGATCAACAAACTCCACTGGTTCGTCCATTGCCTCCAGCATCGCAACGATCTCGGCACCGGTTTTGGCGCGGCGGGATGGTTCCGGCTGATCCGGCAGCGTGAGGAGCTGCCGGGCGAGTTCCTCACGCTCCCAGCGGGTGAGCTTTTTCGCTTGTTCGAGTATGTCGGTGATGGTCATGGTCTATTGCTCCCTTGCTCTATGGGCATTATACCATTTCCCTGCCCTCCTGCCTGCCGCTACGCGGGGGCACGGGTGGAACTGGTGCCGCGTCACCCCCACAACGCGCCACCACCGCCCCGCCGTGGGGTGTGCATCTCCCCCCAGCCCTTGTATATATCCGTCCATTGCGCTGCAAACGGAATGGCAGGCGTTCCGTTTGCAGGGGGGTGCATCAGGGGTCAG
>JAAUTZ010000043.1 GCA_012031225.1 Chloroflexaceae bacterium
TACGCCCTAAGCCGTACCTGCGTTCTGCCGTCATCGGTGCGCTGGGCGGGGTGCGGGGCTGCCCGCAGCGTGCTGATGCCGAGCCAGAGCAGGAACAGCCCGCCCCAAACTGGAGCCATGCCTGTACCCCGATCAGGGTGCTGGTGACGATGCTCAAGCCCGATACGGCTAGCCCACCATAGAGCGCATCGGCTGTGGCCGCTCCTAGCCCGGCCGCCACACCCGCCCACCAGCCCGCGTGCAGCGTGCGCCGGATGCACAGCAGCCCGATAGGCCCCACTGGCGCAGCGATAGCCACGCCCAAGATGATCCCCTGTAGCAGCAGGGCGAGGGTAGCACTGGGTAAAGCTGCACTGGGCATCGTTGCCATCCTGTCTACTCGTTGTCTGCGTGGTATGGCGCATAGGTTCGCTCCTGTCTAACCCGCTCGGCGATCTGCCAAAAACAAGACCCGCTAGCCTTTCTATGGACTAGCGGGTCAGCTGCTTGCGCTTGCTGTTTGTCTGTAGGCTATCGAACCAGCACCCTACAGACCCCCGCACCCCTAAGGGCAAGCTGGAGGCCTACAAGTACGAGTGCAAGTTGGGCGATAGCGAAAATAGCCATGATACTTTGTTCAGAACCTTTATCAGAGCAATAAAACCAACATGATGTAGGATAGCAGGATTATCCGGTTTGTCAAGGGGTGGTTTGGGATATGTGCAAAAGATCACCCCAAGCGGCGTGGTATTCCTGCTACAATACTTCTGTATCGCCGGTGGCTCATCCGATGAGCATGCATACCAATCAAAAGTTAGCGCAGAAAGGACGAGACGTTCATGGCAAAAGCCGTTTATAAAGGGATTGTGTTGGCTGAAAGCGATCAGGGGCATGTGGTCGAAGGCAACTACTACTTCCCGCCGGATGCGATCAAGTGTGAGTTCTTCCGCGAGAATAGCCGCCAAACGACATGCGTGTGGAAGGGTGTGGCAAGTTATTACGATATTGTCGTAGCGGGTGAGACGCTCGATGCGGCAGCGTGGTACTACCCCACGCCCAAGGATGCCGCCAAGCAGATTGCTGGGCACGTCGCCTTTTACACCAACCGCGTGCAGGTCGAACGTTAACTGCTCGGCACCTAGCAGACCCACCATGAGGGATGCGAAGAACACACAGAACTCGGAGCAGGGGGATAAGCGTATTTGAGGATCAGGAGCTAGGCGTGTTCTTCGTGGTGGGTCTGCTCATCCCCCATGTCATCTACTACCTGCCACATCGCGCCTGATCCTGTGATGCAAGCGAGGATGTTATGCGAGTGAACGTGCCCCGCCCCGCCCCATCCATCGCTGCCCCGCGCCTGTGGCGTTGGCTCGCTTGGGCTGGCTTTGCGGCGGTGGTGGCGGGTGCGGCGATCCTATTGGCAACAGCCCCACTGGTGATCGCAGTGGGCGTGGTGGTTGCGCCGCTGGTGCTGGTGCTGGCTTTGATTGATCCGATCTGGGCCCTGTATGTTGCGGTGCTTGCCGTGCCCGTGCAAGAGGTGGTGACGCTGCCGGGCGGGCTGACATTTGTCCAAGCGGCCTTTCTGCTGGCACTGGCAACGTGGGCGTTGCATAGCCTCAGCACGCCCCACTCCCCGATCCGCTTGGGCTTGCCCGGCTACGGGCTGCTCGCCTTGCTGTGGGCGTTGCTGCTTGCGTCCACCTTCACCCGCTACGATCAAGCTGTCGCCCTCACCGAAACCTTGCGCTGGTTTACAGTGCTGCTGGTCTACCTACTCGCCGTCAATCGGCTCGTGCCGGTTGCCGCCGGGCTTCCGGCAGTGCGGCACAGTGCGCGGCGATTTGCGGGGCTGGCGGCGTGCCTGCTGCTGGCCACTGCCCTCAATGGCCTGTTGGGGATGGGGCAGTTTTTCACTGGGCTAGGCCCGCTCAGCTTTCTGGTAGGCGATGATTTCGCCCGCGCCTATGGCACTATCGGGCAGCCAAATTCGTTTGCAGGCTACATGAATATGGGCTGGCCCCTCGCAGCCGCCCTCACCGGCGGGGGGTGCGTGGCGTTGCTCACCTACGCCTACCAGCGCAGCAGCCACCAGCCGTGCCCCTATCCGCGGGGGGTGCTGCTGGCTATTGGTGGCGCAGGCATCGCCTTTAGCTTGCAGTTCGGGGCATTGCTGCTCACGCTCTCACGCGGCGGGTGGGTGGGCGCGGCGGGGGGCATGCTCGGCTTGCTACTGGCAACCTTGATCGTCAATTGGCGCAACGTGCAAGCCTATCTCACCTACGTGCTGGCAGGCACGCTAGGGATCATCGGCATCAGCGTAGGACTCGGCACAAGCGATCTGCTGCCCGATTTCTTTACCAATCGCTTCCTCAGCATCTTCAACAGCCTGCGCCTGTTCGATGCCCGCACCGCCATGATTGACAGCGGCAACTTCGCCGTAGTCGAGCGCATGGCCCAGATGCAGGCGGCGTGGTATATGTTCCTCAGCGAGCCACTCACGGGCGTAGGCCCCGGCAACTTCCCCATCGCCTACCAATCGCAAGCGAGCGGCTTTGCCTACCTGATCCACCCATGGTATTCGCCCCAGCAGCACGCCCACAACTACTACCTGCACATTGCCGCCGAAGCAGGCCTGATCGGGCTAGCCGCTTACCTGCTGCTGCTTGGCTTGCTCGCCGTGCAGGCGTGGCGCACCCTGCGCAGGTGCAAGGCTGGTTCTGGCAGAGCCTAGCAATTGGCAGTTGTGGTATTATAGCAGCTATCGCAGTACACAACCTGTTTGAGAATCTGCACGTCTTGAATATGGGGGTTCAGCTTGGCTCGGTGTGGGCTATGCTCGTTGCCCTTGACTATCGCCAGCACCTGATCGCAGAGCAAGATCGGGAGCAATCGCAGGAATCGGTATGAACGAAGAAGGGCAGATGCGCCTGCCACGCGAGATTGTCGGTGACCGCTCGGAACCTAGCCCGACCCATGCGGATGCAGGCACGGACAACCCAAATGAGGCACTGGCGGAGGAGCTAACCACCAGCGACGGCTTTGTGTTGACGCACCGCCTGTTTAGCCTGCGCACGCTGTTGTCCTTTCTGTTTGCGCTCGCATTGATCGTCTTCGTCTTTCGCAGCCTCAATATTGATATTGGGCAGACGTTCTATCACATGCGAAATGCCAATCCGTTCTGGTTGCTGACTGCGTTTGGGGTATTCTACCTAACCTTCCCACTCCGGGCGATCCGTTGGCGGATCCTGCTGATCAATGCCGATGTGCCGATTGCAGCCGGGCGCACGAGTTGGGCTTCGCTGCCCGCCCTGATGGAGTACATCTACCTCTCGTGGTTCGTCAACTGTATCGTACCCGCCAAGCTCGGTGATGCGTATCGGGGCTATCTGCTCAAGCACAATGGGCAGGTTTCGTTCTCGGCTACCTTCGGGACCATCTTTGCCGAGCGGCTGCTCGATATGCTCGCCCTGTTTGCGTTGCTGGTCTTGTCGGGCTGGCTGACCTTCGGCGCAAGCCTGCCCGAAGGCACGCAGATCGTATTTGCCTTCGGGGGCTTGCTCGTGCTGACGATCATTGCGGGCTTGGCTAGTATGCGCTGGCTCAGTCCGCTCATTCACCGCATCCTGCCGCAGCGGGTCCATCGCGTCTATGGCAACTTTGAACACGCCGCGCTACGCTCGTTCCGCCCCGCCGTGCTGCCGCAGCTCATCGGCTTGACCGCGGCAGTGTGGCTGCTGGAAGGGTTCCGGCTGTACTTTGTGATCCTTGCGCTGGCCCAAGAAGGGCTGATCCTGAGCGTGCCCGCGATCATCTTCGTTGCGCTCGCATCCTCGCTGCTGACCGCCCTACCGATCACCCCAGCCGGCTTGGGCGTAGTCGAAAGCACCGTCACGGGCGTGCTGATCCTGTTCGGCGTAGATCGCAACTTGGGCAGTGCGGTGACGTTGCTGGATCGCCTGATTAACTTCTGGAGCCTGATTGTGTTCGGCTTCTTACTCTATCTGGTCAGCAAGCGGAAGTAGGCGGCATGCGCGTCGGCATTGATTACACCGCCGCCGCGTGGCAAGGTGCAGGCATTGGCCGCTACACCCGCGAGCTAGTGCGAGCTACGGTGGCGATGCAGGGCGGCTTCGAGTATGTGCTGTTTTATGCGGCGGGCGGCATCCCACCCAACAGCCCCTACCTCGCCGATCTGGATGAGCTGTGCGCCACCTACGCCAACGTCCGCGCCGTGCCGATCCCCCTCAGTCCCCGCCTGCTCACGATCCTATGGCAACGCCTACGCCTGCCGCTCTACGCCGAGTGGTTCACAGGGGCGATAGATGTTCTGCACGCGCCCGATTTTGTGTTGCCCCCCACCCGCGCCCGAACCCTGCTCACAGTGCATGACTTGACCTTCTTGGTCTACCCGCACACCGCCGAGCCAAAGCTGCAACGCTACCTTGCGCGGGTGTTGCCGCGTAGCCTACGCCGCGCCGAGCGAGTGCTGGTAGATTCGCACGCCACGCGGCAGGACTTGATGCGCCTGCAAGGTGTGCCTGCCGAGCGCATCGCAGTGGTGTATCCGGGCGTGAGTCCGGCATTCCGCCCGCTGCCTGCCGCCGCGCTTGCCGCCGTGCGCGAACGCCTGCACCTGCCCGCCCATTTTCTCCTATTCGTGGGCACGCTAGAGCCACGTAAGAATATCCCGCGCCTGCTCGAAGCCCTTGCCCTGCTGCCCGATGCCCCCCCACTCGTGATCGCCGGACGCAAAGGCTGGCTCTACACCGATATATTTGCCACCCTCGAACGGCTCGGCTTGCAGGCGCGGGTGCGCTTGCTCGATTTTGTCGCCGATGCCGATCTGCCCGCGCTCTACAATCTGGCGCAGGTGTTTGTGTATCCCTCGCTGTATGAAGGCTTTGGCTTGCCCGTGGCCGAGGCCCTTGCATGTGGCACACCCGTTGTCACCACTGCGGCTGGCAGCCTGCCCGAAGTGAGTGGCACGGCAGCCGTCATTGCCGATCCGTTCGACCCAGCGAGCATTGCCGCAGCGATCCGGCAGGCCCAACAGCTTGCACCACAGCAGCGGGCGGCAGGCATCCGCCACGCGCAACGGTTCCCGTGGGAGCAATCAGCGCGGGCGTTGCTGGCGTGCTATCTCGCCCTCCGCTAGGCCGCGGGCGGGACAACAGGGGCCCTGCCCCGGTGTAGCTCGCGTGTATCACCCGCAATAAAATTTTCTCCTAAGAACAATCTTAGCTCGAAAGTTGTCAAATCACCACTTGAAAGTAGTGTTTTACCTCTTTATGAAGCAACAGAAGATGTTACCATAGGCTATGTAGGAAACCCGCATCCTGCTTGGCGTAAGCACGATCAGCAGCTAGGAGCTTGCCTTGTCAGCTCAACACATCCATATCGTTGACAATGATGCTATGGCAGCACTCGTGACTCAGCTAGGGTTGCAATCTCGTTTGCAAGACGAAGCGATGATTACCTTCACAGCTGACCTGAGCCGCGATGTCCAGACGGCGGTGACGGATCCGGTGGATCTGTTCATCGTGGATCCGGGCGCACAGAGCCAAGCTGCAACCGCGCTGATCCGGCAGGTGCAACAGTGTTTCCCCGATACTCCCGTACTCGTCTTGACTGCGTATGATTCACCGATGCTACGGGCGCAGATGCGTCAGCTAGGGGTGCAGTCATACCTTGCCAAGCCGGTCGGGGTGATTGATCTAGAAATGGTAGTACGGACAATGATGGCGAGTAAGAGAAAGGAGGCTCTCGTTGACGCAGGACACTAACCCAGTTTCTTCGGCTAAGGTAGCCCCAGAGGACACGAGCGGCTACAAGTGGGCCGATGATGCGGAAGCCCTTGCCACAGCACCCGTGGGCAGTGCTGCGGTTTCGCCCAAAGCCGCGAGTGTCGCTAGTGCCAGCGGTGAGTCTGCGGGCTATTTGTTTGCGACGGAAGAAAGCAACGAATCACTTGACCATACCGGCTTTGCAGCACGCGGCACACTGCTGTTTGTGATGATTATGCTGCTAGGGTATGCGATTTACTGGGCCTATCTATGGTTTATTGTGGTCATCGAGCGTGGAGTAGGAGGATTCTAATGCACATTGATGAGCTAGAACGGTATTGGCTGATCGCGGTATCAGTCACGCTCGGTGTCTTTACCGCAGCATTGCTCGCAAGCGTGTTCATCTTTGGGGTGCGCCTGCCGAGTCCCGTCGGGCGGATTGACCCAACCAATCTGGAGAATACGGAATTTGCGGAGCCGGGCTTGCGCGATATGGGCGATGGGCAATACACCGCGCATATTGTTGCCCAGATGTGGAACTTCATGCCGCGTGAGATCCGCGTGCCAGTCGGATCAGAAGTGTTGTTCAACGTGACTAGCCGCGACATTACGCACGGCTTCTTCATCGAGGCCCACAACGCCAACCTGATGTTGCTGCCGGGCCAGATTGCACAGGTGCGCGTGACGTTTGACCGGCCCGGTGAATTTCACATCATCTGCCACGAATACTGTGGCCCCGGCCACCAGAATATGTTCGGGGTGATTATCGTTGAAGATCCAGCCACTGCGGGGATTACGGAATAAGTTGCACGCCGCCCGCCTGTAGCAATTCTGAGGAGAGCACGATCTTACAGGCAGGCTACATTGACTAGAAGGAGTTGCGTTAATGCAAGCAGTCCAGTCTCCACAGCGGAGTTCTGCACCGGTAGTATTCCCGCGGGTGGGCATGCTCACCAGCGAACGCTGGCTCATCGGGGTCCACGTAATGAGTGCCCTGTTTGCCCTTTCAATTGGGATCCTTATGGGTCCGTTCCAAACGTTTCGGCGTGCGCCCGCCTTTGTGCAGGCGTTTCCCGACTGGCAAATCCCAGTCTTTTCGTATTACTATCAAGCCCTGACGATGCACGGGGTAATGAATGCCCTGTTCTTTACCACCTTCTTCATTGTCGGCTTTAGCTACTTTGTCACGCAGCGTTCGCTGCAACGCCCGATCAACCAGACGATGGGCTGGATCGCCTTTGTGCTGATGTTTATCGGCTTGGGCTTAATCCTCTACGCGATCTGGACCAATCAGGCGAATGTGCTGTACACCTTCTACTCGCCGATGCTCGCCCACCCGACCTTCTATCTCGGCTTGGTGCTCCTTGCGGTTGGCTCGTGGGTGGCGGGGGCCGCCATCTTCATGGCCTATATCGCGTGGAAGAAAGAGCATCCCGGTGAGCGCGTACCGTTGGCGGTGTTTGCGATTCTGGTCAACCAGATTATGTGGCAGATCTGTACGCTTGGGGTTGCCATCGAAATCCTCGTGCTGCTGCTACCGGCTTCTTTGGGCTTCCTGTTCGTCACGGATGTGCAGGTCGGGCGTGCGCTCTTCTGGTTCTTTGGCCACCCGCTCGTCTACTTCTGGCTGATCCCAGCGTATGTCTCGTGGTACACCATGCTGCCCACGCAAGCCGGCGGCAAGCTGTTCAGCGACTCGCTGGGGCGTGTGGCCTTCCTGATGCTGCTGATCTTCTCGCTGCCCGTCGGGGTCCACCACCTGTACGCCGATCCCGGGGTGAGTGCCGTCTCGAAGGGGATCCACACCGTCCTAACGTTTGTGGTTGCCATTCCGAGCTTTATGACCGCCTTCAACGTGGGTGCGTCACTAGAGTATGCCGCTCGCAAGCGGGGCGCACGCGGGCCGCTGAGCTGGCTGTTCCACCAGAAGTGGGGTGATCCCGTCGTGGTTGCCCAACTCGGCGGCATGATCCTGTTCATCATGGGCGGCTTTAGCGGGCTAATCAACGCCTCGCTGACGCTGAACATCGCCCTCCACAATACGGCGTGGATCCCCGGCCACTTCCACATGACGCTCGGTGGCGCAGTGACGCTCACCTACATCGGGATCACCTACTGGCTCCTGCCGATGCTGCGCGGGCGAGCCTTGTACAGCGACAAGATGGCTCTCGCGCAAGTCTGGACATGGGTCGTGGGCATGCTGATCTTCGGGCACGGCATGGGCACTGCGGGCATTGCTGGTGCGCCGCGCCGCACGGATCTCGGCGCAGTGCCGTACCTGAACGACACGATGATCTTCTGGCTCAACAGCTCGGCAATTGGCGGCTTCGTGTTGCTGATTAGCTCGATCCTGCTGTACGTCAATATCGTCGGCACGCTCGCTTTCTCCACCAAGCCCTACGACTACGAACCACCGATTGCCCATCGCGGCGATCCCAATTCGCCGCTCTGGTTGGAGCGGTGGGGCTTGTGGATTGGCATCACGCTCTTCCTGATCCTGATCGCGTGGGCCCCCGTGTTTGTCGAATCGCTGAACTTCGTGGATGGCTTCAATGCTCCGTTCTTCGACCCAGCCCGCCCATCCCCGATCACGCCGTAGGATGGCTGAGTAGGTTTGGCTGGTACGCAGTGCATCTCCCATCTGGGGCAGGCTGCGTACCACATTTCGCTATATATCTGATTGGAGAGACATACTATGCCACCTTCTGCTCCCCCTCCAACCCGTGCAGCGCATCCCGCTGCACATTTAAGGGCCGCCCGCCCGTTCCCCTACGTGGGGATCGCAGGGGCATTGCTCGTGAGCTTTGGCTTCACCTTCATTGCGATGGCAGCGGCATATATCGAGGACATTGCCGCCCTTGCATCGGCTCCAGCCGATCTGTGGGCAGCGATCTGTGGAATCCCCGTTGAGAATTCGCTGACATTCCCACTGCTGCTGCTCGCAGGCAGCGTAACCATGCTCGTGGGCATGGCCATCCTGATGGTTGATTGGTGGCGCAAACGCTAGCGGGACGCGGGACCTAGCGAGGGCTTACGGGATCACAACGCAATCGAGCCAACCAAGACGGGCTGCGGGCCCGTCTTTGGGTCTGCTAGCGACGTGCGCCACTGCGCCCAACTTTCAGCACCTCGACCAGTTCTTCAAGGCTGAGTTGCGACGGATTGCGCGGCGGGGCTTTGGGGGTGCCACACAGCAGCAACCGCCGATTGGGGTGCAAGTACCAATCGGCGTGCGGATCACGCTGTTGCAAATCTACGTAGATTGGCTCTAGATCAACCGGCGAACGACTCTGCGCGGCAATCCCCATGTAGCCGCGCCCATCGCGGTAGGCATACAGCACCGCGCCGCGCTCATAGGCGAGGCGGCTCGATCCGCCATCGTCGCTCTGCATCGCAATCCCCAAGCCCCAACGGGTGGGGAATTCGAGCCGCCGCGCAAACGCTGACTCGAGGCGCAGCAGGCGTTGCTCATGCTCATACCACGCATCGAAGTTAGCGAGCATCGCTTGGGCAACATGGTGCGGGCGATTGGGGAAGAGGGCATTGTAGCCAGCAATGAGATCATTGATGTTGAAGAACATCGTGTCGCGTCCGGTAGCCCGCGCATTATCGAGGCGATTGACTTGATCCACCATCCGCATCAGCGCACGATCATCAGGGACAATCTCACGCCGCACGAGTTCAGCAGCGCACAAGTATTGATCGGCGACTTGATGGTGATCGTAGCGGCCACCGCCCGTATCTACGTGAACGATGCGCGGGTCATCATCCGGCGGGCGATTGGCAAGCGTGCTGCCCGCCGCCACAAACAGCAACTCGGCATCAGTTGCACCGCCTTTGCGAATCAGAATCCAGATTGCGATGAGGCAATCAAGATCGGGGGCCAAATGCCCGACAATAATGGAAGGTGGCTGCTGTGGCTGCACAAGTACCCACTAACTTTCTAGCTACTCCTATCAAAACGAGACTTCTCAAGTTACCAAGTATAACAAAGAGATCGAGCCTTCGTCAACGGGTGCGCTGCACCCCGTTGCGGGCGCACCACTGGGCAACGGGGCAGATGCTACAGCGCGGCGAGGTGGGGTGGCAGATATTCTGCCCTAGCATCACCAGCAAGCCGTTGATCGGGATCCAGTATTCGGCGGGCAATTGCTGGCGCAGCACCAACTCGGTTGCGTCAGGGGTTTTCGTTTGCACGTAGCCCCAGCGATTGCAGATGCGGTGGACGTGGGTATCTACACAGATGCCGGGCAAGCCGAAGCCTGCCGTCAGCACCAGATTGGCCGTCTTGCGGCCTACGCCGGGCAGCGCGAGCAGGGCTTCCAGATCGGCGGGCACGGTGCCGCCATAGGCGCGCAGCAGGATCGTGCTGATCTGGCGCAGGTTGCGGGCTTTGGTGCGGTAGAAGCCGACGGGATAGATCAACTGGGCGAGCTGTTCCTCATCCAGATTCAGCATTGCTTGGGGGGTATCGGCAACGGCAAACAGGCGCGGCGCAACCACCATAGTCAGGGTATCTTTCGTCCGCAAGCTCAAGATGGTGGCTACCAGCACCCGAAACGGGGTACTCTCGCCAGTCACCCCCAGCTCATCAATCATGGGCAGGGTATAGCCCTGCATCGCTGTTTGCAGGGTGGTCATCACCGTATGGATCGGGAAGTCGGCAGGAGCGGGCATATCAGCGGTGGCTCTCTAGGTGCGGCGTGAGCAGGTAGGGGCGTAGTTCGGCGGCATCGGCAACGATGGCATTGGGCGCGGCGGCTTCCAGCTCACCGGCGGGGGCGTAGCCATGCCGCACCGCAATCACCGGCAGGTGGTAGTGGCGTGCGCCTTCGACATCGTGCAGGCGATCCCCGATCATCACGCACTGGACCGGATCGGGGTTGCCGAGTTGTTGCAGCACATCGCCAATCACCTCAGCTTTGGTGGTGATGCGCCCATCGAGAGTGGCTCCGCCCACGTAGGTGAAGTAGGGCCGCAGCCCGAAATGGGTGACAATCGGCTGGGCGTACACTTGCGGCTTGGAGGTAGCGAGGGCGATCTGTGCGCCAGCCGCGTGCAAGTCGGCGAGGAGTTCTGGCATGCCCGCATAGACGCTGTTCTCATACATCCCGATGGGGATGTAGCGTTCGCGGTAGAGCCGGCTCATCTGCTGGGCAGCTTCGACACTGCCCAGATGCGCGGTGAGCGTATCTGCTAGCGGAGGCCCTAGCCACGTATACAGCGTGCTTTCGGGGGGCACGGGCACGCCACTCTGCTCGAAGGCATAGACCAGCGAACGGATGATGCCGGGTGCGGAGTCGGTGAGGGTTCCGTCCAGATCAAACAGGACATACGGGTAGGTCAGTTGGTATTTCATACGGGCAAGTATAGCACAGGTGACAGGTGGCAGGAACGCAGGTGGCAGGTATCAGGTGGCAGGTTTCAGGGGTCAGGTTTCAGGGCAGGAACGCAGACCACGAAGCACACGCAGAACCCGAAGCAAAGCACAGGGCGAGGAAGTAGGCGGAGCAGATCGGCGACAGATCGGCATTGCCACCCAATCGCTACCACCTACCCCCTGTCACCGTCACCTACCCCCAAAACCTAACACCCGCCCCCCTAGCTGCGCCACTTGATCGTACAGCCGACGGGTGCAGTCTGGGCCGGTTCGGGGCGGCTGCCGGACAGTACAGCAGCAAGGGCGTGGCGCAGGTAGGGGACACTCACCGCCGCCGGATCGTCGTAGTTGTCATCAATTGCGCCGTGATACGCGAGGGTGCGGGCGTGGTCAAAGAGAAACACTTCGGGCGTGCGCTGGGCATCATATGCCCGGGCGACATCCTGCGTGGTATCGTGCAGGTAGGGGAAGTTGAACTGCTTGCGCGCAGCCCGTTCGCGCATTGCGTCGAAGTTATCGGCGGGCTGCTTCACCGCGTCATTGGCATTGATCGCCACAAACTGTATCCCGCGTGGGGCATACTCCGCCTGTATCGCAATCATCCGATCTTCCCACGCCTGCACATACGGGCAGTGGTTGCAGCTAAAGATAACCACCAGAACCGCCGCGTCCGCAAAATCTGCCAATGCGTGCTGTTGCCCATCTACGCCAATCAAGGCGAAATCAGGGGCGGGTGCGCCAAGTGCAAGTGCCATTTGGGGTTGCTCCTTACTGTTTCAGAGTGCTTCAGAATATTTCAGCATGCGTTCAACCAATTACCGGCTCAGTCTATCGGCGGCGTTTCGGGATCTGCCGCCGTGGTGGGCACGGCGCGGGCGTGTTGGAGAGCCGTGCGGATCAGGTCAGCCGAAGGCAGCGGCGTGATGCGTCCATCGGGGTGGCGATAGGCGCGGCACGCAAGGGCGTAGGGCGTAGCGGCGGGAAGCGGGTCAATATCGTGCCCATTGATACGGATCGTGGGTGAGCCGGGAAACTGCCACTGTTGAGCGGCAGCATCCGTCTCGACGGCAATCACCTGCACTGGCAGGTCTAGCCCCAGTTCGGCCAAGACGCGGTGCAGCCGCTCGTGTGCGGTAGTGTGCGAAGGGCAGCCATCAAAATAGAGCAACTGGATCTGCATCAGCTCAGGCTCCGGTGGGCTTGGCTCTGCTGCACAATCTGCTCGCTGAGTTGTTCGAGCAGATGACGGGCAGGCACGGCGGGTAGTCCGGCAAGGTGGGCGCAGGCTTCGCTAGCAAGCTGGCGGGCGACACGGTAGGCATGGGGTACGCCGTGCTGCTGCACCTGCACGCGGGCGTGGGCAAGCACATCTGGATCGTCACTGTCTATCGCGTGGGCAAGGCGAGGATCGGAGGCGTGTTCAACGGCATAAATGAATGGCAGGGTGATGATCCCACGCCGTAGATCGGTGCCGCCCAGTGCGGGAGTGGCTGCACCATTGGGGGTGGGCAGGCTATAATCAAGCGCATCATCCATCACCTGAAACGCCAAGCCAAGCTGATAGCCAAATTCGCCGACGCGCTCAATCCGCTCATCATCGCCGCCAGCCAGAGCCACGCCCGCTCGACACGCCGCCGCAAACAGTGCGGCAGTGCGACAGCCGATCTTATAGAAGTATTGCGTCAGAGCCAGATCAAGCGGGGTCGCTTGCAGCACCGGAGCCAAGCCGCCTTCGCTGATCCGCATCACCGCCTGCGAGTAGTAGGTAATTACCCGTGCATCGGGGGCCCGCGCCATCTCGCCTGCTGCAAGCGCAAAGAAGTAATCGCCTAGCATCAAGGCCGGCCCATGCTCCCATTGATTGGTGCTGCTGGCTTGCCCGCGCCGCCGCTGGGCATCGTTCACGAGATCTTTGTGGACAAGTGCGGCGCGGTGGATCAGCTCGGCGGCGGCGGCGGCATGCTGCACCTGCTCCAATTGGTAGCTGCCCAATTGGGCCGCAAGCAGCACGAGGGCAGCGCGAAGCTGGCGGTCGGCAACATCGCCCAGATATTTGCGGGTCAGGTGGACTACGGCTTGGCGAGCGTTGAGCCGAGCTTGGACAATCGTTTCAACGTGGGCGAGGTCTTGAATGATTGGGGCGGGCAGCGTGAATTGCTGGATCATGCAGTATTCCTATTGCTTGCTGTGCCACTGCTATTGTACCGAGAATAGCAGCGCGGCGCAAGGTGGCGCAGGTACAGCTTTGCGCTTGACGGACACCGCCCCACTGGGCCAGAATCCTGCTATACTATCACCATATACGGTTGATGCCTATGCTGCGGGATCACCCAAATTCACCCGAGCTAAAGCAGTGCAGATAGAAAGAACACATCCATGCCTGCCACAAATTCCGATGCGCCAACGATTGCCGCGCTACAAGCTGAAATCCAACAGTTGCGCGCCGAACTTGCGATCAAAGACTCGCTGCTGGAAAACTACCCCGGCTTGGTCTATCGTTGCCACAACGATGTATACTGGACGACTGAGTATGCAAGTCCGGGTACGGAAGCCCTCACCGGCTACAGCAGTGATGATTTCACGCTGAATAGCAAGACCAACTACGCCGCCCTGATCCACCCCGATGATCGTGAAATGGTAGATGAAACCGTGCAGCACGCGCTCGCTACGCATCAGCCATTCGCCCTGATCTACCGGATCATCACCGCTACGGGTGAGCAGAAGTGGGTGTTTGAGCAAGGCTGGCGCACGCAAGCCGGTGGTAGTGGCGACGATATGATCGAAGGCTACATTACCGATGTGACGAGCCGCAGACAAGCAGAACTAGATACGCAACGGCGGGAAGGGATCTTCCAAGCGATTGCAGCTGCCCGCTACTTCCTCGAAGGCGGCGATCTAGGCAAAGGCATTGAGCGACTCCTTGCGGATCTGGGCGAAGTGACCCAAGTCAGCCGCATCTACATCTTTGCCAATGACTATTACCCTGACGGCAGCTTCACGATGAGCCAACGCTACGAGTGGGTAGCGGGCGACATCAGTGTGCATCTGGATAATCCCGCGCTCCAAAATATTGATTATGTCGAAGCGGGCTATGCACGCTGGCGCGATCTGCTCGCTGCGGGGCAGCCCATCTATGGCCTTGTGCGCGACTTTCCGGCAAGCGAGCAACCGCTCCTGCTAGAGCAGGACATCCGCTCGCTGATTGTCGTACCGATCATCGTGCAGGGGCAGTGGTGGGGCTTTATGGGCTTCGATGAGTGTGTGCGTGAACGGCAGTGGCTACCCGCCGATGTGCATGTGCTTCAGGCAACGGCTGATCTGATTGGGGCCGTAATTACCCGCGATCAGGTGCAGCAGCAGCTCGCTGAGCAGCAGGGGTTGTTCCAGCAGGTGCTGAATAATGCCCGCGCCCCTATTCAGATTCGGGATCGGGAGGGTCGCTTTTTGCTGGTGAACAATGCCTATCGGGTATTGTTTCCGCATATCCCCGACCTGATTGGCAAAACGATTGAGGATATTTTTGAGCCAGCCAGTGCCGCGATTGTACGCCAGAATGTGCAGGATGTACTTGAGCAGGGAACCGAACTGGAGCGCGAGGAGTTGCTCGAACTGCCTCGGCTGGGGGCTACATATCTTCACGCAATCAAGTTTCCGGTTCGCAACCGCGCTGGAGAGATCATCGGCACGGGTGGGATCTCAACCAACATCACCCCGTACAAGCTCATCGAGGCACGGATCCGAGAGGCGCGCCAGATGTTGGAATTGGTAATTAACAATATCCCGCAATCGCTCTTCTGGCGCGATGGGCACGGAGTCTATCGGGGCTGCAATCGCGCCTACGCTGAGCGAGCGGGCTTGGCTAGCCCAGATCTCATCGTTGGCTTACGCGATACCGATTTGCCGTGGGCCCACGATGCCGAACGCTACCACCGCGACGATCTGGCGGTGATGCAAGCGAACCAGACTAAACTACGGGTGGTAGAGCAGTACGCCGATCTGGTGGGGCACTCGAATTGGTATGAAGTGAGCAAAGTGCCATTAAGCGATGAAACCGGCGCAGTCGTTGGCGTGTTGGGCATTGTGGATGATATTACCGAGCGCAAGCTGGCCGAGCTAGCCCGCGAAGAGTTGCAAGCGCAGCTGATCCTCGCCCAACAGACAGCCATCCGCGAATTGTCTACGCCGCTGATCCCGATTACCGAAGGCGTTGTTGTGTTGCCCTTAGTGGGCAGTGTGGATGATGCCCGCGCTACGCAGGTGATAGAAACCCTGCTCGAAGGGGTGGAACGTTACCACGCCCGCATTGTGCTACTAGATATTACGGGGGTCAAGGTGGTGGATACGCAGGTGGCGAATGCCTTCATTCAGGCGGCAGAGGCCGTGCGCTTGCTGGGCGCACGGGTAATGCTGACGGGCATCCAGCCTGCCATCGCCCAGACGTTGGTGCATCTGGGCGTGGATCTGCGCCAGATCGAAACCCGTAGCACCTTACAGGATGGGATTGCGGCCGTGCTGCGCCGGAGCCGCTAACGCAGCGTGCCCCGTATCTCGCGGGTGGTGTTGATGTACCAGCGGGGTACGTTGCGGTAGCGATCTTCGCGCCCAACGAACATCAGGCGTTGGGCTGGGCTACGCGGCACAAACCCCACCCCACTGATCGCACTACTCCGCACGAAGATCATGTTCGGCTGATAGAGCGTAATGGCTGGGGCTAGCTCGATCCAGCGTTGCTGAAAGGCGGCATACGCACTACGGCGTTCGCTCAAGTTGGCGGTTGCCCGCCCAGTCACCAGTGCTGTGTCAAGCTGCTCATCCTGCAAGCCCGCATAGTTCAAGCCTGTTTCCGCTTGCGAGGAGTGCCACAGCTCAAAGCTATCTGGATCAGCCCCCAAACGAACCCAGCCGTGCAACGCGAGCATAAAGTCGTGCGTGCGTAGACGTTCCAGTAGCTCTGTCGGCTCCAGCTCTGCCAGCTCGACTTGGATCCCCAACGCGCCCCATTGCTGGGCAATCTCGCGGGCAGCAGCAATCCGGCCCGGCTCGGTGTCGGTGGCAAGGGTTAGGCGTAGGAGTTCGTTTCCTTTGCGGCGCAACCCATCATCGCTGACCCGCCACCCCTGATCATCGAGCATCGCCGCCGCCTGCTCTGGTACAAATGGATACCACAACGCATCTGCCGTATATGCCCACCACTGTGGCAGGATCGGCGTATCGAGGCGGCTGACTTGGCCCCCGTAGACTTGCTGGAGCAGGGTATCTTTGTCAAGCCCATACGCCAGTGCTTGGCGGAACGAGGTGCTATTGAACGGTGCGCGGCGCAGATTGAAGCTCAGCACAACATACTCATCGAGCGGCAGAACGGTGCGCTCAACAGTGGTGGGCAAGGCAATCTGGGCGAGGCGCGGGGCAGTTGCCGAGCTAACCGCGACAGCTTGCACCTCATCGTTGACCAATTCGGAGAAGGCGGCATTGGGCGAGGCAATCACGCGGAACGCCAGCGTATCCACGAAAGGTCGCCCGTTGTAGTGGTCGGGGTTCGCTTCCAGTTCAAGCTGCTCGTCCGTCCACGTCTGTAGGCGGTAGGGGCCGGTGCCAATCGGGGTGCGGGCAAAATCGCTCGTTGCCCATTCGCTGAAGGGCAAATCGCGCAGCAGATGTTCGGGCATGATCGGCAGGCGCAGCGCATCGAGGAACGGCGCGTAGGCTCCTTCTAGCGTAAAGCGGATAGTATAGTCGTCAATCTTATCAATGAGGACATTGCCCCACAGCCCCCGCAACGCCGGATCGCCCGTGAAGGCGGGGTCTTGGATCACACGGATCGTGAAGATTGCATCATTGGCAGTGAAGGGCGTACCATCGTGCCACAGCACATCGCGGCGCAGGTAGAGCAGGTAGACCTCGCCGTTCTGCTCGATTTCCCAACTGGCGGCAAGCGCAGGTTCAGGCAGGTTCTCACTATTCAGGCGGGTTAGCCCATCAAAGAGCATCGCGCCAATACTGCGCCCCTGTGGATCCGTGATCGGATCCGTGAGCAGGGGCACAATCGCTTCCGGCATGCGCGGGATCGCTTCGAGGTAGGCTCCACCCATGCGCGGCTGCGACACAGCAGGCGTGGAGAGGGCTAGCTCACCAAGCAACACCGCGACCACCAGCATGGTCAGGGCGGCGATCAGGATTTGCCAGCGAATACGGCGGATCATCGCGGGTGGGGAGCCTAGAAGATCGGCAAGCTAGCAATCAAGGCCAGCAGCAGGAACAGCACGCTAATCACAATCGTGGTTTGGTGCATGGTTTTTTCCAGCCCGCGCCGCGTCGTGTAGAGCGAGCTTGAGTCATTGCTGGACATGCCCGGCGTGCGGGCTTGCACCACCACCAGCACAATCAACAGAATGCTCAAAACAATCATTGCCAGAAACAGAGCCGTTTCCATCGCGTATCATTCTCCTCAACGTGTATCGTATGGATTCGTACCCCGTAGATTATAGCATATGCGGCGGGCGTGTGGGATAGGGAATCCATCGGCGCATGGGCTGGCCCCCGCCCTCCCAATTGACACCCCGCGCCGCTCAGTGGTATCATTCGGCATTGGATGCTGGAGGAAACAACACAAGGAGCCGAGCCGCAGCGTGCGTGATCTTGAACAGCCAACTCCCCCCGCTGCTGTGCCTGCGCAGTGGCAAATGATGCCCACAGCCCGCCGCGCTTTGCTAGGGTTGTTTGGTGTGCTGCTGCTTGCGGTGGCATTGCCCGGCCCGCGCCCAATCCTACTGTGGGGCATCACCAGCCTGCCCGCCGCGTTGCTGCCCGCCGTGCTGATCGGCGCACTCTACACCCTACCCGGCTTTGCCCTGTTACGCCTGCTCAGCCCACTCCCCGCGTGGCCCGTTGGCTCACGCCTTGCCCTCGCCAGCACAATCAGTGTGGCCTTGCCGCCGCTGCTACTCCTGCTCACGGCTCCACTGGGCGGGCTGTGGCAACCATTCACGCTCTGGCTCTATCTGCTCTTCAGCGCGGCAGTCGGGTTTGCGCCCACTCGCAACGCATTGCCACCGCGCCCCGTGTGGCCGCGCGTGCGCCTAACTACCAGCGACACCGTGCTGCTCAGCGTGGTGGCAGCGGCCTTGCTGGTGCGCCTGTATGTCGTGCGCGATCTGCCTACTGGTCTGTTCGGCGACTCCTACCACCACACAATGATCGCCCAACTGCTGGTGGACAATGGCGGACTCTACCAAAGCTGGCTGCCCTATGCACCACTCACCACCATGACGTACCACTTCGGCTTACACGCCAATGTCGCCTTCGTGCATTGGCTCACGGGCATGCCCGTCACTACTGCGCTCCTCATCACGGGGCAAGTGCTGAATGCGCTGGTTGTATTTGGCTTGGCGGCACTCGTTACTGCGCTGGCCCAGTTTGCGCCGCACTTGCGAGCGGCAGCGTGGGTGGGGGTCTGGGCCGTGCTGCTCGCCGGCTTTGTCCCCACCATTCCCATGCATTTTGTGGTGTGGGGTCGCTATACCCAACTCGCGGGGCAGATTGTGCTACTGGCGGCGGTCTGTATCTGGCTGGTGCTCGCCCACCACAGCCAGCAGTTGCTCCACGCCCACCCAGCGCACAGCTGGCGCGACTGGCTCCGGCTGGTGCTGGCGGGGTGGCGCGTGATGCTCTTGGCCGCGATCCTCAGTGCCGCAATGGTGCTGACCCACTACCGCGTCACGGTCTTTACCGCCGCAATGATTGTGAGTAGCCTTGTCGCGGTGGTGCTGGTTGCCCGTTCGGTGCAGTTGGGACTCGTGCTTGCCGCACAAGCCACGCTTGCTGGATGCGGGGCCGTGCTGCTGGCCAGCGCGTGGCTATACAACATCTTGCAGAAGGGCTACCTACTCCGCAATACGCAGGCCTTTGTAGCCGGACACGTCGGGACGCAACGGCTTGAGCAAACGGCTTCCATCCCCCCGCTCGACCCGCTCTACCTGCCGCGCCTGCTGCTCCTGCTGGCCCTGCTTGGCCTGCTCCTTGCGCTGTGGCAACGGGCGTGGCAAGGTGCGCTGCTGGCCGTGTGGGCCGTGCTGATTGTGCTGAGCATGGTTCCGCGTGCGGTGGGGCTACCCGGCACTGGCGCAATAGATGGGCTGACAGCCTTTGGCACGCTGTTCGTTGCGCTCGTGCCGCTGGCCGCCTACGCCCTCGTACAAGTCCATTGCGGGGTGACCCAAGCCAGCACCGGACGATGGCCCACCGCGCCCGTGCCGCGCATCAGCACAGGCATCGCCGCCACCGCGCTCGGTGCGGTGCTGCTCGGCGGGCTGCCGCACCAAGCCCAGATCATCCCGCGTGGTGTGGCCACCTATGGCAACACGCAATTAGTGACCCCTGCGGATATGCAGGCGATGGCGTGGATTGCTGCCAATACCGCCCCAGAGAGCCGCTTTCTGGTGAACAGCTTTCCCGCCTATGGCGGCACGATGCTCGCTGGATCGGATGCGGGCTGGTGGCTGCCGTTGCTGGCTCACCGCGCTAGCACGCTTCCGCCGATCACGTATGGCAGTGAAGCCACCGCCTCGCCCGATTTCTTGCAACAGGTGAATGCGCTCGCCGTTGCGCTGCGCGGCAAGCCCTTGACCGATACCGTACCCGCCATCATTGATGTGACCACGCCAGAAGCATTGGCGACGCTACAGGCGGCAGGCGTGAGCCATGTGTACATCGGGGCGGCATCCGTGCCAGTTACCACAGCGATTGATCAGCTAGACATCAGCCGCCTGCAAGCTAGCCCAGCCTACAATATCGTGTATGATCAAGAGGGTGTCTTGATCTTCCGGCTCAGCTCGGAACCGTAAGGTGTGGCTAAAGGAGCCAGCAAGCCTGTGAAAATTGTGGTGGTTGGTCCAACCTATCCATTTCGGGGCGGCATTGCCCACTATACCACGCTGCTGGTGCGGGCCCTGCGCGAAGCGGGGCACGATACGCGCTTCTACTCGTTTGTGCGCCAGTATCCGCGTTGGCTGTTTCCGGGCAAAACCGACCGCGATCCGAGCAGTGCCGCGCTGCGCGTGGAGTGTGAGTACATCCTCGATCCGATCAACCCGCTTACGTGGTGGCGGCTGTATCGCAAGATCCGCGCCGATCAGCCTGATCTGCTGCTGTTGCAGTGGTGGGTTCCGTACTACACCCCGTTTCTCACCGCTATGTCGTATGCGATCAAACGCCACACCCCGATCCCGCTGCTCTATATCTGCCATAATGTGATCCCGCACGATGGCGGCGGAATGTTGGATCGGCGGTTTGCGCATTCGGTGCTGCATCGGGGCGATGCGTTTATTGTGCATAGCGATCAAGATCGCCAGCATCTGGAGACGCTCCTGCCCGGCGCAACAATTGCCAAGATGCGCCTGCCCACCTACGCCGATGTTGCCCAGTCTAGCACCACCGATCCAACCCACGCCCGCGCCACACTCGGCATTCCGCGCGATTGTCCGGTGCTGTTGTTCTTTGGCTTTGTGCGCCCCTACAAAGGGCTAGAGTATCTGCTCCAAGCCATGCCGCTGATCGTCCAGCAACGGCGCGTGCAGCTGCTCGTGGTGGGTGAATTCTGGGTGGATGTGAGCTTCTACGAAAACTATCTGCGCGAGGTCGGCATCAGCGATGCGGTCACACTCATCAATCGCTACGTGCCCAACGAGGATCTGCCGCGCTACTTCGATGCCGCCGATGTGGTGGTATTGCCGTATGTCTCAGCCACACAGAGTGCCGTGGTGCAGCTTGCGTTTGGCTTTGGCAAGCCTGTGATTACGACGCGGGTGGGCGGCTTGCACGAAGTGGTGCAGGATGGTGTGAATGGCTTGATCGTGCCGCCCCAAGATGCACCCGCACTAGCGCAGGCCGTGCTGCGTTTCTTCGATCAACAACTCGGCTCAGCGATGGCGGCACAGGCTCGCCAAACAGCTACCGCCCGCGATTTCTCGTGGCAAGATTTGGTGCGCTGCATTGAGCAGCTTGAAGCCGATTTGACGCGGCGCAAGGAGTAAGCCGGATGCACTTTGCAAGCTACTATCGCTGGCTGGTTTACCAACACCTGTTTCAGCCGCCCGTGCCTGAAGCAACCCTGCTCGACATTGGCAGCGACGACGGCGGCTTCATCGAGCGGCTGACGGTGCGCTCTAGCGTTGCGCTTGACCTGTCGCTGGAGTCATTGCACCGTTCACGGGCGCAGGCGAAGGTCTGTGCCGATGGCACACAGATGCCGTTTGCCCACGCCACCTTCGATCACGTCATCCTCAGTGATGTTATTGAGCATGTGCCTGACGATGCCCGCTTGCTGGCGGCAGTGGCGGCCCGGGTGCGGCTGGGCGGGCGGCTCTGGCTAAGTACCACCGCCGCCCAGTTTCAGCTCTTCCCCGCCGCAATCACGGCAAGGGCGGAGCGGGCGTGGGGGCACGTCCGCAAAGGCTACACCCCCGCCACCTTGCGCGGTATGTTCCCGCCAGATTTTCAGGTTACATTGATGGAGTGGCCCGAAACCACCCTCCGCCACACCTATCTGCTGGCGTGGGCCCTCTCCAAACGCACGCCGGTGCTTGCCCGCTCGCTGGCGCGGCTGTGCTTTGCCGCCGATCTCCGCCACCGCCACCCCTCACCCTACGGACACCTCTATGTGGAAGCGACCCGCCACGCCTAATTCACCCCCCGCACCGCGCCTTGTGCTGCTGCTCACGGTGGGCATCGAACGCCCCTCCGGGCGACGCTACTTCGCGCTAGCCCGCGAATTGGTGCGGCGCGGCTATCGCGTGCGGGTCCTCGCGCTGCACCCCGATCTCGCGTCGTGCCCGCGCCGCCGCTTCGTGCAGGATGGCGTAGAGGTGTGGTACGTCGGGCAGATGCACGCCCGCAAAACAGGCACGCACCCCACGCGCTTTGGGAGCCTTGCGCTGCTGCGGGTAGTAGCCGGGGCAACGTGGGGGATGCTGCGGGGCATCCTTGCCTCGCCCGCCGAGTTGTACCATTTGGGCAAACCGCAACCCATCAATGGGCTGGCGGCGGTGCTGGGCGTACTCCTGCTGCGTCGGCAACGCTTCTACGTAGATTGCGACGACGACGAAACCGCCACCAATCGCTTCACGGCAGGCTGGCAGCGGGCCGTGTTTGCCTTCTGGCAGAGCATCCTGCCGCGCCTCGCATGTGGCCTCACCGTGAACACGCGCTACCTCGAACAGCACTGGCGGCAACACAGCGCGGCCCCGATCTGCTACGTGCCCAACGGCGTTGATCCAGCCACCTTCTGCGCTCCGCCGCCGGACGTGCAGCAAGGCTTGCGGCGCGCCTTGCTGCTTGAGGGCTGCCGCGTGATTGCCTACGTGGGCACACTGGCTCTGCACAACCATCCGGTAGACCTGTTGCTGCACGCCTTTGAGCAGGTGCTGGCCGAGCAACCAACAGCACGGCTGCTGCTGATCGGGGGCGGCGAGGATTTGCCTCTGTTGCAGGCGCAGGTGCGTGCGCTAGGCTTGCAGGGGCGCGTGCTGTTCACCGGACATCTGCCCCATGCTGTCATTCCGGCTTACCTCAGCCTCGCCGAGTTGAGCGTTGACCCAGTACGTGATGATCCCGTTGCCCGCGCCCGTTCGCCGCTCAAGATCGTCGAGAGCATGGTGCTGGGTGTGCCCGTGATTACCGGCAATGTCGGGGATCGGGCGGCAATGCTGGATGATGGGCGGGCGGGCGTACTTGTCGCGCCCGGCGATGCCCGTGCACTCGCGGCGGCGATCAATACCCTGCTGAGCAACCCTACCCTGCACCGCGCCCTGCACCACGCCGCGCAGCAGCACGCCCGCCAGCACTACACATGGGTCCAGCTTGCGGCGCAGTGGGCGACGATCTACCCGCACGATCCCGCACCCGACCTCGCCCGGCCCCTAGCCCATGCCAATCATCCGTTTCCCAGTCCCCACCCTCACCCAACGGAGGCAACCCCATGATCCCAACGCTGCCCCGCTTCTGGCGGCTGATTATCCCGCCCCTGCTAGTCGGTGCAATCTTGCGCGTGCTGTGGCTGCTCATCTGGCCCCGCCCGCTGATCTACGACGAGATGGACTATCACAACCTTGCACTGCGCCTGCTCAGTGGCGAAGGCTACGGCGTGCAGCTGTTTCCGCCCGGCTGGCCCCTCATCCTCAGCTACCTCTACCGCATCACCGTGCCCGATAGCATGATCGGGCTGGGCTTCAATGTGCTGCTTTCGCTGGTGACGCTGGTACTGATCGCCGGCCTTGCGCTACGCCTTGCCGATCACACCACCGCCGCGATCAGCGCGTGGATTGTCGCCCTGATGCCATCCTACCTTGTCGCCAATACGCTGCTGATGTATGAAGTGTGGGCCCAATTCTTGTTGGTGCTGGCGGTATGGCTGACGCTGCACCGCACCACCACAATGCACGATATGGTCGCGCTGGCGGCGATCACTGCGTTGCTGGCACTGGTGCGCCCCTTCTGGCTGGTGCTGCCGCTCGTGCTATGGCTGGCTGCGCCGCCGCCGCATCAGCCGCGCCACAGCCTAATCATGATGCTGATGGCCCAGACGATGGCCGTGCTGCTCGTGTTACCGTATATGGTCGTCCTCAGCCGCACCTATGGCGCGTTCGTGCCGCTCGGCTTGAACGGCAACGTCAACTTCTGGATTGGCAACAACCCACAGGCCACCGGCACGTTTATGCCGCCGCCCTACGGCTACTGGATTACGCTGAGTGCCCAAGCCCGCGACGCGACGCTGCTCTATCTGCAAGAGCATCCCATGCACTTTTTCAGATTGCTGCCGCTCAAGCTCTATCACCTGCTCGGCTACGAAGCCTACACGGGCGATTGGGTCTTTTTGCAAGCGGCCCATAACGATGCCTTTGATCCGCACTTTCTCGCCACCATAGATTGGGTGCTGAACATCCCCTACTGGATCATCAGCGGCTTGGCCGGGCTGGGCCTAACCCTCGCGCTGGCCCACCGCCACACGCTGGGGCGGCTGTGGTTGCTGTTTGGCTTCAACATCGCCACCTACCTGATCTTCTTTGGCGTACCTCGCTTTCGCTGGACATTGCAATTCGTGATGATCCTGAGTGCCGCGTATGCCCTGCGCTGGCTGGTTGCGATGTGGCAGCAACGCCACCCGCCGTCGGTAGCACGGCTTGCTGCTTGGCGGAGGATGCGCCTGTAATCACTCCACCGCATTCAGGCAGAGATCATGCGACTCTTGACTTGTGCTATACTAATAGATAATTGAAATATTCCCAAGGCCTTGTTGTACTAAAACCAAGCCCCAAGAATACGGCTCAATATTGGAGTAATGTGCAGTACATATTGGTGCAATGTGAATGGATGCAATGATCGACAATGTGATGGATGCGCAATGGCACGACTATCAGTATGAACTCCGAAGCCACCTCGCCGTTGCGGTGGTCGTGAGCAGCCGCGGATGGATGAGTAGGCGATTCTGAAAGGTATTATCTGGGTTGCACGCACGGGAGTACACTGGAAAGACCTGCCCAAACACGCTCCACCGTACCAGACCTGTCATCGCCGGTTCCAAGCGTGGGTTGAGCAAGGCATTTTGAGCACATCTTCGCGTGGCTGCACCACAGAGGCAATTGCTTGGGTTTCGTGCAGTGTGCCTGTGTCCTGCTGTGATTACTGATTACAATGAGGTTTTTTGAGGATAGTTCGTCTGTTTGACTTTTTATGCTCTCACAACTTACTAAACGGTGTTCGTGTCGATTCGGAGTATGTCTGAGTGTCACTTTACAGTACTAAAGTCCACAAGATCATCTTGTTTATACGTCGCCATTTTCAGAGTGTGAATAAGACATGTGCACGTTGGGTCATCGGGGCTATGTTCTTCACTCTTATCAACGGATATATCCTCTACCGCCTAGCTCGCGATTGGGATTCGTTACAACAGATTGCGTGGCCCAATCTACAGTGAGTTGGTTGTTGGGTGCGGCAACGGTTCAGTTCATCGGATTGCTCATCGCAATTTCCGGGTGGCGTTATATTCTCCTCTCATTCGGGGTTCAAATTCCACTCCGGCAGCACTTCAAGATTTACACCATCTCGATCCTGACACGCCGACTACCCGGGATAGGGTTAGATATTCTAAGCCGTACCTATCTTTACAAACAAAAAGGCTTCGCTGAAAAACAGATATCGGTCATTGCCCTCACTGAGATGGTTATCTTCGGATTGTCTGGTGCAGTCCTCACAATTCTGATCAGCTTGTTTGCAGCACGTTTTGATAATTACACGACTATACTGCTTATGCTCGCTGTACTGGTGCTGTTTGGGGTACTGATTGCCTCAAGCCCATTTCAATGGTTTCTTGTGTGGCTCAATCAAGGCAACGACACCGTTGCAATGCTTAAGTGCCACTATTTCTACAATTGGATCGCAATTAATGTTCTCACGGTCTTTCTTGGCGGATTAACTATCGCCTTTCTTGCATTTGCGCTGGGATATACATCACCCGATCTGATTCTGACGATAGTTCAAGCGTGGGCAATCACGGTCGGTGTTGGCGTGCTATTTTTCTGGGTGCCGGGAGGCAGTGTATTTGTCAATGGTGTTCTCTTGCTTGCGCTATCAACGAGTCTGACTACCACCGAAGCACTGACGCTTCTGATTCTGTTCAGGGTTTGGGTTATTCTTGCAGAAGTTCTCTGGGGAACACTCGGGTTGTTCCTCTAAGTCATTTGGTGATATGTTATGATCGGGGGTGTAACAATTACAACGGTGATTATCCCCAATCTGCACTCGCCACATCTCGGCGATCTGCTCAGTGCGCTTGCCCAGCAGACGCGCCTGCCCGATCAGGTGATTGTCGTCGGGCAAGATCGCTACGGCTTCGCCGCCCAACACCCGCCCTCCGCTTGGCTCCAGTGGATCAGCACGCCGCGTCCGGTATCGCCCGCACTGGCTCGCAACATCGGCATTGCCCACGCACGCGGCGATGTGCTGTGTTTCATAGACGCGGATTGCATCCCCGCCCCCGATTGGCTGGCGCAGCTGCTTGCGGAATACCAGCACGGGCGGCTGGTGGTGATCGGGGCGGTGGCAATTGGTGCGCCAGATGAGAGCTTTTGGCAACGCTGCGATAACATCCTTGCGCTGGGTGAGTATCTGCAAACCGCCCCCGCCGGAGTGCGGGCATATCTCTACACGGCGAATGTTGCCCTTGCGCGTGAACTGTTCCGCACGGTGGGCTTATTCGATCTGCGCTACCAACGCGCCGCCGGCGAAGATACCGACCTCGCGTTGCGCCTGCGCCCATACACGCCCCTCTCCTTCACGCCCGCCGCACTGGTGCAACACCGCACCAATCGCACCACAGCGCGGGCAGTCTGGCAGCATCTGTGGGGCTACGGGCAGCAGTGGTCCGCCCTCCACGATTACGGTGCTGTAGGGCTGCATCGCTCACTGTGGCAACGTCTCGCCCGCGTTGCCCCGGCGCTGGCGTGGCTGCTCGTGCCGTTGCTGGTGCTGCGCGACGTAGCGCGGCTCTACCGCCCACAGCCCGCTCTCCTGCGCCGCTACCCCCTCACCGCGCTCGCGGTCACGCTGCTGCGCGGGGCATCCTATCACGGGCAATATGCCTACTGGCACAGCCGGAGCAAGCCGCATGCCTGAGCCGACACCGGCCCCACTGGTCACGATTATTGTGCTGCACTGGCGCGGCGTAGATCGCACCACTGCCTGCCTGCACAGCCTTGCCACGCTGGCGTATCCCAACTACCGCGTGCTGCTCGTGGATAACGGCGCACTGCCGCACGAGATGCAGCAACTCCGCCAGACCTTTCCCGATGTACCCGTATTGCAAACGCACCGCAATCTTGGCTTTGCGGGTGGGGTGAATGCGGCTCTGAGGCAGACCCTCGCTGGGACGAGTAGCTACGTATTGCTGCTGAACAATGATACGCTGGTTCCCGCCGATCTACTCACGCGCCTGATCGCCGTGATGCAGCAGCATCCGCAGGTCGGCATCCTCACACCCAAGCTACGCCGCGCCGATGCGCCGCACCGATTGGCTGGTTTGGGTTGCCGCGTAACGTGGTATGATGTAGTGCCAAGTGGCTGGAATACGCCGGATACGGCCGATGAGCAACAGCTGCTCTACTTCGATGCCGTATTTGGCTCGGCAATGCTGATCTCGCGGGCGGTGCTGGCACAGGTCGGGCTATTCGATGAGCGTTTCTTCTTCTACTACGAGGATATTGACCTGTGTGTGCGGGCTAGGCAGCATGGCTTCCAGATCGCCTGTGATCCGGCGGTGAGTGTCGTGCATGCGGTGGCGGCAAGCACGCGCCGGGCGCCCGGCTTACGGATGTTTTACATGGGGCGCAGCCGGCGACTGTTTTTCTACAAACACCAGTCATTACTCGCCCGAATCGCAATGCTTGCTACTGAACCAATTCACCTTGTACGAGTAGCATGGGCACATTGGCGGCAGGTAGGCGATATGACTGATGCACTTGGATATGTGAGTGGTAATTTGGTCGGATTGGTGCAAACATTGCAATAGCTGTGCAGTAACCATCGTGTGATCTGAATACAACTACGTGTACTAGGGCAACTATGAGCTTTGCGGTTGTGATACCGAATCTTCATTCGCCGCTCATTGAACAGGTGATAATGGCACTTGAGCGGCAAACAGCAGCGCATCTCCTTGACGCGATCATTGTCGTGGGGCAAGGTTATACAGCATCATACAATCCCCCGCCACACCTACAGGTGGTGACAACACCCACCCCGGTAAGTCCGGGAGCAGCCCGTAATATCGGGGCACGAAGCGCACAAAGCAAGTATATACTGTTCCTTGATGCTGATTGCATTCCAGCAGCGACCTTACTGGAACAACTCTGGGCAGTTCATCAACAGGGGTATGCAGTAATCGGATGTGGCATATGGCTCGAACACACCCAAACACGACGAGCATACTGGCGTGCCTGCGATAATGTGCTCGCATTTACGGCTGCACTTGCAATTCAACAAGCTGGGCACCGGCATGCGTTGACTAGTCACGCTTTGAGCATCCAACGCACAGTATTTCGTAGTGTTGGGGGCTTTCTGGAACAGGAATATATCGGTGAGGATCTAGAGTTGAGCCACCGCTTACGCCAAAGTGGGGTGCAACTTTACTGCTTACCAGCCACGTACGTCGAGCATCAACATCAGCGCACAACAGCGCAATCTGTGTGGCTACATCTGCGTAGTTTTGGGCGTGGGCATGTTCACATCATCCGCCACTATATAGCCCCCAGACAGCTCCAGATTCGAACTATGGAGCAGATGGTGTTTCTGCTACATGCGTGGGGGTGGCTTTTGGCACTCCGGGATGTGTCTGCCCTCTACTTGCGTGTCAATCGCTTATGGCAATGGTGGTATCTTGCGCCCGGTCTCTTGTGGGGCAAGATGGGTTGGTATTGGGGCTATGCTGAAGCAGTTGCACTTGGTCGTTCTGAATGACACTGAGAGGAATATCAATGCGATGATTGAAATCCGCCATCAGGTGAGCACCACCACTACTGCCCGTGAAGCCTACGACCAGATTTACACCGAACAAACCATCGCACCACACTGGGATACCTTCTTTGCATGGTCACTTGAGCTTCTCAATCCATCTCCTCATACCACACTGTTGGATGTGTGCTGCGGGATCGGTCCTATGCTCCGTGTTGCCTCACGCTATCAAGTACAGGTGATCGGAATTGATTTTTCGCAGGTTGCCATTCGCACAGCCGCACAATATGGCACGGCATGGGTTGCCGACGCACTCCAGTTGCCCTTTGCCGACAACAGCTTCGACTATGTTACGAATCTGGGGAGCCTTGAACATCTCGAAGACATGGCGCAAGGTGTGTGCGAGATGGCACGGGTGCTCAAGCCTGATGGGTTATGCGCCATTATGGTGCCGAATCTATTTGGGCATTTCTGGACAATCTGGTATGCTGGGTTGACGGGTGACATCTTTGATGATGGACAGCCCTTACAACGCTACGCTACATCCCATTACTGGCACCAACTCTTTGCGGCTAATGGGTTAGTCGTGCTAGATTTCTTGCCCTATGAGCTGCCTCCACCGCGCAACTTGCGTCAATGGGGCTACTATTTACGCCATCCCAAACGCTATCTGCCCAAGCTGCTGAGCAAATATTATCTTTCACCGCATCTGGCCAGTATGCTGGTTTTTCGTTGTATGAAGAAGCCCTAATATGATGACTCAACCCGATCTTCTGCTTGAGGATGTGGCATGTCCACTTTGCGGCAATCAGCACGCTAAAACCGTACTAAATGGACCTGATCATATGTTGCAACGTGGCGGAATGTTCACGCATCGGCGGTGTCACACTTGCCACCTGATCTACCAATCGCCCCGTCCAGTACCAGCGGCGTTATCGTCTATTTATCCCCCGAGCTACCAAGCCTACCAGCCGTTTAGCAGTCGTTCCCACGAGCATCGTACCGATCATATTCAACTTGCTCACTTTGTCCACCAGCAGCATCACCACCCCGGACGGCTGCTAGACGTAGGTTGCGGTGCCGGCGATTTTCTCGTAACGATGCACAGCCTTTATCCCACTTGGCAGGTCAGCGGCATTGATTTCCACCAACAGGCCGTTGTTACTGCACAGGCCCGTGGCCTCGATGTGTGGCAATGTCAGCCAGAGCAACTCGCTCCTGAGAATAGTTGGGATGCCATCACCCTATTCCATGTACTTGAACATCTGCCCAACCCTAGCCAAGCACTCCAGCAACTCGCCCAGCGCCTAACACTCGGGGGCAAGCTCTATGTCAGTGTGCCAGTTGCCGATAGCTGGGATGCCAAGCTGTTTCGTGACTATTGGGTTGGCTGGGATCTCCCCCGCCATTTTACAGTCTTCGAACAAGCCACACTGCACCGCCTATGCCACAGTTCAAACATACAGATCACCCAAATCTGGTGCTACTATGATAGCTATTTCTTTCAGGAAAGCCTGCGCTGGCTGATCAACGCACAACTTTCTCGCTTCACCATCCAGCGCATCGCGCTTGCGTTCACCTACTCACGCCTGTTGCGACTGTTGATCGCACCCTACCTTGCGCTCGCTGCACGATACCAGCGGGCTTCTGTCATAGTGCTGGCACTTGAACCTAATACTCCCCCCAATGAAAAATAAACGATAATACCTACGGGCTATTATCGCGTTATTCAAAGCCTTTATTATTGATTGGAAAGCCAAAAAAACACTAATTCTATGGATATTTCGGGGATCGCTCCTAGTACGCAATCGTTCCCCCCGATACTCTCTCAAGCTAATTCAAAGAGATGAAGCGATTACATCTTACGTAGTGTAGACAAGACAACGTGTGACCAGTATCATTGAAGATACGTACATCAGCGTGATGTATTGCCACAGTTGCTGTGTGGTTTGGTTGCACAAAGTTAACTAGTGAGGAGAGTCCACATGAAGCGTTTCATTCATCTTGTTCTGGCACTAACCCTGCTGGCCCTGTTGCCATTGACCGCTGTCAATGCACAAGAAGAGCAGAAGGACACAGTACGCAACACGGGTATACAGATCCAAAACCTGTCCGAATCATCGGCATCTGTATCGCTGAGATTCTTCAACCCCGATGGTACCACCCTGACCCCCCAAAATGTTGTCATCCCTAGCAATGGGTCGGTTACGCTCGACACGTTTGTCGGAACCTTGAGCATTCCTGCTGGCTTTGAAGGCTCAGCAGTTATTGAGTCGGATCAGCCCATTATCGCTATCACCAACCTGAGTGACAGTGTGGCAAACTTGAACGAGGGGTATCCCGGTATCGATCAACCATCTCCGATCTACAACATTCCCCTCGTCGTTGCTAACAACATTGTTGGGACTGGCGTGAGTACTTCGATCGCCGTACAGAATGCAGGATCAACACCTGTTTCGGGCAGTATAGTCTATTCGCAGAGTAGCGTTCCACAGGCACAGGGTAGCGAAAATCGCATTACGCTACAGACTGATAACTTCACTAATTTGGCACCGGGTGCATCCATAACCTTTAACAACGTGGACAACCCTGCTGCCGCTGGTGGACTACGCTATGTTGGTTCGGCCATTGCGCAGGTAACGACTGCTGGTGGGCAGATTGCCGTGTCAGTGCTTCAAGAAGGTAACCAGCAGATGCTTGCCTTCTCCGCCTTCCCGTCTGGTGCTGACACAGTCGCTGTGCCACTTGTGATCGCTGGCAATACTGATACTCGCGACTACACCGGTATTCAGATCCAGAATGTGGCCAATACTCCAGCGCAAGTAACTGTTGAATTCTCGAATAACACCGCGTCAGCAGGCTTCGGCTTGGAGCCGTGTACTGGCACTGGCAATGGTGTTATGACCAGCCGGACTGCAACGATCGCAGCCGGGGCTT
This sequence comes from Chloroflexaceae bacterium, assembly GCA_012031225.1. Classification (GTDB taxonomy): domain Bacteria; phylum Chloroflexota; class Chloroflexia; order Chloroflexales; family Chloroflexaceae; genus JAAUTZ01. Next base: position 31,576 of record JAAUTZ010000043.1, read on the forward strand.
CATTCACCATTATTACGTTCTTCTTTGGCTCACCGAGTGACAATAATCTTGACGCAAACGGGTTCGACCCGCAATTCGCCAACTGCCGCTACATTGGTAGTGCCATCATTAGAGGACCTTCCGGTAGCCAGCTGGTTTCTATTGTCAATCAGAACCGTGGTCGCTTCAGCCCACCAGCAAATAGCAGTTCCACCTACGAGGCTTTCATTGGTGGAACTGTAGGTAGCGGTGAGGCACGGGCCCCGCTGGTAGCCGGCAACTACTTCGGCTTCGTGACGGGTATTCAAGTCCAAAATCTTAGTACTACTGCATCGGTTGATGTCCAAGTTTCGTTCTCACCGAACACTGCGACTGCCGAACAAGCAACGCAATCCGGAACGAGTGGTCTCTGTGCCACGCCAGCTACCCGCAGTGTAACCATTCCCGCAAATGCCGCCAAGACATTCGTTCAACTTGGTTTTGGTGCGGAAGATCCAGCAACCAATCCAGACGGTCTGGATGGCTCCTTCAATAACTGCACCTATCTCGGCTCGGCAACGGTTTCGTCCTCGGCATCCGGTGCTCGGATCGTGTCGGTGGTCAACTTCAGCAGCATCACGAGACCAACCATTGACAGCCTAACCACCTACAACGGCTTCAACCAGTAGGATTTTCCGCAGCGTCGGTTTCAGTTCCCTCTCCATCACGCCGCTCCTCTTGCAGGGGCGGCGTAGTGTTTCCCGTGCTATACTGCCCACAGCAAT
>JAAUTZ010000136.1 GCA_012031225.1 Chloroflexaceae bacterium
ACCCGACACCTAGCACCTGACCCCTTATCCCTCCTTCGTGTTCTTCGTGCCCTTCGTGCCCTTCGTGGTGTGCCTTCCGGCCCTGTCACTTGTCACCTAGCCCCCACACCCCACCCCCGCCCATCTGGTATAATACCCCTCTGAGAGGATGCACCACCAGCACACAGGAGTTGCCGATGCAACGGCGTGTAGTCATAACCGGCATAGGCGTAGTCAGCCCGCTCGGCCTCGATGGGCCCACCTTCTGGGCTAATCTCGCTGCTGGCAACAGCGGCATCGCCCCGATCACCGCCTTTGATGCCAGCGCGTTCCAGACCCAATTTGCGGGCGAAGTGCGCGGCTTCGATCCCGCCGACTACATGGAGCGCAAAGAAGCCCGTCGCACAGATCGGTTTGTGCAGCTGGCCGTCGCCGCCACCCGCGAAGCCCTCAGCCACGCCCAGTTCGAGATCACCCCCGCCAACGCCGAGCAGGTCGGCGTATTTCTGGGGAGCGGCATTGGCGGCTTGCACACCCTCACCACCCAGCACGAAGTCCTGCTCAATCGTGGCCCCAGCCGCGTCAGTCCGTTTCTCGTGCCCGCCATGATCACCAACATGGCCGCAGGCTTGGTCTCGATCCTGTATGGCGCACGCGGGCCGAACCTGTGTACCACCTCGGCCTGCGCCAGTTCCGCGCACGCCATTGGCGAGGCCGCCGAAACCATTCGGCGCGGCTGGGCCCAAGTGATGCTAGCGGGCGGCAGCGAAGCCTCGATCACCGCGCTTGGGGTAGCCGCGTTCAATGCCGCGCACGCCCTCTCCACCCGCAACGAAAGCCCTGCCACCGCCTCGCGCCCCTTCGATGCCACCCGCGACGGCTTCGTGATGGCCGAAGGCGCGGCGATGCTCGTGCTAGAGGACGAAGCCCACGCCCTGCAACGCGGCGCACCGATCCTTGCCGAGCTGGTGGGCTACGGCCTCAGTGCCGATGGCTACCACATCACCCAGCCCCCAGAGAGCGGCGAAGGCGCGGCGCGAGCGATGCAGCTGGCCCTCACCCACGCCGGGCTAGCCCCTACCGCCATTGATTACATCAACGCGCACGGAACCAGCACCCCCGTCGGTGATATTGCCGAAACACAGGCGATCAAGCAGGTCTTCGGGGCGCACGCCTACCGCTTGCCCGTCAGCAGCAGCAAATCGCAATTCGGCCACCTGCTCGGCGGCGCGGGCGCAATCGAGGCCGCCGTGTGTGTGTTGGCGATCCAGCACAACCTGATCCCGCCCACGCTCAACCTGCACACGCCCGACCCGCAGTGCGATCTCGATTATGTGCCCCACACCGCCCGCCCCGCTCAGATCAACACGGCCCTGAGCAACTCGTTCGGCTTCGGTGGGCACAATGTCACCTTGATTGTTCAGGGTTATGCCGCGTAGAGGCTCGCATGCAACAGCTACTCACCCGCCTCCAGCAACACGGCATCCGCTTCAGCGATCCGCGCCTGCTTGAGCTAGCCCTCACGCACCGCTCGTTTGTCAATGAGCGCGGCGATCACCCCTACCCTAGCCTTGCCTCGAATGAACGCCTAGAGTTTCTGGGCGATGCTGTGCTGAATGCCGCCGCTGGTGTGTGGCTCTACCAGCACTACCCCACCTACAGCGAACGCGACCTAACCACGCGACGTTCGGCACTGGTACGCACCAGCACGCTGGCCCGCTTTGCCCGCGAGCTAGAGCTAGGCCAAGCGGTGCGCCTCAGTCGCGGCGAGCAGATCCACCGCCTGCACGAGCGCGATACGCTGCTCGCCGATGCGTTTGAGGCGGTACTCGGGGCAATCTTTCTCGATCAAGGCTTCGCCGCCGTGCAGCAGTTCATCGAGCCATTCCTCCAATCCAAGATGGCCCGGATTGCCGCCGGCGAAATCGAGCCAGATTACCGCACGCGCCTGCAAGAGGTGGTGCAAGGCTTGCACGGCATCCAGCCCACCTACACCATGCTTGCCGCAGAGGGGCCTGCCCACGAACGGCTCTTTACGATGGAGGTGCTGATGGCAGAGCGCAGTCTTGGGATTGGGCAAGGGCGCACCAAGCAGATCGCCGCGCAAGCCGCCGCCAAAGTCGCCCTCACCACGCTCGCCGCCGAAGGGCTAGCCTAAATCACCGGGCCTACGCATCCGTGCCGCCGCCCCGCCCCGCCTGTGGTACTATACATTGCAAGTTGCTGCTCAACCCAAACTACCGTGAATACATGAGGAACAAATGATGAGACACATGTTTATCAATGGTGAATTTGTTGCTTCTAGTAACGGCGGCGCGTTTGCCGTATACAACCCTGCCACTGAAGAAGTGGTAGACGAAGTGCCCAACGCCGATCTGGCCGATGTGCGGCGGGCGATTGCGGCGGCGGGCACGGCTAGCCGCGCATGGCGGTATACGGCGGCGGGCGAACGCTGCGAGATGCTGCACGAGATTGCCCATCAACTCCGCGCCAACAGCGAAGTCCTTGCCACCCTGCTGACCCAAGAGGGCGGCAAGCCACTGATCGAGAACCGCGACGAGATCGAGTGGTGCGCGGCCTGTTTCAGCTACTACGCCGAGATGGGGCGCAACTCACGCGGGCGCGTGATCCCCAGCGTCGAGCCGACCCAATTGGCGATGGTGCTGAAGGAACCCTACGGCGTGGTGGCCTGCATTGTGCCGTGGAACTACCCCTTGCTCCTGCTCTCGTGGAAGGTTGCACCAGCTCTCGCCGCAGGCAACACGGTGGTGCTGAAGCCGAGCGAAATGACCCCCCTGAGTACGCTCTTGTTTGTGGAGCTATGCTGCACGCACCTGCCCGCCGGTGTGCTGAATGTGGTCACGGGCTTTGCCGATGTGGGGCGCGAGCTAGTCGTGAGTCCCGGCACCCACCTGATCGCCTTCACCGGCAGCTTTGCCACCGGGCGCGAGATTGCCCGCCTCGCCGCCGAGCGCGTCAAAAAGACGCACCTCGAATTGGGCGGCAAGGATGCCTTCATCGTGACTGAAGATGCCGACCTCGATGTGGCGGTGCCTGCGGTGGCGTGGGCCGGCTTGCTCAATGCCGGGCAGGTCTGCACCAGCACCGAGCGCGTATACGTCCACGCAAGTGTCGCCAAACGCTTCACCGACCAGCTAGTAGACTTTGTGAAGACGTTGCGCTTGGGCAACGGCATGGAGCCAACCACCGACATCGGGCCGCTCATGGGCGACCGCTACCGCGCCAAAATTGAGGATCAGGTGGATGAAGCCCGCCGCAAAGGAGCCACCATCCTGACCGGTGGCCGCCGCCCGCCGCACCTCGCTCGCGGCTACTTCTACGAGCCGACGGTGCTGAACAATGTCACCCACGATTTTCGGATTATGCGTGAGGAGACCTTTGGTCCAACCATCCCGATTATGACCTACAGCAAATTTGAAGAAGCCTTGATGCTTGCCAATGACAGCGACTATGGGCTAGGTGCAAACCTGTACACCACCGATCCAGTCAAAGTCAAGCAGTTCTACGAAGAAGTCAAAGCGGGCACGCTCTGGGTCAATGATCCGTTGACGGACAACGATGCCGGACCCTTCGGCGGCATGAAGTTTAGCGGCGGCGCACGCGAATTGGGCGAGGAGGGGCTAGAGGAGTTCCTCGAAACCAAGCACGTCCACTGGGAATTTGAAGTCGCCAAGAAGCCGTGGTGGTATCCTTACAACAAGGATGCCTAGCCCATGCCCATCGCCATTGGTATGCTGCCCCGCCTGCGCCCTGATGAAGTTGATGCGGGTGCGCTGGGGGTGGGGCAGTCGCCCTTGTATTCACAGCCTGAAGACACAAAGGTCACGCCGTGATCTACGAAGCAATCCTTGAACGGCTCCGCGCACGCGGCATGCCCTTCACGATCCACGAACATGACGAACTGGCTGGCATCGCCGCCGCCGCGCAGCACCTCGATCTGCCCACCGAGCATCTGCTCCGGACTCGCGCCTACCACACCCGCGAGGATGATCTGCTGCTCGTGGTGACGCGCTGGGAAGATGCGCTTGATCCCGATGAGCTTGCCGATCAGCTGGATATGCGCCGCAACCACCTTACCCTACTCACCGATGCTGAGGTGCGCGACCTGTTTGGCGTGGAGCCGGACAGCCTCAGCCCGATTGCGCTTTCGGATGACGTGAGCGTGCTGATTGACGAAGCCGTAATGGATTTGGATGTGGTTTACTGTGGCGTAGGGCGGGTAGATCGCACACTGGAACTGCGCGTGGTAGACCTGATTTACCTGACCGAAGCCCAAGTCGGGCCCATTATTGTTGAGCCGGATGACGAGGAGTAACCCACAGCAGAGGGAGTATCATGAAGAACGGACAGCCCTACCAGCCCTACCAGCCCGCCAGCGTGTGGAGTGTAGACGGAACCGAGCCGGTGACCATCCCTAGCGGCAACACCGCACCCACCACCCTGCTCCCAATGGAAGCCGACGTAGCTATTGTGGGTGGTGGCTACACTGGCTTGGGCGCAGCCTACACCCTTGCCCAGCACGGCCAGCGCGTCGTGCTGTGCGAAGGGCGCACCTTTGGCTGGGGCGCAAGCTCACGCAATGCGGGCATGCTGCTCACCGGCTTAAGCCGCACGTATAGTGATATTGCGGCCCAGTATGGCAGCGCGGTTGCCCGCAAGCTGTTCCGCGCCTCGCTCAAAGCCGTAGACCACGCCGTCAGCTTGATTGAGCGCGAAGGCATTGCTTGCCACCTGCACCATAGCGGGCATATTGTGCTTGCCAATCGTGCCCACCACATGGCCGATCTGTCCCGCGAGGCCACCCTGCTCCAGCGCGAGTGCAGCCATCCCGTGCGCCTGCTCTCGCAGACCCAGCTCGCAGCTGAGATCGGCGCGAGTTGCTTTGCGGGGGGGCTGCTAGATGAAGCCAGTTACAGCGTTCACGCCGCCAAATTCGTGGCGGGCTTGGTGCAGGCAACCCTCCGGGCGGGGGCGGTGCTGTTTGAGCATACGCCCGTTGAGCGCATTGCCCGCCTGCGGCACGGCTTCCTGCTCAGCACGCCCCGCGGCGATGTGCTAGCGCAAGCGGTGATTGTCGCCACCAACGGCTACACCGGCCACCTCACGCCAAGCCTACGCCGGAGGCTCGTTCCGGTTGGCTCCTACAGCATCGCCACCGAGATCCTGCCCGACCATCTCGCCCAGAGCATCAGCCCGCGCAACCGGCTCTTCTACGATACACGCCACATCGGAGCGTATTTCCGGCTCACGCCCGACAATCGCCTGCTCTACGGCGGGCGCGACATCACCCGCCCCGATCAGGATGGGGCTATTGCAGCACGCGCCCACAGCCTCCATCACGAGCTACTACAGGTCTTTCCGCAGCTGCATGGCGTGCGGATTGCCTATGCGTGGGGCGGCAATGTGTGCCTTGCCTTCGATGGGCTGTTCCACGCGGGCCCGCTTGATGGGATCGCGGGGCTATACTATGCGGCAGGCTACGCTGGGCATGGCGGAGCCTTGGCAAGCTATACCGGGCGGGTGCTTGCCGAGCGCATTCTGGGCATTGCCGAAGATGATGATCTGCTGGCCCTGCCACCGCTGCCCGCTGCGCCTATCCCCTACGATGGCGACCCGTGGTTTGTGCCGCTCGTCGGGAGCGCGTGGAAGTTGCTCGATCAGGTGGGCCGCTAGCAAAACTGTGGTACAGTAGTTGTAGGCATTGATTTTTCACAGCAAGGAACATAAGCATGACTACGGCAACCACCCTTCCGGCATTCGCGCAGACCAGCGAACACAACCTCCTTAGCCCGCTTGGGCGCACACGCTACCAAGCCACGCTGCATCCAAGCCAGACTGCCACCCCGATTGTCCTTGTGCATGGCTACGGCGGTCTCCTCGAACATTGGCGCAGAGTTGTGCCGCTATTGGCTCACGCGCATCCCGTGTACGCGCTTGATCTGCACAACTTCGGCTACTCCTCGATCTTGCCCGCCCACATCCCGCCCAGCTTCACAGTATGGGCAGAACAGGTCGCACACTTCATCCACAGCGTCGTACAGCAGCCCTGCCTCGTGATTGGGCACTCGATGGGCGGCGGGGTCAGCTTGCAGCTTGCCGCCACCCACCCCGCCACCGTGCATGCGCTGGTGCTTGTCAACAGCATCGGCTACCCGCGCCAAGAGCCGCCCTCGCTGCTGGAACGTTCGCTGTTTGGCATCCTGCAACTGCCGCTGCTCGGTGAAACCCTCGCCCGCAGCTTTACCACTCGCAACAGCGTGCGGGCGCAACTGCGGTCCAACTACCACCGCTATCCTGAACTGGTGACACCGGAGCTGATCGAGGTGTTCACAGGGCCGTTACGGCGAGCGGGCGGAGCCGAAGCCTACCTCGCCGTGACGCGCAACTTTCCCAATCTGGTGCTGAAGATTGCCCCCGCTGCGATCACCCAGCCGACGCTGATTGTGTGGGGCGAAGCCGATCATGTGCTGCCGCCCAGCCTCGCCGATCTCCTGCGTGATCTGTATGCCCCACACGCCACGATCCGCCTGCTTGCCGCCAGTGGGCACTGCTGCTTTGATGAAGTGCCGCACGCCTTTGTTGAGGTGGTGCAGGCGTGGCTGGCAAGCGTGGCGGTACTGCAAGCGGCGGCATGAGGGGGACGCTTGCAGAGGTCTATACACGGCTGCTCAGCCACTTCGGGCAGCCTCACGATTGGTGGCCTATCTTTGGCGACGATGCCGCCTTCGAGATGTTGCTGGGGGCCGTGTTGGTGCAGCGTACCCGTTGGGAGTCCGTCGAGCAAGCCATTCTGCGGGTGCAGGCGCATGGTTGGCTCAGCCCGCAAGCTCTGGCCCACGCCGACCCTGCAACCCTCGCCGAGCTACTGCGCCCGGTCGCCTATTACCGCCAGAAGGCGGACGGGCTGATCGCCGTGTGCCGCTACCTCTGCGCCCGTCACAGCGGCGATGTGCGGCGTATACTCAATCAGCCCACGCTTGCCGCCCGTGATGAACTCCTGCACCTGCCCCGCATCGGTAACGAAACCGCTGATGTGATCCTCTTGTATGCTGGTGGGCACGCGCTTTTTGTAGTGGATGCCTACACGCGCCAACTCTTTGCGCGAGTGCAGCCAGAGCCACCGCTCGCGTGGGAGACGGTGCGCTATGCTGTGATGCAGGCCCACATTCAGCAACAGCTTGACGATCCCGATCTCCCCAATTCGCAGGACTGGGCCACGCTGTACGGCGATTTCCACGCGCTGATCAATGAGCAGTGTGTGCGCTACTGCCTGACGCGCAAACCGCGCTGCGATGGGCCCCCAGCACGGCGGGTGTACAGCGTGCAAGTCGGGCGCGAGTCCTACCTTGCCCGCGAGGATGGCTGCCCATTGCGAGCGATCTGCACCTACTACCAGCACGGGCCGCACGAGCCGCACGAGCCGCACGAGCCGCGCTAAGCATCCCCATCCAGCATTGCCGGATCATGGAGGCCTAACGCCCGCAACCGAGCTTCCAGCGCGGCAGCGCGTTGCTCCGCTTGGGTGGCCCGCTCACGCTCACTCTGCGCCGCATGCTCCGCTTGGGCCGCCCGCTC
>JAAUTZ010000137.1 GCA_012031225.1 Chloroflexaceae bacterium
TAGTAAGGAAGTGCCAGATGGCAACACAAGGGTTCCTGACGCAGTTTTCGGATATTCCGATCTACAATACCAAAGCCGTTTCCCAAGAAACGGGCGTTCCGGCGGATACCTTCCGGGCATGGGAACGTCGCTATGGTGTGCCGCGCCCGCACCGCACTGAGGGTGGGCATCGGCTCTACTCCGAGCGTGACATTGCGGTGATCCGCTGGTTGCGGGATCGTACCGCTGAAGGGATGACGATCAGCCAAGCCGTTGCCTTAATGATTAGCGGCAGCGACTCCAACCTCGCGTGGCTCGATACAGCGGTAGATACTGAGCCGCATAGCTGGGAGCGGCTGAATGGTCAATTCGTGGCAGCCTTGATTGACTATGACGAACGGCGTGCCGAGCGCATCGTGGGTGAGGCGTTTGCCCTCTACCCCCTTGATGAAGTATTCGCCAAGCTGATCCAGCCCACCATGATCGAGATCGGTGAGCAGTGGCATCAAGGCAAGATCACGGTGACCGTCGAGCATTTTGCGACGCAGTTTGTGCGCCGCAAGCTGTCCAGCATTCTGAATACCTACAGCATTTCAGAAGGGCGCGGCTTGCTGGTGGTGGGCTGTGCCCCTTCCGAGCAGCACGATCTCGGTGCGCTGCTGCTGGCGGTGTCGCTGGTGCGGCACGGCTGGCAGGTGCTCTACTTAGGCCCCCAGATTCCGCTCAAAGACCTGCTCGATACGATCCAGCGCATCCAGCCTGATATGGTCTGCCTCTCGGCTTCAACGACGGAAACGGCTCTAGAGTTGGTAGAGATCGGCAGAGTCATTACCCGGCTCACGCCGCCTGCGCCGTATTTCGGCTTTGGTGGGCGAGCATTTACGGTGAACGGGATCCTGAAACATAAGGTGCCCGGCTTGTATCTCGGTGATACCGCCCAAGAAGGGATTGATGTGATCGCCGATACGCTCAACAACGGCAAGTAAGCGTTAACAATCAGTAGCAATCAATCAGTTGTTCAGACAGTTGTGCAGGGAAGCGATGCGGGGCATTTGCCCCGCATTATCGTTGCTTAGGTATCGCTCCTAGTTGCTCCATTGATCTCCTGCCCCTATGGTGATGATGGATGGCTTGCTCCGCTGCTACTCGCCTAGCACCGCGCTCAGCGGGCGCAGTTCCAAGCCCAGCGCCTGATAGGTGCTGATGATCGCGGGCAGCGCATCTGGCAGCGGCAGGTGGGCCGCGCAGCAGTGCGAGAGGGTGATCACGCCCGGCATATGCTCACGCGCAAAGGAGTTGACCATCCGATCATAGACAAATTCGGGGGACTTGGCAGGGCGCAGCGCATCTTGCGTATCAATCCCCCAGAATAGGGTGAGGTAGCCTTGACTGGCGGCCAGCTGCAATACCGCTGGAGTGTATTCGCCGTAGGGCGGGCGGAAGTAGGGGCGGGTGGTGGAGCCGGTGATCTCATGCACGATGCGCTCCGTCTCGGCGAGTTCCCACGCCATTTCTTCTACACTGAGGAAGCGGAAGTCGCGGTGCGTCACTGTGTGGTTGCCCAGTTCATGCCCATCGGCTACCATTTGGCGCAGCTGATCGGGATTGGATTGGGCCCAACCCGCCGTGACAAACATCGTCGCTTGCACCCCATGTTGGCGCAGGACATTCAGCAGATAGGATACATCGCCATACTCAACATCTACCGTGAGGGCAACATACGGCTGCTCGCGGTTGCCCCATTTGATAATCTCGACGTAGCTCGGCAAGGTGTTGAAGCCCCCCGCAAGGATCGGGATGATGAGCGGGCGATCTACGATGAGCGGATCGGCAATGCGATTGAGGGTAGCAATTGCAGTCGCATCGCTACCACCCGCGAGTGCAATGCTGGCTAGCGTATCGCCTGCCTGCACGCGGTAGAAGGCATAGCCAAGTACATCGGCGTAGTTGGGCAGGGTTCCCAAGTCGGCCTCACTTAGCCCCAGATCAGCCGTCGCAATCCAGTAGATGCCATAGCCTGCCACGTCCGCCTGCACCCATGCCTGCTGGTTGCGCCCGTAAAGTTCATACGGTTCGCCCGCCGGAATCGTTAGCACCACGGCCTGCCCTGTGCCGGGTACAAGCTGGGCTGCCACTGGTGCGGGGGTGCGCGGTGCGGTCTCATTGGGCTGCACCATGCCCGGCGGAAATGCGCTTGGTGGTGGCGGGGTCAAGTTGGGTAACACAGCAAGGTTTAGCACCGGATTGGCCAGATCAGCCGTAGCCACCCACACCTGCTCAAAGGTATCGCCCTTGAGCTGCACCCACGCCCAACCGGCCCGCGCCACAAGGCTATAGCGCGTAGCGGGGGGCAACACGGCGGCGGGGCTGCCGGTGGCAGCGGGGGCAAAGTAGGCGGTAACGGTAGTGGGCAGGGTCGGGCGCGGATCCTCGGCGAGGATCACGTCGGCAAGCACGACACCGGTGGCGGGGATCACCGTATCGCTAGGTGGGGCGTAAACATCGGCAGGCGGCGGATGGCTTGGATGGTTGACATAACTGGGTGGGGGTTGGATAATACGTGGATGTCGGAAGCTCTGCCCCAGCACTGGCGTGAGAAAGAGCAGCGCACCGGCGAAGATGGCCACGCCTAGTCCTACCCGCTGCCAGCTCCACGCGGAGGCAGGGGGAGCATGGCGGTGAGTTTTGGCCTGATCAGGCGGCAATGTTGGATATTCCATGTGGTTTGTCCATTCGTATGGCTCTAGCCCGTATCCGTTCGGATTATAGCATAGTGCGGCTGCTAGACAGAAATGAAAATTGCTTTACAATAGGAGCAATTCAAATGAATAGCGGAGCAAGCGGGTGTTCCTTTGTAATGTGTGGGGAAGGTGAATGAGCGACGAGAATCAGTCAGCAAGTACAAACCTCGATGAACAGACTGCCGAGCTTGTGCGGCAGGGGGTGGATGCACTGAAATCGGGCAATACGTTGGTTGCCAGAGCATTGCTCACGGAAGTGACACGGATCGCGCCGGGCTATCAAGATGCGTGGCTGTGGCTGAGTGATCTCGCCGAGAGTGAAGCCGAACGTGAGGTGAATCTGCGGCGGTCGATTGAGATTGATCCGCGTAGCCCATCCGGGCAGATTGCCCGCCGCAAGCTGGATCAGTTGCTGGCCGAGTCGGAGGTCTTGCCGCCGCCGCCCACCGAGACGTTGCGCCCGCAAACGGGGCGTATCGCCGATGCCGATGCTGATGCGGTTGCTGAGCCGGAGCCGAAGTGGTGGCAGCAGCTCACCCCGATCCAGATGGGCTTGATTGGGCTTTCGACATTCGCCTTTCTATTGCTGTGTGGCATTCTCGGTATGAACCTGTTCGGGACGTTCTTTGGGCGCGGTCAACCAACCCCACCACCGGCACCGATCATCTCCGTATCGGCTACCGAGATTGTGGTGCGGCTTCAGCAAAACGGAGCCGAAGCCGCCGATGCCCGCCCTGCCGTGCCCGAAGATTTCGGCGGGCTGACCCCGCGCTGCCTCGACAACTCGCAACGTTTCTACACCCCGTCGCTTGCCTTTCCCGCTGGGGGGATTGTAGTGGTCTGCCCTTCGGCGAATGAAGCCCAGCTTGCCAAAGCCGAATTCGACGCGCTCGGTGTGCGTGATCCTGAGCGGCGTTCGTGGACGTACCTGAACAATAACGTCTTCTTGCAGGTAGATGGCCGTTTGCCTCCTGAAGCATCCGTGCGCTACGAGCAGGTGATTGCCGCGCTGAGTGGTGGCACAATCCCGCCGGTTGTCCCTCCAGCCACATCACCGCCGAGCCAAGCGGTGGCTACGCCGCTGCCATTCTCCGCCTTTGATGTGTACAACCGCATTGCTGCAACCGGCGTAGATGTTGCCAACCCGCGTCCGGCGGTGCCCGAAGATTTCGGCGCAATTCAGGCTCGCTGCCTCGAAAACAGTGTGCGCTACTTCATCCCTTCGCTCGGCGATCCGGCGGGCGGGATCATTGTGGTGTGTCCGACTGCCGCCGAAGCCGAAGCCCTCAAAGCCGACTTTGATCGGCAGAGTGCAGCCAACCCAACGGCTGCATCGTGGCGGTTTATCAATAACAACATCTTCGTGCAAGCGGATGGCCGCCTGCCCGCCGACCAAGCCAACAAATTCGCGGAGGTGGTCGCAGCCCTCAGCACGGGGCAAGCCGTCGCGCCGTTGCCACCCACGCCGCCCCCGCCCCCGCCGGATGCCACCCCGATCCCGATCTCGGCGTTTGACGTGTTCAACCGGGTGGCGGCGGCAGGCGTTGAAGTGACTGATCCACGCGGGGCGGTGCCCGAAGATTTCGGCGCAATTCAGGCGCGTTGCCTCGAAAACAGCGTGCGCTACTTCACTCCCTCGCTCGGCTTTCCGGCGGGCGGGGTGATTGTCACCTGCTCGAACGCAGGCGATGCCCAAGCCCTGAAAGCCGATTATGACCGCCAGAGTGCAGCCAATCCGGGCGCGACTTCGTGGACATTTATCAACAATAACGTGTTTGCCCAAGCCGATGGACGCATGCCCCAAAATCAGGCGCAGAAGTTCCAAGAAGTGATTGCATCGCTCAGCACAGGCGCACCCGTTCAGCCGCTCCCGCCGACAGCCGTGCCGCCGACAGCAACGCAACCGATTGAAGAGATTACGGTGATTCCGATCCCACCGACGAATACGCCTGCACCGATCCCGCCGACGAATACGTCTGCACCGATCCCACCGACGAATACGTCTGCACCGATCCCACCGACGGATGTACCGATCCCACCGACGGACACACCTGCACCACCACCAACAGATACGCCGCTCCCACCACCGACGAATACCGCCTTGCCGACAATCGTGATTCCGCTGCCCGCGACAGCAACGCCTACGATTACACCCACAGCAACGCTGCCGTATCCGCTGCCGGGCGGGTTGCCCGCACCATCGCCACGCACCAATGCGGCTCCGTTCCCGGGTAGCTTGCATAACGTGGCGATCAAAGAAGAGTAGTGCTAAACCGATTTGCTACACGGGCAAGGACACAGTGGCGTGTGCTTGCCCGCCGCCTGTAATTGCTGATGCGCCACCGCTTTGCACGCCTGCCACTAGCCCTACGCCTGCTGCTGCTCCTGCTGCTGAATGGGGTAATCGGGCTGGCACTAGTCGCCGTCATTTGGTTTGACAATAGCCTCAATCGGGGCATCACCTTGCGCCCCGATCCACGCCCAATCCCGCACAGCGCAGGTCCGCTCGTCGGGGTGAACCTGTACCAGATCCACCTCGAACCGAACCCGGATGATGTCACCCGCACCTTTGAAATGGTGAAGGCACTGGGGGCAACCCACGTCCGCATGCAGCTGCCGTGGGAGGATGTCGAGATCCACGCTCGCGGCGATTTCGAGGATCGGCGCAATATCGAGGCGGTCGGGGTGGTCTCGGCGTGGGCCAAGTACGATCATATTGTTGACACCGCGCACGCCTTAGGCATTGAGCTAATCCTTCGGATTGACCGCCCGCCGCTCTGGTCGCGCCCAATCAATGCGAATACGCCGTGGTTCGCGGAAGGCTTAGCCGAAGACCCGAACTCGACTGGCCCGCCCGATGACTTCGCCGACTACCGCCGCTTCGTCGAGCAAGTGACGCACCGCTATACCGGCAAGGTGCGCTACGTGCAGCTCTGGAATGAGCCAAACCTCAAGAACGAGTGGAACTGGCACACGCCTAGCCCGCGCACGCTGGTGGCGTTGCTCCGTGAGGGCTACATCGGGGCGAAGGATGGCAACCCAGATGTGGTGGTGGTATTCCCCGCGTTGGCTCCCGTAGATGGGCTAGACAAACGCGCCCCCATCCCCGAAATTGATTACCTTGATCTGGTTTACGAAGCAAGCGGGGCCGAGTTCTTTGATGTGATGGCGGTGCAGGCGTATGGCTTGGGGCAGCCGCCCGATGAGAACCGCTACATTCGCCTGCTGCCATTCGGGGCAACGTGGCAGTGGCAACGCTTCATAGATAGCCGCGCTGACGTGAGCCGGCCCGTGCTGATTCGGGAGGTGATGGAGCGGCACGGCGATACGCAGACGGCGGTGTGGGTGGGTGAATTTGGCTGGAACAGTGCGCCGGAAACGATTGCCCCCGAACGGCGCATGACGTGGGGCGTGCCCGTGACAGAGGAGCAGAAGTCCGCCTTCTTGATTGGGCATGTGGAACGGGCCCGCCAGCAGTGGGATTGGGTGGGGGTGATGAATATTTGGATGCTGCGCTATGGCGGCTTCCGCGAGCCGAACCCCGATGATCCCACGCAATACTTTGCGATCATCAGCCGCGATTGGGAGCCGTTGCCCGCATTCACGGCAATGCAGGCGCACCTTGCCCAGCCGCCGGTAGCGGGCGTAGGGGCGCATACGCTTGAACATCCGGCGGTGGTGCAGCAGGCGGGCGGGTGGACGCTTCGCTTCACAGGCGAGCAGGTGTATGTGATCGGCGCGGAGGAGCCGCTACCGGCCACGCTCGATGGCACACCGCTCACGCTCACGCCTAGCACGTATCAGGGTGTAGCGGCCCGCGCCACGCCGTCCCTGCCGCGCAGCGATGCGGTGCATACACTGGAGCTAGCGGGCCCGCTGCCCCCAGATACGGTGCTGGTGGTGATTGCCGAGCCGCCGCTGCCGTATGCACTATGGCAGGTGCTGTGGTCTGCCCTGCCGCTCGCGGTGGTTGGGATGCTGATGCTGAGTGGAGCCGCAACGTTGCCCGTGCTGTATGCGTTGGTTGCCAATCTGGTGCGGCGCACCCCGCCAGCACGCATGGGCTGGCGCGTGTGGCTGGCTACACCGGATGGCGAGCGGGCGGTGCTGATCGGCATGGCACTGGCGTTGTTCTTCTTCTACAAGGGCTACACCACGCTGATCCCGTGCTTGATCGGGCTGGCTGTGTTTGGTGGCCTCGCTTTGCTGCGCCCCGATCTGGCCGTGCTGTTTGTGCCCCTGACTGTGCCCCTCTTCTTTATCCCCAAGGGCATCTGGGATGAACGCTGGGGCTTGCCGCCGGATGGCATCCGCCTGCCGCTGCACGAGCTGGCCCTGCTCATTACGGTGCTGGCGGTAGGTGTGCGCGTAACACTGGGGCTGCTCGTCCGTCTGCGCCACGATGCGGCTGATGTAGCACGGCAGGCCCGCACCTTCTTCACGCTAGCGACATTGCGGGCGATGGGGATGCACTATGCGCCGCACCTGCTGTTTCTGGGGGCGGGTACGCTCGGCGTGGCGGTGGCGTGGCAAGGCGGGCGCAGCGAGGCCTTGCGCGAGTGGCGGTGGCTGATTGTGGAGCCGCTGCTGTTCTATGCGCTGGTGCGCTGGCTGCTGCATCATTCGCAGGCTAGCGCAAGCCTGCCGCCGTCGCCGTTTGCGCCGCGCCTGACGAGCGTGCGCCTGCTGACGTGGCTGGTATCCGGCGGGGTGGTGGTGGGGTTGGTAGGGGTGTTGCAGTGGTGGGGCATCAACCTTGCGCCCTACTTTGGCGACAAAGTGACCTTCAGCGACGATCAGCTTGCCGTCGAGGGGGTGCGCCGCGTGAACAGTGTGTATGGACACCCGAA
>JAAUTZ010000044.1 GCA_012031225.1 Chloroflexaceae bacterium
CCACCCGCCGCACCGCCGCCGCTCGCGCAGCCCATCGCCGCGCCCGATCCGGCGGTATTGGTGCAGCAAGGGCGGGCGTGGCTCGATGCAGGCGAAATCGAACCCGTCCTTGATCTCCACCGCCACGTTGCCACAAGTGATGCAGCCGCCCCGCAGTTGCTCGCCCTGATCGCCCGGGCCCACGCCAATCGTGGCGACATTGATCTAGCGATTGTCGAAGCGCGGCGGGCCCTTGAGCTAGATAGCCTTGTCAGCGATGCCTACCATTTGCTGGGGATACTCTATCTGCAACGCGGCGAAGTGCATGCGAGCATCCAACATTTGGAGCGGGCCCGCTACCTTGAACCAGAAATGCCCCTTATTTCGTTTCATTTGGCAGAAGCCTATCGCGCCGCCGTGCGCCCCAGCACCGCCCTGCGCGAATATCGTGCGACGCTCCACAAACTGGCTCCATTGGCGGCTGATACCGTTCTTGATGGCGTGGCGGTGAGTTGGCTACGGGCAACGTGCGAACGCCAGATTATCCAGTTGACGTAGCCTGTGCCGAGCATGGGCAGCGCGTGGCCAGCATTGGGCAATGTGATTGATCGGTAGGTAAGCGAGTACAAGGATACATTGATGGCAAAGGGTAACAATCGTTCAACTTCACCGCGCAAACGCAGCACCACCGGCACACTGCTGGCTCATCGCGGGCTACGCCTGCCCCGCCGCGCCGTGCCCGCTGCCCCACCCGTGCCGCCCGTACACCCGCCTACGCTTGATGAGCAACGCCAAGCCGAGATCGAACGTGAAATGCAGCTCGCCCGCGACATTCAGCAGGGCATCCTGCTTGCCGCCGTGCCCTACCTGCCCGGCTGGGAAATGAGCACGGTATCCGTGCCAGCCCGCGATCTAGGCGGCGATCTGTATGATTTCTTGCCGCTCCCCGATGGGCGGCTCGGCATCATGATCGGGGATGTATCGGGCAAAGGCTTGCCCGCTGCGCTCCGCATGGCCGTCGCCCGCACCGTCTTCCGGCACGAGGCGCGGCGCGGCGACTCGGCCCGCTGCACCTTAGCCGCCGTGAATCAGATCATCTGTAGCGATATTCCGCACGGCATGGTTACGATGATCTACATGCAGCTCGACCCGCAGCAAGGCACGCTCCAGATCGCTAATGCTGGGCACACCTACCCCATGCTCCTGACCCCCGCCACACCGAGCACACCTGAACAAACCGACGAACTGGAAATCTCCGGCTTGCCGCTCGGCGTGGATGACGAGAGCGAGTATGACGAACGCACCGTCACCCTACCGCCGGGTGCAAGCATTCTACTCTATACTGATGGCATTACCGAAGCTACCAATGCGGAAGAGGAAATGCTCGGCGAAAACCGCCTGCTGGAGCTACTCCGCACCCACGCCACGCTCAAGCCAAGCGCCATGCAGCGCATGCTGCTGCGCGAGGTACGCGCATGGCACACGGCGGGGGCACAGGATGACGACATTACGATGGTGCTGATCCGCCGCCGCTTTGCCACCGTGCGGGAGGAGTTCTACAGCGTGGTGGTGGATGTCCTTGGGGGAGAAGCCGCCGCCACGCTGTGGGCGGCACAGGCGGCGCAGCAGCCAGTGTTGCAGGAGCCACACGCCACCCTTGCGGCATGGGCTGATGTGCCTGCGGCGTTGGGCAGTGTCGCCCGCACGAGCTATGGGCGCGGGCTAGCCCGCGAATTGCAGCAGCAACTGCGCCTCGCCTTTGAAGCCTACCGTGAATCCATACATGACAGACCGTAAATCCTGTGCTATGATAAAAAGCCCAGAGCAAACGCATGACAGACCGTACATCCTGTGCTATCATGAGAAGCCCAGAGCAATCTAGGGGGCACGCGAATGCACGCACGGATGTGGCGATGATCTAATTGGGAAGCAGAACCTACGCACCGTACAGGGAGCAACTATGGCTGCCGGTGAACCATTACTCTTTATGCCGCTTGACCTTGATACGTTTGCAGGAAGCGAACGTTTTATGGAAGGGACGCAGATGGGGGCTGCGTTCAGTCAAGGGATTCGCCTCTACCTGCGGGCAGCATACGCTGAGGCGATTGAACACTTTCGGCGCGCTTTGATCGCTGCCTATGTGGATGGCGAGGAGAAGGCGCAGATCTATGACCGCGAACGAGCGATCATCTATCTCTACATTGGCAATGCCCTTGCCTTCCAAGAGGAATGGGAAGATGCCCTGCGCGAGTATCTCGAAGCGGTGCAGACTGACCCGCAACTCTCTGAAGCGCACTACAATCTTGGGGTTGCTTTTGCCGCAATGGGCCAGATAGATCGGGCAACCGCCGCATTCAAAGAGTGCCTCGAACACAACCCGAACCTGTACGAAGCACACTTCTCCCTAGGCCGCTGCTACCAACGGCTGGATGATGCCGGACGCGCCTACATCCACTACTCCAATGCGTGCAACGCCCGCCCCCACGCCGCCGAGCCGCTTTACTACATGGGGCTGATGCACCAGAGCTATGGCGCACACGAACTGGCGAAACGCTGCTTTGCCGAAGCCTTGCGCGTCGAGCCGACCTTCATCTCGCCTGAAGTGCAAGAGGACGAGGTGCTGATCAATCGTAGCGAAGATGAGGTGGTCCAGTGGTATTATCGCCTCAGTGAAGACCTGAAGCAGCAACGCTATGAAGAAGAAGCCGAGCGGATCTACCGCGCCTTGCTGCAATGGCGACCCCAAGAATACACCGCGCACTACCTACTCGGCAATCTCCTCGCCCGTTCGCGGCGATGGGATGAGGCGATAGATGAGTATGGCTCGGTGCCACCCCAAGATAAGCACTATGTTGCTGCCCGCCTGCGGATCAGTACCGTGCGCCGCTTGCAGCATCGCCCCAAAGATGCCTATGATATTCTCTACGAGTGTGCCAA
The DNA here is from genome assembly GCA_012031225.1 of Chloroflexaceae bacterium. Taxonomy (GTDB): domain Bacteria; phylum Chloroflexota; class Chloroflexia; order Chloroflexales; family Chloroflexaceae; genus JAAUTZ01. The sequence continues at coordinate 2,917 of JAAUTZ010000044.1, forward strand.
GCTACACCCGTCCAATGGGCAACTTTTCCTTGCCATGGGGCGGTTGCTCTACGATATGGGCATGTATGCCGCCGCTCGCCGCGCCTTTGAGCGTGCGGTGCAACTGATGCCGCAAGACCCGCAGGCAAATTACCTGCTCGGCTTCCTCTATATGACACTGGGGCGCGAGAACTGGACGCTCGCAGCGTGGCGTAAGGCGGTGGAACTGGCTCCCAACAGCCACTCGTTGCGCTACGATCTGGGCTATATCTATGTGCGGCGCGGACGCTACGATCTGGCCGCCCGCGAATTCGAGCATGTGCTGGCCCAGTGGCCCGATGATGTCGAGACCAACTTTATGCTCGGCTTGTGCTACAAGGAAATGATGGAGCCGGCGCGTGCCATCGCGCTGTTCGAGAAGGTATTGCGGCGCAACCCGCGCCACGCCCAAGCCCTGTTCTTTCTCGGTGCCTGCTACTTGCAGATTGGCAACACCTCGCTCGGCAAAGCCTACCTACGCCGCTATGACCATCTGCAACGCCAAGAACAAATCGCACTTGCCGCCCAGCGCAGTGCCAATGGGCGGGTGCGCCGTAGCAGCGCGTCCGTCAGCTCATCCGTCTAGCCGGTGTGTGCTACCAACTACTAATCACACACACCATCCAGCCAGCAACAAGGAGGGTTACCAGATGACAATGGAACGGGTTGAGATCCGCATCCCTTCTGATCTTGTGTTTGAGCGCATCGCCCGCGCCAGTGCCGACGAGATGGGGCGGGTGATCAATCTGTCCGAAGAACGGATCGAAGACCTCAAGCTCGCCGTCAGCGAAGCCGTATGCAATGCGATTGAGCACGGCAACCGGCGGATGGCGAGCAAGCTCGTGGTGGTGGTCTTTCAGGTGGATCAGGATAAGCTCGAAGTGCAGGTGATTGATCAGGGCACAGGGGTAAATCCCGACGTGCTCGATTTCACCGAGCAGCACGTTGAGGAACACCACGTTGAAGGTGAAGGACGGCGCGGCTTCGGCATGTTCTTGATCGCCGCGCTTGTGGATCAATATGAAGTAACTTCCTCTGAAGATGGAACAATTATGACCTTACGACTCTATCGAAAGGAAAAGCACGATGACCAACACGCTAGTGGAGCGTGAGAAATTCGGCGACGTAGTGGTGTTGCATCTCCGCACCAACAGCATTGATGCTGTGTCGGCTGCATCAATCGAAGCTGCCTGTTCTGAGATGCAGCCAATCACCGTGCTGGATTTCCGCGAAGTCGCCTTCATCAATTCGGCGGGCATTTCCGTCCTGCTGAAATTCGTCGTCAAAGCCCGTAAAGCGGGCTTCAAGCTCTTTGCGATTAACCTCAGCCCCCACCACCAGAAGATCTTCAAGATGGTTGAAATGTCGCGCTTTATGCCTACCATCGAAGAGAGTGACCTCGCGTCCTATCGCTGAGGATAACGCCCGGAACATTGCTCTGTTAATTGTTTTGCGTTATAATACATAGAAGTAGTTCACAATATACGCGATAGTTTCGCTTAACTCCGCCCTATGCCATGATCGGCGCAGTGCAGCGTAATCACAGAAACTACTCACAGTAGGAGGGTGCCCGCGGGGGGCGGGAACCAGACTACATTCTGACATTGATAACCCTGTAGGTTCACGCACACGGAGTATGTGGCAATGGCAACAGCAATGATAGACACCGGCGCGCACCAGACTGCGGCTGCTCCAGCAGATGTATCTGGCTTTTCAGGCCCATTGCAGGGCAAATGGACAACCACCGACTATGCCGCCTTGCCCGCCAACCCTGATCTCGAACGCCAGCAGGCCTATGAAGTGATCAACGGCGTGCTGTATGCCACTCCGCTGGCCTCTGCTTGGCAGCAGAAAATCGTGGGCATGCTCTACTATCACCTCACCGCATTCATCCGCATGAACAATCGTGGCAAGGTCTTCGTCGCGCCGTATAGCGTTGAGCTTGGTGCCGATGTGGTCGTGCAGCCAGATGTGCTGGTCGTCCTCAACGACAATATGGGCTGTATCGTCACCCCCAATCGCGTGATTGGTGCGCCCGATTTGACGATTGAGGTGTCAATCCCTAGCACCACAGGCTATGATCGGCGCGAGAAGCAGGATGCCTATGCCCGGGCTGGGGTGCGCGAGTATTGGGTGGTAGATGCCGCCGCCCACGCGATTGAGGTGATGCTCCTGCGCGGTGGGCTGTATCGCTCGGCGCGGATCTGCGAGGGCAAGGGGTTGATCCCGTCGCGGGTCGTACAAGGCTTGCCCGTGATCGCCGAACAGTTCTTCACCGAGAAGTAGCAGCCCGCCGTGCTACCTTAGCTATCCCGCTAACGAACACGTCACCCCGCGCTGGATCGCCACCAAGCCTGCCGACTGGATCAGGTGATATAGCCCATTCTGGTCGAATTCCCAGATTGCCGTGACATGCAGATCGGGCGTGGCTTGCACTGCGCCAGCTACACCCGATAAGATCACCCCAGCCAGCATCCAGAGCGCGGTGGCATCCTGCGTGCGGAGGGCCTGCCGCCCATAGCCACCGAGTGCCACCAGCATGCCCGCGCCTTGATAGAGCGTGAAGGGCCAGAAGCTATCTTGGGCAACTGGCACAGCCCGCCAGAAGACCACCGCCCCACCGAGCATAAACGGCAACCCTCGCCGTGCCGCCGCTGCGCTCACCGTATCGTACAGCGTGCCCGCAACAAAGAACGCGACAGCGAGGCTGAGTGAGAGGCGCAGGGGCTGCCAGATGCGCTGGTTGGTACGGGGCGACATGTCCAAGCCGTGTGCGATTGCGCCGAGCATTGCCCCACTGCCTGCATTCGCAAAGGCGATTGCCCACAACGTGGCCTTGCCTTGATCCACCTGCGGCGTGCGAGCGCGGCGCAGCAGATCGGCGGCATACGCAAACGATTGCACCGCCAGCAGCACATCGGTGGCGGCAGTGGTGCGTTCGGTAGGGCTAGCAACGATGCGCGGAAGCCGCACCGCAAACGGCAGTTCAGGCATAGCCGAATCCTAACAGGCATAGGGACTGTAGCCAAAAGGTGCCGCTCCAGAACAGGTGGGGGGTGCAAGGCAGCTCAAGGCACTGGATCATAGCCCCCTTTGGCAAAGGGGTGGCACCGCAGCAGACGCTTCAGGGTGAGCCAGCCACCCTTCCAAATGCCGTGTTTGCTGATCGCCTCATACCCATAGTGCGAGCACGTTGGCGTGTAGATGCAGCTTGGCGGCAGCATCGGTGAGATTGCCTGCTGATAAAAGCGGATGAGCCAGAGAGCAAGCTGACGCATGGTTATGCCGCTCCCGCATCAATGTAGGTGCGTGATTCTGGGATCAAGACGGGCAAGAAATACGACAGGGGGAACGGTTCCCACCCATCGTATCTAGGCTGAGCCGCTCCGCCAGATTAGTCGAGCGGCTCTTTCAAAATCTCGAACGATGTTGTCGGTGCACCCATCGCAATCGAGGAGACTTGCTCCACCGAGAAGCGTCGCCCACCACTGACCCACGCCGTTGCTTCTTCGAGAATGCCGCGGGCAATGTAGAAGTTTAGCCCCGGATCCGAACGCAGGCTACTTGGGTCTTTCGTAATATGATAGACAAACTTGGTGCGTTCTTCTTCAACATGGCTCGCTTGATCACTGAAGCGATCAAACGTCTGTGATGTTGCATTCAGCACAATCTTGAGCTTCATCGTCACGGGCATCAACTTCAGAGCGAGGTCAGCCATACCCAGTAGCGGACCAAACTCTTTCAGACCGAGCGTAAAGGCAACCCGCCCAGCACGCAATTCGAGACCGCGTGCCCCTCGCGGGCCATACATTGTTTGAAGTGCGGTTTCAAGGGCTGCAATCGCCTCAAACGGAAATTCCTTCTTGAGGTCATTTGGCGGATATTCATCAATGTATTCGTTCAATCCACCCAGACGTAGCAACGCCTTGACACCATTCCGACCCATCACTTCCTCAAGTGATAGCAGACATAGGCGGCCAATCTTGTTTGGGTAATGCAGGCCTCTGAAAGCGTCTACTGATGTCATTGGCTCTCCGGCTCCTTACACCTAACCACGGTCACGGCAGGACACAGGCTGCAACACAGACATAATAACAGAAAAACCCAAAGTGTGCATCTTTTCCAGAAACCCTACGGCCACCCCGTTACTGGCGTACCGTCTCCCACACAAGATGGGCAAGTTCGGGCAGGATCAACCGTTCCATTGCTAAGGCAACAGCCGCTTGTGATCCCGGCAGGCAGAAGATGAGTGCCTGTTGATAGACTCCGGCAGTGGCTCGTGAGAGCATCGCCGCAGGCCCCACATCCTCGAAGGACAAGACCCGAAAGATCTCACCAAAGCCCGGTAAGCGTTTCTCCAGCAGGGCATCAATCGCTTCAAACGTGCTATCTCGGCGGGTAATCCCTGTGCCGCCGCTCGTGATAATCACCTTGCACCCTGCCCCAACCAGTTCTTGGACCAGTGCAGCGATCTGGTCTGGCTCATCCCGCACTAATTCATATCTTACCACATCATGCCCAGCGTGCGGCAGGACGCGGTGGAGATACTGCCCGCTGGCATCCGTCTCACGGGTGCGCGTATCACTAATCGTGATGATGCCGCACGGGATTGGTGCCTGCTTCGATTGTTCGGCTTGCTGCCGGTGTTGTTCAACGCCCATCGCAGTTCCTGTTATTATTGCCCATATCCTACCACGTCTGGTACGCTCTGTCCACTAGCCCATATAGCACACTGCCCCACGCGGCACACTCGGCAGGTTCTCGCAGCTTTTGCACAGCCACAGCCAGCACCCGCTATGATTATACCACTAAGCCTGTACCGTGTGGGGAGCGGGTGGGGCGCGTACGCCGGCTACCCAATGGTGGTATACTCAAGAGGATCAGTTGGTGGCAGTGTGTCCCACCTGTTCCGGTATCAGCCTGCGAGACGAGAAGGAGAATAGCCCCCAATGGATGCAAGCGTCATTTGGCAAGGCAATATGGCTTTTGATGGAATCGCCTACGCGCAGCACGTCAAGCTCGATGCTGACCCCGCTGTGGGCGGAAGCAGCGCCGGCTTCAAGCCCATGCAGCTCTTTGCGGTGGGGCTGGCGGGCTGCACCGCAATGGATGTGATCTCGATCCTCCGCAAGAAGCGGCAAGACATTACCGCTTTTGAGGTGCGTGTTCACGCCGAGCAGTCAAGCGATCACCCGCACGTCTTCACCCACATTCGCATCGAATACATCTTCACTGGGCGGAACATCAGCGCGGATGCAGTGCAACGGGCGATTGCCCTTTCTGAGACGAAATACTGCCCAGCGCAAGCGATGCTGAGTAAAGTCACCCCGATTGAGCTGAGCTACACCATCAACGAAGCGGAGTAGCCTACTGGCACGGGCGGTTGTCTATTGGCCCCCCAAAGACGATATTCGCTTGGTTGCGGAGTGCGCCCTGACAGAAGTGCCAGAAGGCTCCGCCCAAGCGATACAGTTCGCCCTCGAAGTAGGCATTCAGATCAGCCGAGAAGTAGTCAATCGCATTGACCGCAAAGCCCGGATTGGCCGGCAACTGCGCCGGATTGGTATTGTTGAGCATGGCGGGTGGTACCGGGCGAATCTCGAAATGCAAGTGCGGCGCAGTTGGGAAGCCGGAGTAGCCGAGCAGATCGCCGGGGCCCACAAACTGCCCGCGCTGCACGGTCTCAGCAGAGGTGTGCCCATACAGCGCATAGACGCTGCCATAGCGCACGATAATGCTGCGGGGGCCTGCGCCAAACGAAATCCCATCCACATTCAAGCCAGCCCACACCACCACGCCATACGTCAGGGCGAGCAGGGGCGTACCCACCACCACCGCGAAATCTATGCCTGAATGTTGCCCCTGTGTGGCAAAGTAGTAGAAGCGACCATCGCCTGCCGCCCAACGGGTAAAGCCGTAGAACTGCGAGATGCGCGGCTGACCCGGTGTGGGCAGCACGGTAAAGACCGGGGTCCGATTGCTGAGGGCATCTTCGGAGCTAGGCAGATCAGGCGGCGTGATTGGCGGCGGATCGAAACTGCTCGGCGCGGGCAGGGCACTCAGCCGCCGGATCGCCTCACCGGGGCGGGCATAGATCGTATCGCCTGCAAACACTTGCACCGCATACGTCTCGCCGTCAAAATTGGCAAGGTAGATGTCCGAGATTGGCACACCAAGCCGATTGGTTTTGGCGAAACGGCAGAAAGGCGCATCAGGCTGATAGACTGCACCGGAGACTTTGTAGGTCTCACGCCACATCGCTTCCGTCACTGGCCCCGGTGTGCTAGCACTGAGCAGGCGCATATCGTTGGAGTTGGGCATCTCGAAGAACATCGTCTCCAGCGCAAAGACTTGCAAGCCGTAGGTGCGCCCCTCGACATTGATCGTATAGCTGACGGATACCGCCGGGCCCCAGCTACGCTGCACCGCCACCTGATGCGAGAGCCATTCAGGGCGGAGGTTGCTGCCGCTAGCGCGGTACGTTGCCGCCAGCAGATCGCGCCCTAAGCCAAAGGGTGGAATCACCCCATCCAGCAGCAGGGCAAGGCTACTGACTTGCGTCCAGTTCGGAATTTGATTGTAGAGCGTATCGCGGGCAAAGGGCTGAAAGCCGTAGCGTTGCCCCCCACTACTCACCTGATCGGCGGCGCGAGCAGACGACGCAAGCGGCGCACCCAAGCCATTCACGGCGGCGTATTGATGAAACGCCCAATCGCTACGAAAGCCCTCCCCGCGATGGCGGTAGGTTTCCTGCTGCAAGAAGAACCACAGCCGCGTCTGGTCTACGGCACGGGTAACGCTCGTAGCGGGCTGGATGCGCGTATCCGTGAACGCCGCCGTCTCAAGCAGCACGGGCGGCACGCAGCGAATCGGGTCCGCATAGGTTGGCTCCTCACGGATGCCGCGCAGCTCTTCGCCGGGCAGCGCATCAGGATTGAACGGGATCGCTGAGTTCGGCTCAGCCGAGATCGCGGGCGGAATGAAGCTAACAATCGGCTCTTGTTCAGGGAGAGTAGCGGGAACGGTAGGAGCAGAGGGTTCCTGCCCCACACGGCGCAGCAGTTCGCGCCCTGCCACCACCGCACCACCGGCAAGCGCAGCCAAACCAAAATTTCGCAGATTGGGATTCATGGGAGCCTCGCTGGTTCAAGCTATACGATGACACATCGGATTCGGGTTGCTCTGCGCGTTATGGTAGCACACGCTACAAGGTGCGTCAATGAACGCCCAACGGAAGCCCTACCACCTGTGGGCGAGCTAGTACGTCACCTGCACGGGCGTACCAACGGGGGCCCAATTGTATAGCCACGCCGCCGAATCGAGCGGCAAGTTGATGCAGCCGTGCGACATCCGCACCCCCGTCCCGAACATATTGTGCCAGTATGTGCCGTGCATGGCCACATCGCCCACGATGTACATGGCATTGGGCACATCGGGCACGCTGTAGTATTCGCCCTGCAATGTACCACTCATTGTCTGGAGCGGGTTTTTGGCGTACACGCTGAAGTAACCCGTCGGCGTATTGAAGCCATCGCGCCCAGTTGAGATCGGCGCACTAAAGACCTGCGCTTCGCCTTCGTAGGCATACAGCCACTGGTGCGAAATGTTGACCACAACGCGCTTGGCTCCACTGGCATAGACTGGCGCAGGCGGTGGTGCGTACACCGGCTCCGGCTCCGGCACGTACACCGGCTCCGGCTCTGGCACATACACCGGCTCTGGCACGTACACCGGCTCCGGCACGGCTACGGCAGGATCGGTGCTGGCTTCCGGCGCAAGCTCCGGCACAGCCGCGACAGGCGCATCAGGGGGAGCGAGCTGCTGATCCGGCGCACGCAAGATGGGTGCGCTGTAGTTCAGCTTGCGGGCAACCGGCACCGCATCCACCGCCGGGACTGCTGCCGCGCTGGTGTAGCCACGTAGCTCGGCCAATGCCGTGCCCATGTTCGTCACCCGCATGCTATCGGCACTGCTCCCGAAGGTCGGGTGGCGTTCGAGCCGCCCGCGCTCGAAGTATTGCACCTCAATCATTGTGCGTCCGGCATGCTCCCAAAGCGGCTCGCTGATCGGAAAGCCAAGCATCGCCACCCCGCCCTGCGCCTGCCAGAAGCTCAGGAACGGCTCATCGAGGGTATGCCGCGTTTCGGCAAAGAAGACCCGTCCGGGCGGCAGGTTATCGCTCACCCCCGCCGCGAATTGCACCCACAGGCTATCCGCATAGTCGGCCCCGATGCGCCCCAGCATAATCGGCATATCCGGCTGATCGAGATGAGCTTCGAGCCGCCCGCGCTCGAAATACTGCACCGGTCTGCCCTGCTCTTCGAGTACCCCCGTGACTGGCGCACCTAGCAGGCTTTGCTCGCTGCCCTGCTCGCGCCAATAGCTCAAGAAACCATAATCGTTACTGATGAGCAGCCCCGACTGCGCGTGTTGGTAGGTTTCGCTTGTGGCTTGCAGATAGGTTGGCAGCAACCAACTCCCAACGGCAATCCCAATCAGCATCACCAATATCCCAACATGCCGTGCCCCGCGTGGTGTCTGCTTGTGCATCTGCTGTCCCCTTCATAGCCCACAATGGGCAGCTAGGGCGATTGCGGTTCTGTTGCGTGCAACCGCCGCCTACTCGCATTATACTAGCCGTGATCAGCATGTCAATAGAGCTATTGCAAAGCACGGGCGAATATGGTATGATCTACGAGGTTAAAGGGGCGTAGGCTAACGGCAAACCGCTGGTCTCCAAAACCGGATTTCGGGGTTCGAATCCCCGCGCCCCTGCCACCAATAGTTCTAATGGCGTGGGGAGATGGCAGAGTGGTCGAATGCGGTCGTCTTGAAAACGACAGACCCGCGAGGGTCCGTGGGTTCAAATCCCACTCTCCCCTCCACAACTGCCGCAAAGTATGCTATACTTGCAGGATAGACACCGCACGGGGAGGTCGCATAGAGGCCTAGTGCGGCGGTTTGCTAAACCGCTAGGGTGGTAACGCCCTCGAGGGTTCGAATCCCTCCCTCCCCGCCACTTGCTACCTTGTCATCGCATTAGCTTTCGGCCTCGCTCCGTCCGTGCCCGATGCCCGCCCCAGTCTGCGGTGTGCCAATGATCCAGCCAACGGCTCGCGGCTCAGCCCAAACCATCAACAGGAAGCCTAGCACCAGTGCGCCAATCGCCGCCGCGCCGATCTTGCCGTGTACGAGATTGGTGACGCTGAGCAGGAGCAACGTACTCATGTACATCGTAGCGGGCAGCCATGCACACAGCGGGCGGGTGAGCGGAGCACGCCGCCAGAAGCTGCCTTGCCAGCGCGTCGGCAGGAAATCGGGGGTGACCGTGCGCGGAACCAGCGCGTAGAAGATTGCCGCAAAGATTGCCCCCAGCACCCACCACGCCACAAAGTTCTCCGCCGGCACGCCATAGAAAGCCGACTCGACGGGCTGCCACACCCAGTAGCCGTGAATATCGGCGGCAACTGGCTCAATCGCCACATCCATCAGCAGCGCGAGCGAGGCAACCCCTAGCACCTTCATGACCACATGTGCCGAACTGGAGGCGGTGTTGCCCTCGCGGTGGAACAGCCACTCGGTTACGCCGATGGCTGCGGGAATGACCAGCACCCACGCAAACGGCACCGCGAGCGGCACCACCCCAAACAGCTTCAAGCCCAGTACATCGGAGTAGGAGTAGCTCCCGAACGGGAAGCCAGTTGTCACACCGAGATGCTCCACGCCCCACGAGAGGACGAAGATCAGCACCGCTGCGAGCGCACCCCGCCAAGCATAATTTGCCGCCAGCCAGATCGCCAGCATCGTGCCCTGCACCATTAGCATCACGCCGCCCATGCTTGCCCCCCACGCAGGCATCAAGCCAAAGATCACCACCAGCAACGACCATGGAAAAAGGTAAACATACATCGCAAACAAGCTCAATAGCACTGGCTTCACGCTTGACTGGACAACCCCTACAGGATCAATTGAACCGAACCCTTGCATACTGAATCCATCTCCTTTGCTTTCACAGGCTTTGACCAAACACCGGGTGAGCTAAAATACATGGCAACACCAATAGCAGTGCCACCGCGCAGCGCAAGATCAGCGAGAACGACAGCCGCGTAGGACAGTCAGCGCAATCAGTACGATCAGCGCAAACACGCGCCCCCTAGCAGCTATCAGCACTGCCAAATCATTCTCATGATGCATACATATCGCACGGGGGCGATCAGCCTTGATCGCATCAGGATGCGGCAACGATGGTTGCCTCACGAGAGCGTGCCCTACCGTCGGGTAAGGGTGGCAAGGGGAACAACAGGGGTCGCCTGCAACATGCAAGCCGACCCCACCAGCATATCGCCTACACCCCGTCGGGCGTGGGGCGGGTGTCCGAGTGTTTTTGGGCAGCAATCGGCGCATTCTGCTGTGCGAGTGCAAGCGCATCGGATTGCTGTAGGCCCATATTCAGGAAGGGGCGGATGGTATCCACTGGCAGCGGGAAGATGATCGTGCTGTTCTTCTCCACCGAAATTTCGACCAGCGTTTGCAGGTAGCGCAATTGCAGGGCCGTCGGTTCGCTGGCGATCACATTGGCCGCTTCGGCCAGCGCACGCGAGGCTTGCAGCTCACCTTCGGCGTGGATCAGCTTGGAGCGTTTCTCGCGCTCGGCTTCGGCTTGCTTGGCCATTGCGCGTTGCATCGTCGAGGGCAATTCTACGTCTTTGATCTCGACTGTTGTGACTTTGATCCCCCACGGCTCAGTCTGCTCATCAATGATGTACTGGAGCTTTTGGTTGATCTTCTCGCGCTGGGCGAGCAGGTCATCCAACTCCACCTGACCAACCACACTGCGGAGGGTGGTCTGGGCAATCTGCATCGTTGCGCGGATGAAATCCATCACCTTCGTAACGGCGGCGTTGGGATCAATCACTTGGAAATACAGCACCGCATTGACCTTCATCGTCACGTTATCGAGCGTAATCACTTCCTGTACGGGAATGTCCATCGTGATTGTCCGCATATCAATCCGTACCATCCGCTCTAGCACGGGCACGACGAAAAACAAGCCGGGCCCACGTGCGCCCATCAACCGTCCGAGCCGGAAGATCACGCCGCGCTCATACTCCGGCACAATCTTGATCGCCGATAGCACCACCATCAATGCCAGAAACCCAAGTAGGGCAACACATCCGAAAATAATCAGTTCCATTCGCCTGCTTCTCCTTATGCAATCAGAACTACACGGCTATGCCTGAGACTCTCCATTTGGGTGTCATTATGTTTACCGGAACCGCGCCATACGGCTTGCCTACGCCTGCGTTACGAGCCTTCGCGTTCGGCATCGAGGCGGGTGACGAACAAGCGTGTGCCATAGATTGCCCGCACCCGCACCCACTCGCCACGCTCAATCGTGCCCTGCTCACTCACCGCCCGCCACAATGCACCCTCGACAAACACCATGCCATCAGGGTCAAGGGTTTGGCGCACTTCTGCCAACCGCCCAACCAAGCCTTCCTGTCCGGTAGTCACGGGGCGGTTGCGGCTCCGCATAACTAGCCATACGCCCGCCGCCATAAACGCCCCGACCCCTGCCACGACCAGCATAATCGCCCACAGCGCGACAAATACATTTGGAGCTTGTGTTGTATCTATCAAGGTTAATGCACTCACAATCAGCAAACCTAACCCAACTACCGTTAGCCCGCCACTCGACGGGGTGTACACATCGGCAATGATGAAGACAAACGCGAAGAATAAGCCCGCCAGACTGAGCAGGCGGATCGGTAGGACAATCAAGCCGAACAATGCACCAAGCAACATCAGCGCACCGATCCCTGCCGCAATGCCCACCGTCGGCGAGATCAGCTCGACGTAGATTGCAATCCCGCCCATAATCAGCAGCAGAAAGGCAATCGTTGGATCAGCCAGCAGCAGCAGGAACTGCTCCCACAGGCTCGGCGGGATCGGCTGCGGCGTGCGCCCTAGCGTCTCAAGGATGATCGCATCACCGTTCGCCAGCGTCACGCTACGCCCCTGTAGCAGCGTCATCAGTTCAGTGCGATCTCTGGCAACCAGATCAATCGCTGGGGGCTGGGTACTGAAAGCCTGCTCATTGGTGCGGATCACACCTTCGCGCACCGCCTGATCAACCCAATCGGTGGAACGCCCCCGTTCCGCATTCCAATCGCGCAACTGATCGGCGACACTCGCCAGAACCAGATCGCGGGTCTGCTCCGTCAGCACGGTATCTACCGTTGCGAGCGGCACGGGCGAGCCGAAGCTGGTGTTAGGAGCCATCGCCGCAATGTGGGCCGCACTCAGCAGAAATGCGCCTGCCGCACCTGAGTCGGTGCCACTCGGCGCAACATACACCACCACCGGCACAGCGGCATCTGCCAACTCAACCGCCAATGGGCGGATCGCCCGCAGCACTGCGCCCTGCGCCTGTAGCTCAATGATCAGGGCTGTGGCATCACTGGCTTCAGCCAAGCGCAACGCCCGCCGCAGGTAGTCCACGGTCACATCCGTGATAACCCCCTGCGCCTCAACCAGATACACCGCCCCACGCACCTGCGCCTGCACCGGCGCAGCCGCCCGCGTATGCAGCAGCGATAGCACCATCGTTGCCAAGATGCTCGCCCATACAAGGGCCCGCACCAGACGTTGGGAAGTCTGCGTGATCGTGATTGTCGTATTGTTCATGCGCGTCGGCTTACACACGGCACGACAGGTGTGCAAGAAGTTCTCTTCCAGCCAAACATGCACATCGTTACAAATGGCATTAGGTTTCTCTGCGATGTCGCTCGGCTCTGCACAGTATTGCTCCATGCTGCTCAGCGAACACAGCGGCATTACTTCCATGTTGATCTGTATTATACCTGAGAAAAGCGACGGATGCGGACAACCAATCGGTGAGCAGGTAGTGAGCGGAACGAACATAGGCGGACGGTTGATGCTGAACCAACTCGCCCACCTAAGCATCCATTCATTCAAGAGATTGACTGTGAGGGGGGAGGATATGCAATCCACACGAGAAAGAGTTCCAACATATTCCGCAGAACTGTTGAGTAGTGTTACCTAATTAGTCGTCATCATCGTCATCATCGTCGTCGTCGTCATCATCGTCGTCGTCATCGTCATCATCGTCGTCGTCGTCATCATCATCGTCATTGCGGTCATCGTCATCTCCCCGATTTTCCACCGAGATGCTGATGAGCTTGACGCGCACAACGCTGCCATTCTGTGCGTTCACGGTCACTTCGGGGCCCTCAACAAATTCGACCTCATAAACTAGGATGCCAAGAAAGCGTTCGAGTTCAACTTCCTCAACCGTCCCGCCGCCAATGTATACAATGGCGATTTGGATCGCCTCATCAATCGTAATCACAGGCTCTTCCTGAGCTTGTGCTGGCTGGTGCGTTAAGAATCCACCACTCGCAAACACGAGTAGCGCAAATACCCACAAAACGGCGCGGCGTACATAGGCATGTTGCATGGTATTCACTCCTTACATTGTTATTGCTATAATTCGGATTACATCCATTGCAGAATGCTTATCCCCCCGCCTCAAGTATAGCATGACTATGGAGCTAGACCGCAGCGACGTGAAGACAGGGTGCGGGGAAACTGCCCCGCCCCTGTAGAATATCAATAATATCAATATTGATGGTCTGCTATTCGCTTGCTCAGCAGAGCGGCTATGCCGTCAGAAAATCACGCACATGCTGCTCATACTCGGCGGGGCGTTCGATCATCGGGGCGTGCCCGCACATCTCGAGCCAGACGAGCTGGCTCCCAGCGATCAGCTTTGCCGTGCGGGTGATCCGGTTGGGCGTGACAATCGCATCTTGATGTGCGCCGATCAGCAACGTTGGCACGCGGAGTTGGTTGATCGCACGCGGCAAACACGGATCGCCCAAGCTCAGCGTGCTAGCCAGCGAAGCCCGCTGATCCATGTACACAAACTCGTTGTAGCCCATCCGTAGCATCGCTGGATTGTCCGGCAACTCATAGAAGAACGGGCGCACAGCCGTATACAGCACGAGCGGATTGTAGGAGGTGCTGCCCGCCACTAACTTCAACGCATCCTCAAAGGGCTGCATCAAGCCCAAGAAAGGATAGACTGCCTCAATCAACGGATACAGATTGGCATACCACGCCTCAACGATGATCTGCTCTAGCTCAGTGGGCATAATGCCGTAGCAGGTCAAGATCAGGCGGCGCACCCGGTGCGGATGCTCGGCGGCAATGTAGCTTGCAATTGCTCCACCCAGCGAGTGTCCATTCAGATCGAACTGCTCCAAGCCGAGTTCATCGGCAAACGCGATCACCAATTCAGCGAAACGCGCCACGCTCGATGCCTTAACCATTGCGGGCGACTGCCCGTAGCCGGGCAGATCGAGGGCATAGGTGGTGTGCGTCGCGGCAAGGCTGGCCATCGTGCTAAACCAGTAGCGCGAGGAGCCGCCCCAGCCATGCAGCAGAATCAGCGGGAAGCCCGTACCCGTCTGGCGATACGCCAGTGCTTGTTTCTGAACCAGTACCGAATGCAAGGGAGGGACGTGTACATGAGCCTGTTCTGTCAGCGTCATTCCAACGTTATCCTTTACCACAGCGCGTGCCCTACAAACGGGCAACTCCGCCGCCTGTATGAGAGGCGATGCTTCTCTCTAATTGTACCCCTAAAAGATACGGCGTAGTTCGATAGGATAGTAGTATAATAGCAATATGTTGCTATGCCTATTGACTGTGAGCAACCACTATGCCAACTGCTACGCCACAACATAACCAGCTTGACCAGCCCCAGCAGCCTGCGCCGTGGCGATTCTGCCCATCTCTGGCGGTGGTGATCCTGAACTACAACCGCGCTGATCTGCTCGCCGATTGTCTCGAGTCAATCTATGCCCACACCCCGCACTGCCAGCTCGCCGTGTGGGTGGTAGATAATGCCTCGCCTGATGAGAGCGTGGACATGGTGCAAGCCCGCTTCCCGCAGGTTATCCTGCGCGTTAGCCCGCACAATGGCGGCTTCTCGTATGGGAACAACCTCGCCCTGCGAGAGATCCTTGCCTTGCCCAATCCACCTGATTATGTTATGTTGCTCAACAACGACACAGTTGTGCCGCCTGATCTGTTTGACGGACTGGTGGATTACCTAGAGGCTCACCCCACCGTTGGGGTTGTGGGGCCCAAGGTGGTGCTGCCCGATGGCTCGCTTGATCTGGCCTGCCGCCGATCATTTCCCACGCCTGCCGTCTCGTTCTATCGCATGCTCGGCTTGGCAAAATTATTCCCGCGCCACCCGCGCTTTGCCCGCTACAACCTGACCTACCTCGACCAAGAGCACGAGACGGAGGTGGATGCCGTCGTGGGGGCGTGTATGCTCCTGCGGCGCAGCCTCATCGCCGAGGTGGGACTCCTCGATGAGGCTTTCTTTATGTATGGCGAAGACCTCGATTGGGCGTATCGCATCAAGCAGTATGGCTGGCGCGTGATGTACTATCCGGCGGTGTATGTATGGCACTACAAACGTGCTGCAAGTACGCGCCGTGCGCTTCCATCCATCCGCGCCTTCTACGATGCGATGCGGATTTTCCATCGCAAGCACTTCGCTGCAACCACCCCCGCCCCGCTCAATGCTGTGATTGAAACGGGGATTACCGTGAAGGAGTTGATCGCACTTGGCCATAATCTCCTCCTCCCCGCCGCCGCCCGCCGCGTCGGATAGCCGCCGCCGCACCGCCGACCTACCCCGCCGCGTGCGCCGTCGCTCCCGTCCGGCGGCAGTGGTGCTGTTGCTAGGGCTGATGTTCTGCGATGCGCTTGCCGTCAATACGGCATTCTTTGGCGTATACCGCGCCAACCTCGCCAGCATTCGCCAGAGCGGATTGCTCCTGCCCACCACAAGCACCGATCTGCTGGTGTATGTGTGTCTCGCGAATGCCGTCTTTGCGATCACCTTCATCGGCAGTGGCTTGTACACCATGCGGCGTGGCTCCTCGCGCATTGACGAATTCTCTAAAGTGTTTATTGCGATCTCGCTGGCCACGATCTTTCTCTCCCTGATTGTCAACACGCTGCTGCCGCAGGCGGGCTACGTGCCCCTGCCATGGCCTCCGGCGGTGCTGGCTATTGCGTGGCTCACGGCAGTCCTTGCCACCGCAAGCCTGCGCCTTGTGCATCGGGCGTTGGTGGTGCGCTTGCGCCGCAAAGGCTTAGACATTCGCCGTGCCCTGATCGTCGGCGCACGCGAGCCGGGCCGCGCCGTCTGGCGCACCATCCGCCGCTCACCCGAATTGGGCTACCGCGTGCAAGGCTTCCTCTCCGATATACACCCCATCGGGACTGAGATTGACGGCTTGCCCGTGCTAGGCCGCATCCAGCAGATGGGGCGGGTGGTGCGGGCCACCCGCGCCGATGAGGTGGTGCTAGCAATCTCACAGCGTTCGCCGGAGGAGATGCTCAACATCATTGCGCTGGCTGAGGACGAAGCGGTGGCGATCAAAGTCTACCCGGATACCTTCCAGCTGATCACCAGCACCGAAATCTCGATTGGCGACGTAAGCGGGCTGCCCTTGATTAGCATGAAGAATGCCGCGCTTGACAATCCGTGGAACCAGATGCTCAAGCGTAGCCTCGATGTCCTCGTCTCGGGAACCGTGCTGATCCTGCTCTCGCTGCCGCTGCTGCTGCTGGCATTGCTGATCAAGCTCGACTCGCCGGGGCCGGTCTTCTTCCTGCAAGAGCGGGTCGGCTTAGACAACCGCCCCTTCTACATGGTCAAGTTCCGCACGATGCGGACCGACTCAGAGGCACGCGGGCCGGGCTGGACCGTGCCCGGCGATCCACGCGTAACCCGCTTGGGGCGCACCCTGCGCCGCTATTCGCTGGATGAACTGCCGCAGTTTATCAATGTGCTGATTGGGGATATGAGTGTCGTCGGTCCGCGCCCTGAACAGCCGCGTTTTGTGGAGCAGTTTAGCCAGCAGATTCCACGCTACATGCGCCGCCACAAAGAGAAGGCGGGGATCACTGGCTGGGCGCAGGTAAATGGCTTGCGAGGCGATACGAGCATCGAGGAGCGCACCCGCTACGATCTCTACTATATCGAGAACTGGTCGCTGTGGTTTGACATCAAGATCATCATTCGCACGGGGGTAGACATCATCACGGGGAAACAGCAGAATGCCTACTGAGCAGGAGCCGCAGGATCAACCCGCAGCCCGCGCAGCACCGCCAAATTCTGCACGTCCTCTAGCATCTCTTTCGCTTTGGGCGTTTCGATAATCATGGGCAAGTCCCGGAAGCGCGGATCGTTGACCAACATCCGGAACGCCTCAAGCCCGATCTGCCCCTGACCAATGTGGGTGTGCCGGTCTACGTGGCTGCCAAGTTCCTTCTCAGTATCATTGAGGTGAAAGACCTTGATCCGCTCCGTGCCGACAATGCGCTCAAATTCGGCAAAGGTGTGCGTGTAGGTTTCCGGCGTGCGAATATCGTAGCCCGCCACAAAGATATGGCACGTATCCACACACACGCCGATCCGCTCATCTCGTTGCACCAGCTCGATCAGGCGGGCGAGATGCTCAAACTTGTCGCCGAGTGCGCTCCCCTGTCCGGCGGTTGTCTCCAGCAGAATCATCACCTCACCACCTACGCCCGCATCCAGCAGGCGGTTGATGGCTTCGGCTTCACGCAGCAATCCGGCTTCTTCGCCGCTGCCGGTATGTGCGCCGGGATGGGTGACAAGGTAGGGAATATGGAGCGCGTGGCACCGCTCTAGCTCCTCTGCGAAGGCGGCTATCGAACGCTCCCACAGATCATCTTTGGGCGAGGCAAGGTTGATCAGGTATGAGTCATGCACCACCACTGGGCGAATGCCGGTGCGCTCCTGCTCGGCGTGGTAGGCGGCAAGATCATCGCCAGTGAGCGGCTTGGCCTGCCACTGGCGTTCGCTCTTGGTGAAGATTTGCATCGTGTCGCACTGCACCTGTGCGCCGCGTGCGAAGGCGTTGGCGATCCCGCCGGAAATAGACATGTGTGCCCCGAATGGCATAGCTCTCCCTCGCTTGTGCCCACCATAGCCACCAATAGATTGGTGCAGATTGGCTCCTCATCCTTTCTGGATTATACCACACTCGTGCATCTGTGCGATGCTGAGCCAGCCCCTTGTCCCTGATCTGAAATTTGGATCAAATCGCAATAAAGAGTTATACTATAAGGCCGTAAGTCAGCGCGACGTGCATCGCCCACGTTCGCCGCCTGATCTGTACGACGTTGTGCATAGTGCGTCTATTGCTGCATAGACGCAGGAAAGACACGGAAAGCGAGGATGTATGGACCAATCCATGTTTCATGGCCCCAACGCAGGCTATCTGCTTGATCTCTACGAGCAATATTGTGCTGATCCTCATGCGGTAGATGAAGTAACCCGCACCTTCTTCGCAACGTGGACGCTAGGCACGGCAGGGGCAACCCTGCAAGTGGTAAGCACCCCCGAAGGCGCGGTGCTCGTCGAGCCATCCGGCAACGGCGGCAACGGCGGCAACGGTAGTGTAGCGAGCGCGAATGGCGACACAGCCAGCCCTGCCTTGCACCAGCCGAGTGTCGCCCCAAATGGCAACGGGCAACCGCTGCCCCCGCCCCCACCCCGCGCCAATGGCAACGGCGCAACGCGGCTTGCGGCCCTGCCCGCCGAGGTGCATCCGGCTGCTCTGCCGCCGCGCACATCCGGCTTGCACACCACCAAAGAGCTGCACAGCCCAGCACAGGTAGGCGCACCGCAAACGGTCCTCCCTTCCGATATTCCCGAAGATTACTCAAGCTACCCGATCCCATATGTAGTCGGGGCGGCCCGACTCGTGCGCCTGATCCGCGAGTACGGACATCTTGCGGCGCGGATTGACCCGCTCGGCTCGGAGCCGCGCGACGATCCCGGCTTGAAGCTCGAGACCCACAACCTCACCGAAGACATCCTCAAAGCTCTGCCGCCCTCAGTCGTGCGGAGTTCGCCCGATGAAACCGCGACAAATGCGTATGATGCGATCCATACCCTGCGTACCATTTACTCTGGCTCGTTGGGCTACGACTTCCATCACATCAAGGTGTACGAGGAGCGCGTGTGGCTGCGCGAGGCGGCCGAGGGCAAACGCTTCTTTGAAGGCTTTGATACCGCCTACTGCACCGACATCCTAGATCGGCTCACGGCAACCGAGGGCTTTGAACGGTTCCTCCATCAGAAGTTCCCGGGACAGAAACGCTTCGCGCTCGAAGGCACGGATATGCTGATCCCGATGCTCGATGCCCTGATCCACGATGCAGCCGGCGCAGTGACCCACGAGGTTGTTATTGGCATGGCCCATCGCGGGCGGCTGAATGTGCTCGCGCACACGCTTGGCAAGCCCTACAGTGCGATCATCTCTGAGTTTCAGGGCACGATGGACTACAACCAAGCCACCTATCTCGGCTATAGCGGCGACGTGAAGTACCATCTTGGCGCACGCCGTGCGTATCAAGAGGGCGGCGTGTACGAGATGCCGGTGACGCTCGTGCCTAATCCGAGCCACCTCGAATTTGTCAATGCGGTAGTAGAAGGGCGGGCCCGCGCCGCGCAAGAAATTCGCGGCACACGCGGCGAGCCGATCAAGGATTGGCGGGCTTCGCTGCCCGTCCTCATTCACGGCGATGCAGCCTTCCCCGGCCAAGGCATCGTGGCCGAAACGCTCAACCTCTCACGGCTCCCCGGCTACCACACCGGCGGCTCGATCCATATCATCCTGAATAACCAAGTCGGCTTTACCACCGATTGGGACGACTCGCGCTCGACGCTGTATGCAGGCGATTTGGCGAAGGGCTTTGAGATTCCGGTGATCCATGTCAATGCCGATGATCCGGTGGCGTGTATCGCCGCGATCCGCATTGCGTGGGCCTACCGCGAACGCTTTGCCAAAGATTTCTTGATTGACCTTGTAGGCTACCGCCGCTGGGGCCACAACGAAGGCGATGAGCCGGCTTACACCCAGCCTGAGATGTATCAGATCATCGCCAATCACCCCACCGTGCGAGCCAAGTGGGCCCAGACATTGGAGCAGCGCGGGATCATTGCAGCGGGTGTGGCCGATGACATGATGCAACGGACGCTGAGCCGCCTCGAACGGGCCTACCGCGAAGTCGAGAAACGTGGGCGCACCCAAGCCACCGTCGCGGTGCCTGCCTCGGCCCTGATGCGCCCGCCCAGTGCCGAGCCACATAGCATCTCGTTCGAGCAACTCAAGGGCTTAAACGAGAGCATGCTGCGCGTGCCAGAGGGCTTCACGGTGCATCCCAAGCTGGATCGGGGGGTGTTGCAGAAACGCCGCGCCGCCCTAGAGACCGAAGGCGGCATTGATTGGGGCCATGCCGAGTTACTCGCTTTTGCGGCGATATTGGCTGAAGGTACACCGCTCCGCCTAACTGGGCAGGACAGCGAGCGCGGCACGTTCACCCAACGCCATGCGGTGCTGCACGACATCCAGACCGGCGAACGCTTCAACTCGCTCCAAGCCCTCCCGCAGGCGCGGGCATCCTTCGATGTCTACAACAGCCCGCTCTCCGAGAATGCGGTGCTCGGCTTTGAATACGGCTACAGCATCCACGCGCCTGATACGCTCGTGCTGTGGGAAGCCCAGTTCGGCGATTTTGCCAATGGCGCACAGGTGATTATTGACCAGTTTATCGTCGCTGGGTGGGCGAAGTGGGGCCAGCAGCCCGCGCTCGTGATGTTGCTGCCGCACGGCTACGAGGGGCAGGGGCCTGAACACTCCAGTGCCCGCCTCGAACGCTACCTGCAACTCTGCGCCGATAGCAACATCCGCGTGGCAAATTGCACCACCGCCGCGCAGCACTTCCACCTGCTGCGCCGCCAAGCGGCCACGCTGCGGAGCGATCCGCGCCCGTTGATCCTGATGACCCCCAAGAAGCTGCTGCGCCACCCCCGTGCTAGCTCATCCGCACAGGATTTGACCGAAAGCCGCTTCCAGCCCGTCCTGCCCCCCGAAGCCGGCGTGAGTGTCACCCCCCCAGAGCAGGTCACGCGGCTAGTCTTGTGCAGTGGCAAGGTGTACGTAGATTTGACGAGCGATGCCCGCACCAACGCGCCCAAGCCGCTCCCAGAAGGGATTGCTGCGGCACGGGTGGAGCAACTCTACCCCTACCCAGCAACCGAGATCGAGCAACTGTTGCAAGCACACCCCAACCTTACGGAGCTTATCTGGTTGCAGGAGGAGCCGCAGAATATGGGCGCGTGGACGTTTATCCAGCCGCTGCTGCACGACAGTATCGCACGGCTGAAGGTGGCCCAGCCGCCAACGCTACGCTACGTTGGGCGGGTGCCTGCTGCAAGCACCGCTGAGGGCACCCACCACCTGCACGATGTAGAGCAGAACCGCATTGTGACTGAGGCTATCACCTTGGGCTAGGGCCGAGGAACATATCCAGATCCCGTTAGGAGTGTCGCCGAGTGAACGTGCGACAAACAGCATAGAGGAGTGACGCATGGCGATGGAAGTACGTGTGCCTGCGCTAGGTGAGTCTATCGTTGAGGCAACCATCAGCAAATGGCTCAAGCGCGAAGGCGAGGCAGTTGGGCTAGGAGAGCCGATTGTCGAATTGGAAACCGACAAAGTGAATCTGGAAGTGGCCGCAGAACAGGCTGGGGTGTTGGTTGCGATCATCAAAGCCGAAGGCGAAACCGTGGCGATTGATGACCTGATCGCCACGATTGACGGCAACGGCGGAGCAACATACCCCGCCCCTGCTGCCCCCGTAGCGGCAGCCCCAGCCAATGGGCCTGCGGCAAGCCCGCCGCCCATCGAGGCAACCCCTGCCGTGCCCACCCCACCGGACCCGGTCGAGGTCGCTGCAACCCCAACTGCCTTGAAAGTGGCCGCCGAAAACAACCTAGACATCAACGCCGTCGCTGGCACTGGACCCGGCGGGCGTGTAACAAAAGAGGACGTGATTACGCACATGCTGCGGCTGGCACAGGCAACGGCTCCCGCACCGGTTGCGATCCCCGCGCCCGCCGCACCGCCCGCACCGCTCACGACGGACTCAGGCCAGCCGTTGCCGACAGGACCCATGCCCACTATTGTGGAGATAGAACGGCGCGAGGAACGCCAGCGCATGAGCCGCCGCCGCCAAACGATAGCCCGCCGTTTGGTTGAGGCCCAAGCTACGGCGGCCATGCTGACGACATTTAATGAAGCCGATATGCTGCCAATTATGACTCTCCGCAAGAAACACAAGGAGAGCTTCAAAGAGCGGCACGGGGTCGGCTTGGGCTTTATGTCGTTCTTCACCAAAGCCGTCGTCAGTGCGCTCAAAGCCTTCCCGCTGCTGAATGCCGAGATAGACGGCGACGACGTAGTGCTCAAACACTACTACGATATAGGTGTTGCCGTCGGCACCGAGCAAGGCTTGGTCGTGCCTGTCCTGCGCGACGCAGACCGCAAGGGCTTTGCCGAGATCGAGCGCGGCATTCTGGAGCTAGCCAACCGCGCCCGCGACAGCAAGCTGACCCTCGCCGAATTGCAAGGCGGCACCTTCAGCATCACGAATGGCGGTGTGTATGGCTCGCTGATGTCCACGCCGATCTTGAATACGCCGCAGGTTGGCATCTTGGGCATGCACAAGATTATGGAACGCCCGATAGTCATCAATGGTGAGATTGTGGTACGCCCCATGATGTACCTCGCCCTGACCTACGATCACCGTATCGTAGATGGCAGCGAGGCGGTGCGCTTCCTCGTCCACATCAAGAGCTTGCTGGAAGACCCGGAAGCGTTGCTGTTGGCTAGCTGATACGTGGAACGCCAACGGAGCGGTCTATGTCCTAGCTTGTAGGAGTCGTAGAGATGGTGAGGTGCGGCATCCCAACCGCACCTTTTGCATCGGTGCGGGCAAATCAATCGGGCCCGGCACAAGCACCCAAGGGCTACGGGAGATGTGGTACGAAAGCTACGCGCCGCGTCTGTTCCTAACCATCTTGGTTCTGGTGGTAGGGCTAATCTGGATTGGCTTCATGATCGCTACTGCCCCCAACTTCTGGATCGGCTTGGTCTACATCATCGAGGGGGTGCTCCGCCAATCAGTGGTATACTGGCGGCGGCATCTCCTATGTCAACAATACTGTGGATTTTACCGAAATCCGAATCTACAAGGAGCAAAGTATGCAACCAAACCGCTTTTGGCAACGTAGCTTCACCCCACTCGTGCTGATGGTGATGCTATTTCTCGCGGCGTGTGGCGGCAGCAGTGCCACACCCGCACCCACTGGCGTAGTGCCCGAACGCACCGCCACCCCACAGCCCGCCGATGCCCCCGCCACCACCGCCGATGCCGCTGTGCCGGATCTCGCTGATACAACGTGGCAATGGATTGAGTTTCAGGATACAGCAGGCCTGAATGACATCAGCGTGCCCAATCCCGAAAACTACCTGATCACCTTTCTGCCTGATGGCCAGCTTGCACTGCGGGCAGATTGCAATCGCGGCACTGGCACGTACACGGTGGACAGCAGTAGCCTGACAATCATCGTGGGCGCACTGACCCGCGCCGCCTGCCCGATTGAGTCGCTGGATCAGATTTTCATCACGCGGCTAGGCGAGGCCGTCACCTTTGTTTCCGATGGCGAGAATCTCGTGCTGAACCTGATGGCTGATGCGGGCAACTTAGTTTTTGCACCCGGCACCGATGAGCAACTTGCCGCCGAACCCACAGCCGAACCCACAGCCGAACCCGCAGCCGAACCGGAAGCCCCTAGCGCAGTGGCTACCCTCGCTGGGACGACATGGCAGTGGCTTGAGTTTCAGGATAGCGCAAGCGGGGCTGAGGCAAACAACATCAGTGTGCCCAACCCAGCGAACTACACCATCAGCTTCCTTGCTGATGGGCAACTTGCGCTGCAACTCGACTGCAATCGCGGTACGGGCACATTCACACAGGATGGCAGCAGCCTCACGATCCAGCTTGGCATCACGAGTGCCGCCGCATGCCCCGCTGACTCGCTCGATCAGGAGTTCAGTAGCCGACTTGGGCAAGTTGCCACCTTCGTACAGGATGGCGACAATCTCGTGCTGAACCTTGCCCTCGATAGCGGCAACATGATCTTTGCCCCCAGCACCGCCGCCGACGCTGCGCCTGCCCCCCCTGAGCTAGAGCCTGACGGACTGGTGGGGACAACGTGGCAGTGGCTTGAGTTTCAGAGTAGTGCGAGCGGCGCGGAGGCAAACAACATTGGGGTAGATACGCCCCAAAACTATACGATCAGCTTCCTGCCCGATGGTCAGCTTGGCATACGCGCCGATTGCAACGTAGGCGGCGGCACATATACGCTGGACGGTAGCAGCCTCACGATCCAGCTTGGCGTAACAACGCTGGTAGCCTGCCCCGATGACTCGCTCGATCAGGAGTTCCGCACCCGCCTTGAACAAGTTGCCACCTTCGTACAGGATGGCGACAATCTCGTGCTGAACCTTGCCCTCGATAGCGGCAACATGGTCTTTGCCCCATTCAATGAGCTAGTCGGTACAACGTGGCAGTGGGTCGAGTTTCAGGATAATGCGAGCGGGGCTGAGGCGAACAACATCAGCGTGCCCAACCCAGAGAACTACACTATCGCCTTCCTGCCCGATGGCGAACTGGCCCTGCGCTTCGATTGCAATCGGGGCACGGGAACCTACACCCTCGACGGCAGCAGCCTCACGATCCAGCTTGGCATCACCACGCTGGCGGCCTGCCCCGATGACTCACTCGATCAGGAGTTCCGCACCCGTCTTGAACAAGTTGCCACCTTCGTACAGGATGGCGACAACCTCGTGCTGAACCTTGCCCTCGATAGCGGCAACATGGTCTTTGCCCCATTCAATGAGCTAGAAAGTACATCGTGGCAGTGGCGCGAGTTTCAGGATAGCGCAAGCGGGGCTGAGGCAAACAACATCAGCGTGCCCAACCCAGAGAACTACACGATCAGCTTTAATGCCGATGGGGAGCTAACTTACCGCGCCGATTGCAACGTGGGCAGTGGTACGTATACTGTGGCAGGCAATCGCCTGACGATCCAGCTTGGCATCAGCACACTGGTGGCGTGCCCAGAGGATTCGCTCGATCAGGAGTTCCGCACGCGCCTTGAACAAGTTGCCACCTTCGTGCAGGATGGCGACAATCTCGTGCTGAACCTTGCCCTCGATAGCGGCAACATGATCTTCCAGCCGGAGTAAGCACGACTACGGAGAGCAACACCCACCCAAAACGCACGCGCCATAGCATATAGCAAGCATCAACGATGCTATGGCGCGTGCGTCGGTATCCAATTTCCGTAGGGTTTATGCCTTAGGAGTCGAAGTTAATCCCCGATGCAAGTTTGCCAATCGCTCCACCGGCGGCAGCGCACACTAACACGAAGATCACTGTTACAACAATAATCGCTTCGTTTGGTGCGTGCGTCCAGAAGGTGAACCCCAAAATAAAGCCCACCAACGCCCCTACCCCAACCCCAGCCAGAATGTACCCATCGCGCTCTTGCTCAAGCTCAGCGCGGTTCATCGCATCGTCGCGGTTCACGGGAGTTTCTGTTGCCATACGAACACCTCTCTGTGGGTATCAATCCTTGATAACTAAGTAATATGAGAATGATACCACAAAGTAATGGAAGTTGCAACAATCTCTGGTTAAAAGCAAGTCCATCACGGTAGCTCCGCCCTACTCTGCGAGGCGGCGCGGATCAGCGACGGGCAGCGTAAACGCAAAGACACTCCCCCGTCCTACCTCGCTCTCCACCCAGATCCGCCCGCCGTGCAGTTCAACCAGCGCACGAGCAATACTTAAGCCTAGCCCCGTGCCCCCGATCCTGCGCGTGTTCGTATTGTCTATACGATAAAAACGCTCCCAGATACGCGGAAGATCATCCGGCGCAATGCCAATGCCTTGATCGCGCACACGCACCACCAGCCAGCGGCCTGCCGGATGGTCGGCGGGGAGGGCGGTAGTTTCCTGTACCTCCAGCTCAATCTCGCCCCCGTCGGGGCTATACTTGATCGCATTGGTGATCAAGTTAAAGATAATCTGCTTCACCTTGTCGCGGTCTACATAGACCGGCGGGAGCGCATCATTCGCCCGGATCACGATGCGGTGGCGTTCCAGCGGGCCGACCTGCGTGACCAGTTCGGTAATCACCTGCCGCAGCGGAACCATCCAACGACTGAGCTTGAGGCTGCCCGCATCGAGGCGCGAGAGATTGAGCAGGTCATCTACCAGACGCGCAAGGTGATCGGCTTGGTCGTAGACTGTCTGGACAAATTGGCGTTGGTCTTCGGGCTTGAAGCTACGGGCTAGGAGCAGCTCGGTGTAGCCAAGAATCGAGGTAAGGGGCGTGCGGAGTTCGTGCGATACCACCGACACGAATTCGTGCTTGAGCCGATCCAGCTCACGCTCACGGGCCATATCCTGCACGGCCCACAGCCGCCCTACAATCTGCTGCGCTGCGTCGCGGGTGGGGACAGAGGTGATCTGCACCTCCTGCGGCGGATTGTGCAGGCGGATCGTGATGATCTGCATATCGGCGGGGTTGTGCTGATCCTGAGCGCACAGCCGCTCCAGTGCGCTTGGGTCGTGCAGGCGCGGCAGCAGAGCCGCCATCAGATCCAGCGGCAGATATTGGAGCGTGGCGGCATGTTCCGCATCCAGCCCCCAACACATTGCCCATGCGCGATTGCTGCGGAGCATGCGCCCGTGCAGATCAAGCAGGGCTAAGCCAATTGGCAGGCTGCTCGTGTAGATCTGCTGCAACTGCGCGGCTTGGTCGCGCAGCACCTGATCATCGAGCGCACGCCACAGCACCGGCGCATACTGCTCGCACAGGTGATTGGCGCGAGCCAATTCATCCTCGCCAAAGCCAACCGAGCGCGGACTGTCTAGCACCACCACGGCCAACACCTGCCCCTGCGTAAGCACCGGTACGGCTAGCTCGGCGCGGATCGGGCTAGCCGCCGGAAACAGCAGCGTATCGGGGGCAACATCGCGCAGCAACGCGGCCCGTCCGCTCTGCGCCACCCGTCCCGCCAAGCCCATCTTCCAGCTCACGCGCTGATCGCGGCTAGGCGTGCCCACCCCGCCAAAATCGTAGCCATGCTGGGCAACCAGAATTAGCTCGCCCCGTGCTGCATCTACCCGGCATACCGCACCATACTCTGCGCCCGTGTGGTGCAGGGCATCGTGCAGCAGGCGGTGCAGCAATAGGCTGAGGTCAAGCTCCGGCGCGGGACTCGGCGCAAGCGCGGCGACAGGCGCAATGGGTGCAACTGGGGGCAGCAGGGGATCATCGGCGGCAGGGGCAGGCAGCGCGGGCTGGCGGCGCAGCACTCCTTCACGGGCAATCGCTACGGCAAGCTGCGGGCTGAGGGCTTGCACAAACTCCTGCTCCACCGCTTGCAGGCGGGTTGCTGGAGCCGCCCGACATTCGAGCATCCCCCACAGGCGTTCGCTCCACCGGATCGGCACCCCCAGATAGACTTCATCCCCATTGGCGAGGACCCGGCGGTGCAACGTACCCGCAAGGGCA
This sequence comes from Chloroflexaceae bacterium, assembly GCA_012031225.1. GTDB lineage: Bacteria > Chloroflexota > Chloroflexia > Chloroflexales > Chloroflexaceae > JAAUTZ01. Next base: position 30,515 of record JAAUTZ010000044.1, read on the forward strand.
GTCTGGCGCATCAGGGTGTCATCCCACCCAGATGCAGGCATACTGCGATACTGCTCCCGCTGTGCGCCGGGCTGGGCCGATTGGAACCAGCAGATCAGGCGTACATGCTGGCAGCGCAGCACCGCTTGCAACATGGCGAGGAGTTCATCCATCCGCACCGCAAACGCCTGCTCATTATTTAGGATGCGCGTTGCTTGGGCAAGCAACGCCAGCATCCGCGTCGAGGCGGGCGGCGCAGGGGGTGGTGTGGTCACAGGTGCATCCCGTTCATCTTCATCCATCGGTTAGGCTCTCTGTCATGATATGAACGATCCGCACGCTCGTTTCAGGCAATACGCGGCAAGCACAGGTCTAAGGAGTGAGGTGCTGGTATCTTTGCCCCTAGCCCCTAGCCTCCCTGCCGCACCACGAGCGTGATCTCCAGCGTGTAGCCGTTTGCGTCGCGCAAGGTGGTGCTGACTGCCGTGCTGCCATCTGGCTGGGGCACAGGCGCAATCGCCCCGATGCGCGGTTGGGCATTGGTGAAGCGTTCATCCGCTAGCATCATGTCGAGCATCTGCGTGGCCCGGCGGGCAGCATCCATCGCCGCCGCAGTGATTGGCGCAACCGGCGGCGCGGCGGGGCGGGACGGGTGCGGCGGGCGGG